>NZ_CP120373.1:3917866-4218344 GCF_029892065.1 Sinorhizobium garamanticum | reverse complement strand
CGAGACTAGCTTTCGGATATGCGGGAGACTGCGTGAATACGGCCGTGATTCCGAGAATCACCGCCGTCGTTCACATAATGCCGCGAAATGCAGCCCGGAAGGGTGTTTTTCGGCGACTGTCCGTAGAAGCAACGAAGGTCTAGAGCGCCGTGCGTTCAAACGAACGCACAAAGGACGCTCTAGCTCTTTGATTCTAGAGCATCTTATCCGCCTTCAGCGATGGCGCTGAAATCGGGATGCTCTAGCGTTCAAGAGCCGCCAATATAGCTTCGATGATAGCGATGCCCGAGGCTCGTCAGCAACTCGTAACCGATCGTTCCGCCGGCGCGCGCGACGTCGTCTATCGCGACATTGCGGCCGAAGAGCTCGATATAATCGCCGGCGCGGACAGCCTTTTCCGGGAGGTCGGTGACGTCGAACAGGCTGAGGTCCATGGTGACGCGGCCGACATGCGGCACCTTCCTGCCGTGCAGGAAGCCATAGGCGCCCGAGGGCATCGCCTGCCTGAGCGTCACACCGCCGCCGGAAACCGAACGGTGATATCCGTCGGCGTAGCCGATCGCGACCGTTGCGATGCGGCTTTCGCGGGAGAAGCGAGCCGATGCGCCGTAGCTCGCCGTGGCGCCGGAGGGAACCTTGCGGACCTGGATGATGCGCGCTTCGGCGGTCACCACCGGCTTCATCGGGTTGATCGCACCGTTTACCGCCTCGCCGCCATAAACCGCGATTCCGGGACGGGTAAGATCGAAATGGTAGTCCTTTCCGAGGAAGACACCGCCGGAATTCGCAAGGCTCGCCGGGACGCCCTCGAAGGCGGCGACCGTCTCACGGAAGCGCTCGAGCTGATAGAGATTCATCGGGTGTTTCGGATCGTCGCCGCAGGCAAGATGGCTCATGATCAGCACGGGCGAGAAGCTCGCCGGACGCGCAGGATCGTTGGCAAGCGTGACGGCTTCCTCGACCGACAGCCCGAGCCGGTTCATGCCGGTGTCGACGTGAAGTACGCAAGGATGGTCGCCGCGTTCGGAAAGCGCCGCCATGAAGACGGCGAGTTGCTCCTCCGAGTTGATGATCGGCACGAGATCATTGTCGAAGAAAAGTTCCTCGTTGCCCGGCCACATGCCGGCCAGAATGTAGATGCGCCCATCCGGAACCAACGGGCGGAGCTCCGCGCCTTCTTCCGCGTTGGCGACGAAGAAGTCGCGTGCGCCGGCGGCGTAAAGGGCTGGGGCCGCCTGCGCGATGCCGAGCCCATAGGCATCCGCCTTGAGAACGGCGGCCGCGCGAGCCGCGCCGGAGCGTTCGTTCATGGCGCGCCAATTGTCGGCCAGCGCCGCGAGGTCGATGGTGAGCCTGTTGGAGGCGGAGAGGAATTCAGGGTCGTGCATACCGGAAGCTCTGAGTGGACGATACAGCAGCAATACATGCTGGCGGCGAAGGCGGCAAACGATCGGCTGTCCCCGGCGGCCGCTGAACCTAACGAGCACTTTTGTGCAAGACGCGCAATGATGATGCCGCTAACCTTTGAGCGATGCAGACGATCTCGCAGGAAGAGGCCATCGAGGCCATGCCGCTCAAGGGCGCCGAGCAGACACGCTTCTGGCGTGATGCGCGGTTCAAGGGCATGGAATGCCTGAGCGCCACCTTCATCACCCATGAGTTTGCGCCCCATGCCCACGACACGTTCAGCATCGGCGCAATCGAGGCGGGCTCGCAGATCAGCACGATTAAGGGCGAACGATCACAGACCGGCCCCGGCGATCTCTATCTCATCAATCCCGACGAGATTCACGACGGGCATCCAGGCCTAGACGGCTACCGCTACCGCATGATCTATCCGTCCGTGGAACTGCTGGTCGATGTCATCGAGGACGTCACCGGTCGCGCCTTCAGAGGAACGCCCTGCTTCTCGCGACTGCTGCTTCGTGATCCTGAGCTTGCCGTCGCCTTTCATCGCGCCCACAGGGCCCTCGAGGAAAGGGCGGGTGCCCTGGAGGCGGACGAGGGAATGTTCGGCTTCCTGGCCAAGCTTTTCCAGCGTCACGGCAGCGCCATCATCCTTCCCGTGGAGACGCGCGAGCCTTCGGCCGTGCATCGCGCGAGGGACTATCTGATCGCCAACTATTCCCGCGACCTGGGCCTCGACGAGCTTGCTGAGGTGGCTGGGCTCAGCCGTGCGCATCTGATTCGCGCATTCCGCAAGGAATTCCACATTACCCCGCACGCCTTCTTGACCGACAAGCGCGTGCGCGAAGCAAAGACGCTGCTGCGGCAGGGCTGGTCGGCGGTCGATACGGCCTATCATTGCGGCTTTGCCGATCAGGCGCACTTCACCCGCCACTTCAAAGCAAGAACCGGCGTGACTCCGGGCGCCTTCCGGGCCGGCTGATCACTTTCGTTCAAGACGCGCCGCCTTCTTCGCATCTATTGCGTTGATGCAATTGAAATGCGGAGTGACGGGCGTGAATACCAAGGATGTTTTTCGAGAGTTTGCTGGTGGCGTCAGGGCCATGGCGCCGCTCATCGTCGCCGTTATGCCGATCGGCCTTGTCTTTGGTGCCGTTGCGGCAAGCAAGGGTCTGTCCAGCCTCGAGGTGACGCTGATGAGTGCCTTCGTCTTTGCCGGCGGCTCGCAGTTCGTCGCAATGGACATCTGGAGTCATCCGGCGTCCTGGGCGGCGCTCGGTTTTTCGGCACTGCTCGTCAATATCCGGCACGTGCTGATGAGCGCCTCGATTGGCACCAAGATGCCCGCTTTCTCCGGCCCGGCGAAATACGCCGCAATGCTGCTGCTTGCCGATGAAATCTGGGCAATGGCCGAGACCCGGGCAGCACAGGCTCGCCTGTCCGCCGCCTGGTATGCCGGTCTTGCTGTGCCTTTCTACTTCGTGTGGGTTTTGACAAGCCTCGCGGGCTCGGTGGCCGGCGCTTTCCTTGGCGACCCGAAGGCAATCGGTCTCGACTTTGCCTTTCCGGCGGTCTTTGTCGTTCTGCTGATGGGGTTCTGGAAGGGGCGCGAGACCGGCGCCGTGCTTGCGGCAAGTGCCGCGGCGGCGGTGCTGACTCACCAATTGCTGTCCGGCGTCTGGTATATCGCTGCAGGTGCTGCCGCCGGCGTCATTGCAACGCTTGTCATCGATCAGCGCCGGGAGGCCTGTGCATGACAGTCGATCCGAATGTTTTTCTCGCGATCCTGGCGATGGCCGCAGCGACGGTTCTGACACGCATCAGCGGCTTGCTACTCATCCGTTTCGTGACAATCGGACCGCAACAAAGAAGGGCCTTGGAGGCCATACCGCCGGCTGTCCTAATGGCCGTCATCGCCCCGACCGCGCTTGTCACCGGACCGGCCGAAACGCTTGCGGCGCTCGCGACGGCGCTCGCCGCGACGCGGCTGCCGCTGCTGGCGGCGGTTGCGACGGGTGTGATTGTTGTGGCCGTCGCCAGAGCGCTGATCGGCGCGTGAGAGGCCGGAGCGGAGCGAGGACGCGCTGCCTGCCAGCTCAGTGCTCGTACTGTGTGAAGGACGGATCCGCCAGGTCCGAGAAGCGCGTGAATTCGGACTGGAAGGCGAGCTTCACCGTGCCGGTCGGCCCATGTCGCTGTTTGGCGATGATCACGTCGGCCGTGCCCTTCACCTGCTCCATCTTCATCTTCCAATCTTCGTATTTCGGATCGAGTTCGTCGCGCGGTTCCATGTTCTTCACATAGTATTCCTCGCGGAACACGAAGAGGACGACGTCGGCGTCCTGCTCGATCGATCCGGATTCACGCAGGTCCGAGAGCTGCGGGCGCTTGTCTTCACGGCTTTCCACGGCGCGCGAGAGCTGTGAGAGCGCGATGATCGGCACGTTCAGTTCCTTGCCGAGCGCCTTGAGGCCGGTGGTGATTTCGGTGATTTCCTGCACCCGGTTCTCGCCCGATTTCTTGGAACCGGTCATGAGTTGGACGTAGTCGACCACGAGCACGTCGAGGCCACGCTGACGTTTGAGGCGACGGGCGCGCGCCGCGAGCTGGGCGATCGAGATACCACCGGTCTGGTCGATATAGAGCGGCACCTTCTGCATCATCATCGAGCAGGCGACGAGCTTCTCGAAATCGGCTTCCGAAATGTCGCCGCGCCGGATCTTCGAGGACGAAACCTCGGTCTGCTCGGAGATGATACGCGTGGCGAGCTGCTCGGACGACATTTCGAGGGAATAGAAGCCTACGACACCGCCGTTCCTCGCCTTGAAGGAGCCGTCCGGTTGCACCTCGGGCTCATAAGCTGCGGCGATGTTGTAGGCGATGTTGGTCGCGAGCGACGTCTTGCCCATGCCAGGGCGCCCGGCGAGTATGATCAGGTCCGAACGCTGCAGGCCGCCCATCTTTCCATCGAGCGATTGGATGCCGGTCGAAATGCCGGAGAGATGGCCGTCCCTGTCCTTCGCCGTCGCAGCCATGTCGATGGCGAGTGTCACAGCGTCGCTGAATGACTGGAAGCCGCCGTCATAGCGTCCTGTTTCGGCAAGTTCGAAAAGGCGCCGCTCCGCGTCCTCGATCTGGCTCTGCGGAGGCATGTCGAGCGGCGCGTCATAGGCGATGTTGACCATATCCTCGCCGATGGTGATCAGTGAGCGGCGGAGCGCCAGGTCGTAGATGGCGCGGCCGTAATCCTCGGCATTGATGATCGACACGGCTTCGGCCGCAAGGCGTGCGAGATATTGGGCAACGGTCAGGTCGCCGACTTTTTCGTCCGCCTTGAGGAAGGTCTTGATCGTGACCGGGTTGGCGGTCTTGCCCATGCGGATGATCTCGCCGGCAACCTCGAAGATGCGGCGGTGCAACGGCTCGAACAGATGCACCGGCTTCAGGAAATCGGACACCCGGTAGAACGCGTCGTTGTTGACCAGGATCGCGCCAAGCAAGGCCTGCTCGGCTTCGAGATTGTTCGGCGCTTCGCGATAGTGCTGGTCCGCCTGATCCTTGGCCAAGGGAGCGAGCTTGCGCGCTGCGTCGTTCATCGTCTGTCCGTTTCCGCGTGTAATTTTTCTGAGCTATCCCGTGTGCTTTCTACGCCCTCACGAGTCTAGTGTAAGCGTGCAACAGTGCCGAAGCATGCAACCCCGCCCACTGCCTTTGCCCGTTGTTCGACTGATCCACAGGGGCAGCGTCGAAGCGCCGAAAAAATATCCATCGCCGGGCAGTGGCGGTTGACGTCGTGAGTGCTGGCAACGTACCCGATTCGCGTTCGAACGTCCCTCTGCAACCGTCATCCAAGTCGACAAGGCCGCTGAATCACCATCGTGCGGGTGCGCGTAGATGCGCTTCACTGCCGCCGCTCGCTGCAGACAAAAAAGCCCGGATCGAAGGATCCGGGCCTTTTTTCGAAGTATGCCTTTGAAGATTATTCTTCTTCAGTTTCGAACTCGGCTTCCGGGTTGAAGAAGTCTTCCGGCTTCAGGGCGTCTTCGTCGACACCGTAGATGGCGTCGGCGGACGTCAGGCTTTCGCCCTTGGCCTGGCGCTCGGCTTCTTCCGTCGAACGGGCGACGTTGACTTCGACGGCGATCTCGACTTCCGCATGCAGGTGCAGCGTGACCTTGTGCACGCCGATCGCCTTGATCGGGTGGTTGAGATCGACCTGGTTGCGGTTGATGTTGAAGCCTTCGGCAGCAAGCGCCTCGACGATGTCACGGGCAGCAACCGAGCCGTAGAGCTGGCCGGTTTCACCAGCGGAGCGGACGATGATGAAGGACTTGCCGTCGAGCTTGTCTGCGACCTTCTGGGCTTCGGACTTGCGCTCGAGGTTGCGGGCTTCGAGCGTCGCGCGCTCGGATTCAAAACGTGCCTTGTTGGCGGAGTTGGCGCGCAGCGCCTTGCCGAGCGGCAGCAGGTAGTTGCGTGCGAAGCCGTCGCGAACCTTTACGGTTTCGCCCATCTGGCCGAGCTTGGCGATGCGTTCGAGGAGAATGACTTCCATTTCGATTTCCTTTCAGTTTGTCGTTGTTTCGTTGGTCAGTTTTTTCCCGTCGGCGTGACCGCGATGGTGCGTCGCGTGTCGGTCAGGCCGGACAGGAGGAAGAACACAGCCGGGATCGTGAACACGAGCACCGACAGGTAGGCGATCCACAGAACGGGAAGCCGCCAGGACTTGCCACGCGTGCGGAAGTGGAACGAGGCAAAGCCCGAGAGCAGGAAGCCTGCGCCGAACGTGCCGCAAATGAGGGCGCCGATCGCCGCCGGCGCTCCGCCGAGAAAGGCGAGGACCAGGCCGGCGAGAAACATAAAAATGGCGTTGCGCGGCATCCTCAACGACGACGGAATGTCTTCGCGCGGACGCAGCGACCCTCCGGACATCTGGACGGTCCGGGTTGCGAGATAATAGGCGGCAAATAGCATCAGCACCCAGATTGCACCCTGCACGAGCGGCAGCGCGAGCGTGAACATCGACTTGATCTGGGCAATTGCCGCGGCATCCGGATTGTAGAGCGGCTCCTGCGCCTTTACCGCCTCGATCACCATGTCGATCATCTGGTCCGAGACGCTGGAATCGTAACCGACGATGTAGCCGACGATGATCATGCCGACGGTAACGAGCCCGGCGAGATGGCCGAGGATGTCAGACAACGGATACCAGGCTAGGGCGCCGTCGGGGCCGCCGAGTTCGGGGGCCGGGCGCGCAAGGTTTGCGAGGTGGCTGAGCCAGCCGGCCGGAACAAGCGTCACGAGCAGGATCAGCAGCGCGAAATAGGAGGAAACGAGCGTGGCGGCAGTCGCGCCGGCAACGACGATCGCGACGATCGCGGCTGCGTTGCCCCAGCCGAGGCCGGCGATCAGGATGGGCAGTGCGGACGCTGCGTAGAGAACGATCGCAAAGGACGACTGCGTGTTCGCGCCCATCGACAGAACGGCGGCGGTAATGCCGGCGAGGGCGCCGGTGATCAGCGATGTCCTGTTCCAGATATTCACGTTCGCTGTCCTGCTTCAACGCAGTTAGGGGTCGCCGTCGAGCTTTGGCCCCAACATGGGATTTTGGCGCATGCGCCGGTTCCGATCCGCGCCCACCGCGGAAGGGAGAAAAGCAAGGCACTCACGGTGCGGAAGTGCCTTGCCTCGGAGTCAGCTTCCGTCGAGTCAACCGACTGACGGAGAGTCAGTTCGCCTTACGATACGACGTAGGGCAGCAGGCCGAGGAAGCGTGCGCGCTTGATCGCCTGGGCGAGTTCGCGCTGCTTCTTCTGGGATACGGCCGTGATGCGGGACGGAACGATCTTGCCGCGCTCGGAAATGTAGCGCTGCAGGAGGCGGACGTCCTTGTAGTCGATCCGCGGAGCGTTCGCGCCCGAGAAGGGGCAGGTCTTGCGGCGACGGTGGAACGGACGGCGTACCGGAGCGGAAGAAACTTCAGCCATTGTTTTTATCTCCTAAGCTTCGGGTTACGCGCGGTCTTCACGCGGACGGCGCGGACGGTCTTCACGGTCGCCACGGTCCGGGCGCGGACCACGATCGCCGAAACCACCACGGTCCGGACGGTCGCCATCGCGGCGCGGACGATCGTCGCGATCGCGCTTCTGCATCATCGCGGACGGGCCTTCCTCGTGCTTTTCGACGGCGATCGTCATGTAGCGCAGGACGTCTTCGTTGATGCGCATCTGGCGCTCTACTTCGTGCACGGCCGGTGCCGGAGCATCGATGTCCATCAGGACGTAATGAGCCTTGCGGTTCTTCTTGATGCGGTAGGTGAGGGACTTCAGGCCCCAGTTCTCAACGCGACCGACCTTGCCGCCGTTCGCTTCGATGACACCCTTGTACTGCTCGACGAGGGCATCGACCTGCTGCGGCGTGATATCCTGCCGGGCAAGGAATACGTGTTCATAAAGAGCCATTGTGGCTTGCCTTTCTTGCGTTAATCAGCCCGGACCTCGGCGGCTAAGCCTCAACGACTGTTCTATGGGCCGCGAGGCGGCCGGCAAGAAAGTGTTGTATCGAGACGGTCGAGAGCGGAGACACGGGAGGCTGGAATGCCTTGCATTCCTGGCGGCTTCCAACGCGGAAACCGGCCCTCCGTTCAGCCACCAGCCAGAAGACCGGGTGTTTCGAACAGCGCGCTTATACGGATTTTCCGCTGAAATGCAAGCCGCGATCCGAACTTCGGCGTCCGGGGCTGTCCGTGGGAACAATCACCAAGCGTTGCTGTTGGATAACGGCAACTCAAAACAGCGGGAGTCGACGATGGCCCATGTTGATCCAAGAATGCAAGCGTGCATCGACAATTGCCTGGATTGCTATGCCGCCTGCCTGTCGACCGCGATGAATCATTGCCTCCAGGCGGGCGGCGAACATACCGAGCCGGCGCATTTCAGGCTGATGGCGGCCTGCGCCGAGATCTGCCGGACCGCGGCGCATTTCATGTTGATCGGGAGCCCTCATCACCCGCATCTGTGCCGGGAATGTGCGGAAATCTGCACCGAATGCGCCAAGGATTGCGAGCGCATCGGCGACATGGCCGAATGCGCCGAAGCCTGCTGGCGCTGCGCCGAGAGTTGCCGTCAGATGGCGGCTTGAGCCCCGCTTCGCGGCGGGAACGGCTCAGATCGGCGCCGGGTAGAGCCGATGGAGGCGCCGGATGCCGTTCATCACATCTTGCGAAAGCGTGATAGCGGCACCGCCGATGTCGGTCCTCAATTGTTCCGTCGACGTTGCGCCGATGATGACCGAAGCCATGAAAGGGCGTGCCAGGCAGAAGGCAATCGCCATCTGCGCCGGATCGAGGCCATGCTCGCGGGCGAGCGCTACATAGGCGGCAACGGCGGGTTCCTGGTGCGGCGTGAAGCGGCCGCCGAGATCGCCGTTGATCGACAGGCGCGATCCTGCAGGTTTTGCCCCCTCCAGATATTTGCCGGTCAGGAGACCGGCCGCGAGCGGCGAATAGGCAAGCAGGCCGACATCCTCATGATGGGACAGCTCCGCCAGATCGAGATCATAAGCGCGATAGAGCAGGTTGTATTCGTTCTGGATAGTCGCGACGCGCGGCAGGCCACATCTGTTGGAAAGATCGAGCATCCTCATCGTGCCCCAGGCGGTATCGTTGGAGAGGCCGATCGCGCGGATCTTGCCGGCCTTCACGAGCTCGCCAAGCTTGTCGAGGATCGCCTTCAGGTCGGCGGCGACATGCTCCTTGTCCTGCTTCGACGGGTCGTAGGACCAGGCATTGCGGAAGTGATAGTGGCCGCGATTCGGCCAATGAAGCTGGTAGAGGTCCACATAGTCCGTCTTCAGCCGCTTGAGGCTGGCATTCAGGGCCTCCTCGATCCCTTCGGGCGTCATTGGTCCGCCGTCGCGGATATAAGGACGGCCGGGGCCGGCGACCTTGGTCGCGAGGACCACCTCGTCGCGCCGGCCGCGTGCCGCCAGCCAGTTCCCGATGATGCGTTCCGTGTTGCCGTAGGTTTCCGCCGAAAGCGGTGTCGTCGGATAGAGTTCGGCCGTATCGATGAAATTGACGCCACGGTCGAAGGCGTAATTAAGCTGTCCATGGGCTTCGCTCTGCGTATTCTGCGAGCCCCAGGTCATTGTGCCGAGGCAGATTTCCGAAACCTTGATGCCTGTGCGGCCCAGCGTGTTGTAGCGCATGAAGTAGCGTCCTCGTGGAGGGCGGTTTCGCGCCGGTGGGAGGGAAGGGCGCGCCGCCAATAAATTGAGTGGTGCCGCGGTCTATGGCTGTTTTGCGGGCGCGGCAGCAAATGCGCGGGCAAACTTACGCCTTGATTGACGAAGATCAAGGGCAAAAGCCTGTTCGCAGCGGTGAAGGACGGCCTCCGCGCTTGACACCCTCTTCAGGAATGTGAATGGAGAGGAAAACTGGCGCGGATGAGGCATGTGAGGCGGTTTGCGCCGGCATCCGCTCTAATGTGTAAAGAACGATCGCGAGGGTCTGGTTGGTTCCGATCGTCTCATGATCCAGGGAGGGGCACCCCATGAGCATTGCATTCACGTTCCCCGGGCAGGGCAGTCAGGCTGTCGGCATGGGCAAGGATCTGGCGGACGCCTTTCCGGAGGCGGCGGCCGTCTTCGCCGAGGTCGATGAAGCGCTCGGCGAGAAGCTGTCGGACGTCATGTGGAACGGACCGGAGGAAACGCTGACGCTGACGGCAAACGCTCAGCCGGCGCTGATGGCCGTCTCCATGGCCGTGATCCGCGTGCTTGAGGCCAAGGGGCTCGATCTCAAGAACAAGGTCGCTTTCGTCGCCGGCCATTCGCTTGGCGAATATTCAGCACTTTGCGCTGCCGGAACATTTTCGCTTGCCGATGCCGCACGGCTCCTGCGCATTCGCGGCAATGCGATGCAGGCGGCTGTCCCCGTCGGCAAAGGCGCAATGGCGGCCATCATCGGCCTGGAACATGCGGACGTTGACGCGGTTTGTCGTGAGGCGTCCTCGCTCGGCTCCTGCCAGATCGCCAACGACAATGGCGGCGGGCAGTTGGTGATCTCGGGCGAGAAGCAGGCAGTGGAGAAGGCAGCCGCACTCGCCTCGGCAAAGGGCGCCAAACGCGCGCTCATGCTGCCGGTCTCCGCACCTTTCCACTCCTCGCTGATGGCGCCCGCCGCTGACGCCATGCGCGACGCACTCGCCAGGGTCGAGAAGCGCGACCCCTCCGTTCCGCTTGTGGCGAATGTTCTGGCTGCTCCGGTGAGCGACGCCGGCGAGATCGCCCGGTTGCTCGTCGAGCAAGTGACCGGCCAGGTGCGTTGGCGCGAAACGGTCGAGTGGTTTGCGGCCAACAACGTCACCACGCTTTATGAAATCGGCTCGGGCAAGGTCCTGACGGGACTTGCTCGGCGGATCGACAAAACTGTCAGCGGCATCGCCGTCAATACGCCCGCCGATATCGACACGGCGCTCGCCGCCCTTCTGGCCTGAGCGCTCCAGCTATAAGGAACAAGCCCATGTTTGATCTTTCCGGCCGCAAGGCTCTCGTCACCGGCGCATCCGGCGGAATCGGCGAGGAAATCGCCCGCATCCTGCACGCACAGGGCGCCATCGTCGGCCTGCATGGCACGCGCGTCGAGAAGCTCGAAGCGCTCGCCAACACGCTTGGCGAGCGTGTCCAGATCTTCCCTGCCAACCTTTCCGACCGTGCCGAAGTCAAGGCGCTTGGCGAGAAGGCGGAGGCTGAACTCGGCGGCGTCGATATCCTCGTCAACAATGCTGGCATCACCAAGGACGGGCTTTTCGTCCGCATGAGTGATGAAGACTGGGACAGCGTCATCGAGGTCAATCTCACGGCGGTCTTCCGCCTGACCCGTGAGCTCACTCACCCGATGATGCGTCGCCGATTCGGCCGCATCGTCAACATCACCTCCGTCGTCGGCGTCACCGGGAATCCAGGGCAGGCCAACTATTGTGCCTCGAAGGCCGGCATGATCGGCTTCTCCAAGTCGCTCGCGCAGGAAATCGCCACCCGTAACGTTACCGTCAACTGCGTCGCTCCGGGCTTCATCGAAAGTGCGATGACCGGTAAGCTTAATGACAAGCAGAAGGAGGCCATCATGGGTGCGATCCCGATGCGGCGGATGGGCTCGGGTGCAGAGGTCGCATCCGCCGTTGCATATCTCGCTTCGAACGAAGCAGGGTACGTCACCGGCCAGACCATTCACGTCAATGGCGGCATGGCGATGATCTGATCCGACACCGGCGGCGAACGGCGCATGTGACCCGTCGCCGCCACCTGGTTCGCCGCCTTCACCGGTCGATGCCAAATGCCTGAAATTCAATGTTGACCAAGCGAATGTCGGGCATTTTCGCCCTTTGCGGCAGACTTAAACCGTGTTAATCGGGCCATGACTGTGCGCAGTCGACCGGTCCGGCTAGGTGTCCGGCAGCCCTTGCTGCCTTGGGTTTTCCGCGGGTTCGGTTGGATGGATTGCCCGGCGGACCATCTTGGTCTATCAGGCTTGAATGAAAGTGACGGCGCCAAGAATGGCGCCGCAGAGAAACCAAGGTCGAGGAACTCCGACATGAGCGATATCGCAGAACGCGTGAAGAAAATTGTTATTGATCATCTTGGCGTCGACGCCGAAAAGGTCAGCGAAGGCGCAAGCTTCATCGATGACCTCGGCGCGGACTCGCTCGACACCGTCGAATTGGTCATGGCATTCGAAGAAGAATTCGGTGTCGAGATCCCAGATGACGCAGCAGATTCGATCCTGACCGTCGGCGACGCCGTCAAGTTCATCGAGAAGGCTCAAGCCTGATCTTTACGGTCTAGGCCGTTGACGGGCCGCATGTGCGGCCCGTACCAGCCCAGGGAGTGGGCTGGCCTGCGTCGACCGCGGGTCTCGATCAGCAAAGCGTTCCCGCCTTTCCCTCTGATCGTCACATGAGAAGCTTACAATGGATGCACGGATCGGGGTCGTCACGCGTGGTCCGGTCCGGCTCTAGAACTGAACAGTCAGGGTGGGTCACGGTTTATGAGACGTGTCGTTATCACCGGTACCGGCATGGTATCTCCTTTGGGTTGCGGAACCGAGGTCAGTTGGTCGCGTCTTATCGCGGGCCAGAACGCTGCGCGCAAGGTCACCGAATTCGAGGTTGAGGATCTTCCTGCCAAGATCGCCTGCCGTATTCCTTTCGGCGACGGCTCGGACGGTACCTTCAATGCTGACGACTGGATGGAGCCGAAGGAGCAGCGCAAGGTCGATCCCTTCATCGTTTATGCGATGGCGGCCGCCGACATGGCACTGGCCGATGCCGACTGGAAGCCGGAAAGCGATGAGGACCAGATTGCGACCGGCGTGCTGATCGGCTCTGGCATCGGTGGTCTCGAGGGTATCGTCGACGCGGGCTATACGCTGCGCGACAAGGGCCCGCGTCGTATTTCTCCGTTCTTCATTCCCGGCCGTCTGATCAATCTCGCGTCGGGTCAGGTTTCCATTCGCCACAAGCTGCGTGGCCCGAACCATTCGGTGGTGACCGCCTGCTCGACGGGCGCGCACGCGATCGGCGACGCAAGTCGGCTGATCGCGCTCGGCGATGCCGACGTGATGGTGGCGGGCGGCACCGAATCGCCGATCTGCCGCATCTCGCTCGCAGGTTTCGCGGCCTGCAAGGCGCTCTCGACCCAGCACAACGATAACCCGGAAAAGGCATCGCGCCCCTATGACGCCGATCGCGACGGTTTCGTCATGGGTGAGGGCGCAGGCGTCGTCATCCTCGAAGAGCTGGAACATGCGAAGGCACGCGGCGCCAAGATCTATGCCGAAATCGTCGGCTATGGTCTGTCCGGCGACGCCTTCCACATCACCGCTCCATCCGAGGACGGCGACGGCGCCTATCGTTGCATGCAAATGGCATTGAAGCGCGCCGGTCTGATGGCCGCCGATATCGACTATATCAATGCTCACGGCACGTCGACGATGGCCGACACGATCGAGCTCGGCGCGGTCGAGCGGCTGGTCGGCAACAGCGCTTCCAAGATATCCATGTCGTCGACCAAGTCGGCAATCGGACACCTGCTCGGCGCCGCGGGCGCGATCGAGGCGATCTTCTCGGCGCTTGCGATTCGCGACAATATCGCTCCGCCGACCCTGAACCTCGACAATCCCTCCGTCGAGACAAAGATCGACCTGGTGCCGCATGTTGCGCGCAAGCGGGAGATCAACGTCGCGCTGTCGAACTCCTTTGGTTTCGGCGGCACGAATGCCTCGCTGGTGCTGCGCCGCTATAACGGCAACTAATGCATGTCGCCCGAAAGTGTGCCGCGGTTTCGGGACAACGACATGCATGCAAACAAAGACTTAAAGCGCATCGCGTGGGTCCATTTGAATGCGGCGCACTTTAAGACCGATTACACGAGACAATCGATCATGGCGGTTCTCGGCTAGATCTGCCAAGGATCGTCATCGCGTCGGAAAACCGCTTTCGACCATCCGGCGCAGTTCAAACGCCGGCTTGTGATCCTGCTTTTTGCCGCATTGCTCGCTACAAGCTGTAATCGGAGGATTCGCCGTCGCAGGTCGGCGACGCCGAGACTATGTTCGCGCAAGGCATTTCTGACAATTTGTAGAACATCCATTGCTCTGACACATTCAGCTTGCCGTCGGTCTAAGCCGAAATTCGCATCGGTGGCAGCTCAGTCGAGATTGCGAATTTCGGATTCGGGATAATCGTGAGCGACTCAAACGATAACAGCGCGGCACAGTTCGGCCGCAATGAAACCGGGAGCAATGGGCCGATCATCCCGAAATCGGCAAGCGAGGCCCTGCGCCCGGAAAAGGTTCCGCAACCGCCGAAGCGTTCCCGCAAGGCGCGCAGCCAGGTCGTCATCTTTCTCAATTTCGTGATGACGGTCATCGTCTTCGTGGCGCTCGCAGCCGCCGGCGCGGTCTATTATGCGATGCACGAATACGAAAAGCCCGGCCCGCTGGAAGCCAACAAGAACTTCATTGTTCGCAATGGCGCCGGCATCAGCGAAATTGCCAGCGGCCTTGAGCGCAACAACATCATTACCGACGGACGCGTGTTCCGTTTCGTGTCTGAGGCCTATCTCGACAACGAAACCCTGAAAGCGGGCGAATACGAGATCAAGGCCGGATCGTCGATGCAGGAAATCATGCAACTGCTGAAGTCCGGCAAGTCGATCCTGTACTCCGTTTCGCTTCCGGAGGGACTGACGGTCAAGCAGATGTTCAAGAAGCTTGCCGACGATCCGGTGCTGGTCGGCGACCTGCCGCTGGATCTGCCGTCGGAGGGCTCGCTCAAGCCTGACACTTACAAGTTCACCCGCGGCACCAAGCGTGCCGAGATCGTTCAGCAGATGATTGCGGCGCAGAAGGCTTTGGTCGATCAGATCTGGGAAATGCGCGACCCCGATCTTCCGGTCACGAACGTCGAGGAGTTCGTGACACTGGCCTCGATCGTCGAAAAGGAAACGGGCCGCGCAGACGAGCGGCCGCGCGTGGCATCGGTCTTTATCAACCGCCTCGAAAAGGGCATGCGGCTGCAATCCGACCCCACCATTATCTACGGCATCTTCGGCGGGGAGGGGAAGCCGGCGGACCGGGCAATCCTGAAGTCGGACCTTGATAAGCAAACGCCATACAACACCTATCTCATCAAAGGGCTGCCGCCGACCCCGATCGCCAATCCGGGCCGCGCGGCACTCGAAGCCGTCGCCAACCCTTCGCGCACGCCGGAACTTTATTTCGTCGCGGACGGAACGGGCGGCCATGTCTTTGCCGCGACGCTGGATGAACACAACGCCAACGTCAGGCGTTGGAGAAAGGTCGAAGCGGAGAAGGCGGCAGAGGCAGCCAAGGCGGCAGAAGCGGCCAAAACCGCCGAGCCGACAGTGACACCGGCCGAGGCGGCGCAGTAACAGGCCCTTATTGTGGACGGACAGGGTGCGGCGCGGATATCCCTTGCGGGATGCCGCGCCGTCGCCCTATTGGTTTTGCGACTGCAGCGCCCCGCGGCTTTTCAGACGCGCAGAGGTCGCCATCGCACTTTGAAACGCTGCATGGCTTCATCTTCGAATCGACGTCGATTTAGGAAAACATGCAGCAGCGGACGGAGGTAATGATGCCGCTCCAATCGATGACTGGCTTTGCAAGGAGGGAAGGCAGCAGCGGACGCCATCGCTGGGCCTGGGAATTGCGGTCGGTTAACGGCAAGGGGCTCGATATTCGCCTCCGCTTGCCGCAGGGCCTTGAACGCTTCGAGCCCGACTGCCGGCGCCTTGCCTCGGAATATTTCGCTCGCGGCAATCTGCAAATCGGCCTCAACGTCAGCGGCGGCGAGGCCGCCGTCGAGGCCGTCATCAACCAGGGTGCGTTGTCGGCCGTATTGAGGCTGCGCGAGCAGCTTGGTGATCTCGTCGATCCCGCGCCGCTGAAGTTCGACACGCTGCTCTCGATCCGCGGCATCGTCGACTTTCGGGAGCCGGAAGAAAGCGAAAGCGAGCGCGCCGGACGCGACGCCGATATCCTCTCCGGCTTGGCGCTCGCGCTTGGAGACTTGCGGTCCATGCGCGAAGAGGAGGGGGCGGCGCTCGGCCAGATCCTGCTTGCGCATGTGGATCGCATCGAGCAATTGACAGCCAGCGTGGAGAGCGACCCGTCCCGGAGCCCTTCCGCGATCGCCGAACGGCTGGCGCAGCAGGTGGCGCTGATAATGGAGGGCGCGTCCTCCCTCGACCGCGAAAGACTGCACGCGGAGGTCGCTTTGCTTGCCACGAAAGCGGATCTTAGAGAGGAGATCGACCGTCTCGGTTCGCACGTCGCCGCCGCTCGCGATCTTCTCGCTAAGGGCGGCCCCGTCGGCCGCAAGCTGGATTTCCTGGCACAGGAATTTAACCGCGAATCGAATACCATCTGTTCGAAGTCGAATGCGGCCGCCGTTTCGGCCGCTGGAATCGAGTTGAAGGTCGTGATCGATCAGTTTCGCGAGCAGGTTCAGAATCTGGAGTAAGACATGAAATCGGCGACCGCTTCGCCCATCAAGATCGCCCGCCGTGGGTTGATGCTCGTAATTTCGTCGCCGTCGGGTGCCGGTAAGTCGACGATCGCCCGCAACCTCTTGGAGGCCGATCCGGAACTCAGCATCTCGGTGAGCGTGACGACACGCGCCAAGCGCTCGAGCGAGATCGAGGGGCGGCATTATTTTTTCAAGTCGATCCGCGAATTCGAGGCGCTGCGAACGACAGACTCGCTCCTCGAATGGGCGGAGGTGCACGGCAACTTCTATGGAACCCCGCGCGATGCCGTCGAGGCGGCGATGGCCGAAGGTCGTGACATGCTCTTCGACATCGATTGGCAGGGCGCCCAGCAATTGCAGGAAAAGATGGGCGGCGATGTCGTCTCGATCTTCATTCTGCCGCCGTCCATGGCCGAATTGCAGTCGCGGCTGCACCGGCGCGCCGAGGACAGCGAGGAAGTGATTGCAACCCGGCTCGCCAATTCACGCGCAGAGATCGAACATTGGCGTGAATACGACTATATCGTCGTCAACGACGATCTCGATCGGGCGTTCTCTGCCGTCCGGGCGATCGTGGAAGCCGAACGCCTGCGCCGCGACCGCCGCCCCGGCCTGTTCGAGTTCGTCAACGGGCTGCTGATGGAAAATCCCTTTTAATCAAGAAGGGCGTCTCTGGACCTTCATTGTTTCATCGAAACAGTGAAATGATCTATCTCTTTGAATTTGCGCAATTCCGGACGGAAAACCGCCACACACGTTTCCTGGAATTGCTCTAACCACCGAGACAGTTCGCAAGGCGACAAAATTCCTCGACGGTCAGCGTTTCGGCGCGCCTTTGGGGATCGATGTCAGCCCTTGCCAGCAGCGCCTCGCCACCCAGGCTTTTCAGGCTCTGACGCAGCATTTTGCGGCGTTGGCCGAAGGCGGCCTGCGTCACTTTTTCGAGGGCGGAGACAGGGCAAGGGATCGGGTCGGCGATCGGCTCCAGATGGACGACTGACGAGGTGACCTTGGGCGGCGGCGTGAAAGCTTGCGGTGAAACGTCGAAGGCCATGCGCGCCTTTGTCCGCCAGCCACAGAGAACGCCCAGACGGCCATAGTGGTCGTCGTCGGCACCCGCCACGATCCGCAGACCAACTTCGCGCTGGAACATCAGCGTCATCGACTGCCAGAACGGCGGCCATTGCTCCGGCAGCAGCCAGTTGACGAGAAGCTGCGTGCCGACGTTGTAGGGCAGGTTGGCGATGATGCGCACCGGGCCGCTGGCGAGCGTTTCGAATGGGACCTTCAGCGCATCGGCCTCGATCACGTCGAGCCGTCCAGGATAGTGGGCGGCGACTTCGGCTAGTGCCGGCAGGCAGCGGGCGTCGCGTTCGATCGCCACGACCTTTTTGGCGCCGAGCGCCAGGATCGCCCGCGTGAGGCCACCCGGCCCCGGTCCAACTTCGATGACGGTCACGCCGTCGAGCGGACCGGCCGTACGCGCGATCTTCTGGGTGAGATTGAGGTCCAGCAGGAAATTCTGCCCGAGCGCCTTCTTTGCGTCGAGACCGTGACGCTGGATGACGTCTCTGAGCGGCGGCAGACCGTCGAGCGCCGCCATCAGCGATGCGTCCCTTCCGTATTGGCGGCGAGCTCCGCTCCGAGGCGAAGCGCTGCTAGCAGACTGTCTTCGCGCGCGATGCCTTTTGCGGCGATGCCGAAAGCGGTGCCGTGGTCCGGCGACGTTCTGATAAAGGGCAGCCCGAGCGTGACATTCACGCTGTCGTCGAAGCCAAGCGCCTTCGCGGGTATCAATGCCTGGTCATGATACATGCAGATCGCTGCGTCGTAGGTCTCCCTGGCGCGGTCGTGGAACATAGTATCAGCCGGGAGGGGGCCGACGATATCCAGTCCCTCGGCGCGGAGCCGGTTTACGACGGGACGGATGAGGGCATCGTCCTCGAGGCCGAGCGCACCGCCTTCGCCCGCGTGCGGGTTGAGACCGGCCACCGCAAGGCGCGGCCTCGCCAAGCCGAAGCGGCTTCGGAGGTCGGCAGCCGTTATCATGCAGGTCTGGTGGATCAAGTCCTGCGTCAGCGCGCCGGGAACATCCTTGAGCGGAATATGGATCGTGACGGGAACCGCACGCAGCTTCGGTCCGGCCAGCATCATCACCGGCAGGGCGGGCACCCCGGTTTCCTTTTCCGCGAGATGCGCGAGGTATTCGGTGTGGCCAGGGAAGCGAAAGCCGGCTTCGTAGAGCACAGCCTTGGCAATAGGGTTGGTGGCGACCGCCGTTGCTTCGCCGGCCATGACGAGCCGCACGGCGGTATCGATGGCGGCGGTGACGGCGAAGGCGTTGGCCGCATCGGGTTGACCGGCGACAACCGGAGCCGCACACAGCACCGGCAATACGGGTAGGGCGTCCGCGAAGACCGCGCAGGCATCGAGGCAATCGGTTTCCGTTATCCGCACCGCTTGGCCGAGAGCCTTTGCGCGGGCCGAAAGCACCGCAGGATCGCCAATCAGGAGGAAGGGCGGCGTCGCCCGTGTCTCGCGCCTTGCCCACACGGCCAGGCTGATGTCCGGGCCGATACCGGCCGGGTCGCCCATCGTCAGGGCGATCGGCCTGCCGCTCGTCTTGTTCATGGTCGCCCGTTACTTGTTGATGATCTGCGCCTTTTCACGCAGTTCTTCGAGGTACTTCGCGCTGTTCGGGTCGTCACCGCCAGCTTTCTTCTTGCCGAGGTCCTCAGCCCGGAAGACGATTTCGGCGGCAGTATCGTCGTTGACCTGACGCTTCTTGCAGATTGCAAGATATTCGACACCCTTTTCGGTGACGCGCGTGCCAGTCGTCATGCCGTCGCCAGCCTTTTCGATGAGCGGCTTCCAGTCTTCCGGCAATTGCTGGGCAAGCACGCGGCCGAGGCTGCGAATCGAGACGTCGCGATAATTGGCCGCAAAGACCTTGGACGTATCGCAACCGGGGAACTGCGACCGCGAAGCGTTCGCTTCGGCCTGCCGTTTTGCCGTAATCGCGCCGCGCTTGGATTCCGGAATGACGAAGATGACCTGCTGGAGGAAATATTCCGTCGTCACAGGCTTGTTGCCGCCGCCTTCCATCATGCGCTTCACAAGGTCGCCGCCGGTGAGGCGATTGGCGTTGCCGAAGCGGAAATTGACGACGCGGGGCCAACTCATCTGAACGGCGATATACTGCTTGAAATGATCGACGCCGACACCAGCCTGGTCGAGGATCTTGCCGAGTTGGTCGGCCGACATCTTGTTTCCCGCGGCAAACCGCGCAAAGGCGGCGTCAACGTCCTGGGTGCTGACCGACTGCTGGACGCGCGCGATCTCGCCGCGCTTCAGCACTTCGTCGACAAGTTGCCGCTTCGCTTCCTCTGGGCCGCCTCCTTGGCGTTGAAGGCGAAGAAAGGCTACGCGCTTCGCGATGTCGCCCGAAGTGATTACGACATTGTTGACGATCACCTTGACTGCGCTTGCGGCCTGTGCCGTCGCGCATACAGTGACGCTTAGCGTGCCGGCAAGCACCAGCGCCGACATCACCCTCAAGATCGATTTCCCGCCCATCATATTTCCCTGTCCGTCCCGCGCCCCAACTGCCTGCAGTCCGTGTCGGACGGCCAGCCTGCGCCTTCCCTGTGTCAGTTGGAGGAAATGCATAATACATGCGGCCAAACGATGACAAGACCACATGGTCAACCTTAGGTGCTGCGCGTCCCGAAGACGCGCAGCCAGCAGAATAAAGTTACAGGCGTCCGGCGCAGGCCTGGACCTCAGTAGTAGTCCAGTTCGTCGAACGTGGTGTCGCCGACGTCAATGTCGCCGAGAGTACGGAAGCTGATGCGAGCGCCGATCGACCAATCGTTTGCGACCGAACTGTCGGTATCACGCTCCTGCTGGTAGACAATCGAGAACAACGTATCCTGATCATCATAGGTGATGCCGAAGCCGTTGCGGGAAATGACATCATTGTTGATGTCGTAGGTCACTGCTCCGAACACCGACCAATAATCATGGAATCGGTAGGCAGCGGCCGTCCGGATTTCGTCCTGGTCGGAGGGCGAGCCGTAGGTCGGCTGTGCTTCGATCCGCGTGTAGGTCATGGCCGCCTGCCATGTCAGGCCGAGATAGCCGACCGTGGCGTCAGCGCGGCGCAGGGCAAAGTCGTCCTCGTCCAGTCGTCCGGAAAGACTTGCCATCAGGCCGTAGGGCGCATCGATGCCGACCATCGCCACATAGTCCGAACTCTTGGTTTCCAGACCCGAATCCGCTCCGGCCTTGACGAGATCGTCGGTTGCAAAGGAGTTGAGCCCGCCAAGGTGGAACGACTGGCCAGCGATGGCGCGCAAGCCGTAACCATTGTCGAAGCTTCCGGTATAGCGGATGCCGAGATTGGCGCGCGTTCCGCCTTCGATACGATCGAAACCAGAGTATTTGTCACGATCGAAAAGGTTGGTTGCATCGAAGACAAAGCTCTGTGCGTCCTCGTTCGGGAGTCCACCGGCATACTGTTCGTCCGGCCGGACATAGATCTGGCCGATTGGTTCCAGCACGTGGCTGCTGTTCTCGCCGGCAAAGAGGATCGGGTAGCGCGCCTCGAGACCGGCGGTCAGCATGCGCCGCGTGACCGCGTCGCTGCTGGTGTAGTCGCCGCTGTAGTCGGGGCCTGGATCGTCCATGTTGAGGCCCAACGCATCGCCGCGTGCCGCCAGCAACGGCGTCAATACGAGACCGCCGGGCGCAATGTATGTCCGCTTCCATTCGAGTTCCGCGGTTAGACGGTGCGCGGTGCCTTCAAGGCCGCGGAAGCGCTCGACGCCGAGAACGTTGATGCTGTCCAGTCGGTTGCGCTTGACGTTCGTGAAGTTCACGTCTGCGCTGAGCTCGCCGCCCAGTACGGATTCGGGCGCAAAATAGGAGTAGTCGAGCACCTGAGCCGCAGGCTGCTGATTTTCCTCGATGCTGTTGGCGTCGGCGTCCTGGATGTCGAAATAGAAGGCGCGCAGATCGAAGTAGTTGCGCTTGCCGAGGCCGGTCAGGTAGGCCTGATTGGTATAGGTCGTGCCGTCGAAGCTCTCCAGATCATAAGTCTTGGCAAAGTTGGCGTCCGATTGGACGAGCACGTTCCAGCCAAAGGTCCAGCGCGGATTGATCTGGAATTCGCCCTTCGATGCCACCATACCGCGATTGGTTTCCTCGGCATCGACGGTTCCCGGCGTGAACTGGTCCCTGTCGAGCTGGCTGATGCCGGCCACGTTCAGCGTGTGCAAGCCGTTATGGAACGACTGACGGAACTCGCCCTCGAGCAAGAAGCCTTGCCGCGTCAGTCCCGTTGCTGTGACGGTTGCGTCCATATAAGGCGAGATCGCCCAGTAGTAAGGGACGCCCACACCGGCGCCAAGTTTCTGCGCATAGCGGAACTTCGGAAACAGAAACCCGCTCTTGCGCTTGACCGTGTGGTCCGGGATCTCCATTGCCGGAATATAGGCAATCGGTTTGCCGAAAAGCTCGAAATAGGCGTGTTCCAGCCGAATCGTGTGCGTCCTGCCGTTCTGGATCACACGCTCCGCCTTGATGTGCCACAGCGACCGGTGCTCCGGCTTGATATTGCAGGGCGTGCAGGCGGTATAGACGGCCTTGTTGAGGATGAACTCCTCGCCGTTTCGGCGCTCACCGGTTTCCGCCGCCAGCCGCGTCAGATCGGTCGTCTCGATCCGCAGGGCCTGGACGAAACCGTTGCCGAAGTCGTCGGTGACGTCCATCTTGTCGGCGTAGACAATATTGCCATCCGGTTCCACCAGCTGGATCTCGCCAGTCGCGATGATTCGCCCCGACTTCTGGTCGTAGACGATTTGACGGGCGACCATCCTGTAGCCGCCGTACGCGATCTGAACACTACCGCGCGCGGTGACGGTTTCCGCGTCGCGATTGTAGATGAGCTCATTGGCGGACAGCAGCAGCTTTGCGTCAGCCGGAATGTTCGGCTGCAGCGAATCGATTCGTGCCGATGTGTCCTGCGCCAGGACAGGCGCATTCATTCCCATGGCAAGTGTATGCAATGCCACGCCTGCAAGCAGGGCAGCATTGATCAGCCTCATGCGTTTGCGGTTGCCTGCCGCCACTAGCCATCCTCCTGATGCAGTAGAATCGTCGAGCCCAGCGCCATCGCTACAACAACTGGCAACCAGGCTGCAACGAACGGAGGCACAATACCGCTGCTCCCGAATGCTTTGACAAGCACGGTGACGACATAAAGCACGAAGCCCGAGACGATTCCACCGAGAATTACGGAGCGCGATTGGTTGAACCGGCTAAATTTCAAAGAGACACATGCCGCGATCAAAGTCATCGCCACAAGCAGCCACGGCAGAGCGAGCAGGGAGTGGAATTGCGTTTCCATGGCGTTGGTGGAGAAGCCGAAGGACTGGGCTACCTCGATCTTCCGCGGAAGGTCAAAAAACTGAATGGAATCAGCCTTTGCCAGGCGCTCCTGGACGAATTCCGCCTTCAGATTGGTGGGAAGTTGTGCCGTTTCCTGACGACGAGGTAGCTGGCCACCGCCGGTTTCCGTAACATCGTTAAGAAGCCAGTAACCATCTTCGAGTTTCGCAGACTTCGCGTCCTGCCTCTTGGTGATCGTGCCCTGTGGATCGAAGTGGATGACGGTGACGTTGATCAGTTCCGTTCCGCCGTTCTGAACGGAACGCGCTCCGATGATCGTATCGGTGCCGTCGTAGATCTGGCGGAGCCAGGGAATCGAATTTGCTTGGGCGGAACGGGACGAGCCCCACTCGGCTTCGAGTGCCTCGGCCCTCTTCGTCCCCCAGGCTGCAAGCGGGTTGAGCACAGCCACGGCGAGCAGCCCGAACAGAAACGCGCCGAGCACGAAGGGGCGAAGGAACTGCCAGACGGAAATGCCTGCGGCCCGCGTGACGACCAATTCGTAGCGACGGTTCAGCGAGATCAATGCGGCCATCGCTGCAAAGAGCGCGATGAAGGGGACCGTCTGCTGCATGATCGTCGGGATGCGAAACGTCGTCATTAGCAGCGCGCCGCTCACCGTATAGTGGGGCAGCGCCGACATGCGGCTGGCAAGCTCGCTGAAATCGATGATGAAGATCAGCGCGAAGATGCCGACGAGAAACCAGAAGGTCGTAATCGTGTAGCGCTTGAAGAAATAGCGTCCGAGCGTATTGAGGATCATTAAGCCTGCTCCCCGTCAGCGCCCGCCGGCCGCATGAAGCGGAACCGGGTCGTGAGCTCGGACAGTTTTTCCCGCCATGTCGTCGGTATGTCGAGCCGGCGGTTGCTGGCCAGCTGATGGATCGCAAATGCGCCGGCGGCGAGGGGAACGAAATACATGAGCGGAACGAACCAGATGGAATCCTCGGCACTATTTGCCGCGTAGAACGTCATCCACCGGATCACAAGCGCCGCGCCGAGCGCGCTGATCATCGGATGTACGCGCGCCTCGCGGTGAGAGCGCGCATCGCTGCTGACGACGAGCGCCATGAGGGCGAACAGCAGCGGGTAGGTCCATTCGGTGAAACGCTTGTGGAGCTCCGCCGTAAAGGCCAGCGGCGCTCGCTTGTAGGCTGGATCGTTGGGATCGGGGTTGAGCAGGTAGAAAAGGTCGCGATCCTTGGCGCGGATGTTGGCCTCGCCCACGGCCTTGGTCATGTCGGTCAGGTCGAAGGCATAGGAGTCGAACTTGATAACGGAGACGCCGCCATCCGGCAGCTTGCGGTGGACCTCGCCATCCTTCATCACCAGAGCCGAGCTTTCCTCGTCGACGGCGCCTTCGCGAGCATAATAGACGAGCTCGAAATTCGGGTTGCGCGAATCGGCAACGAAGATGCCCTGCAGCACGCCGCCGCTGCGGCGGGCGCCCACCTGGACATAAAGCCCGTCGGTGATCTTACGGAAGGCGTTCTCCTGGACGACGGCGGAGAGCAGATCGGCATGGGCCGTCGCGATCATCCGGCGCACGGCGACACGTGAATAGGGCTCGACGAAATTGTCGATGGCAAAGGACAGCACGCTCAATCCGGCGGCAAGATAGATGACCGGCCGGATGATCGACATGCGGGAGCTGCCAGCCGCGTTCAGAACCGTCAGCTCCGAATCGGTATTCATTGCGCTGAGCGTCTGAGCCACGCCGATCACGAGCGCAAACGGGAGTATGATCGGAACGACCGACGGCAGGATCAGTGTCGCGAGTTTCAGGAAGGCGAAGATCGACTGACCGCTGTCAGTGACCAGGTTCACGTTCGTCAGGGCCTGAGTCGTCCAGACGATTCCCATCAGCGGCAGGAGCGTCGCGAGGAACATGGTCGCGGCGCGTCGGAAGATGTAGCGTTCAATCAGCTTCATGTCCGTATCCGGTCCAAATCCTGCTCAAATCTTCCATCCCGCGTTCCCTGCTTGCTCAATGGCTTACTCATGACCGATCGGGACTCCGCCGATTGTGCCCCAAGAATTCGATTCTCGAACAACAGGGATAATATAAGGCCAACAACTGCGGTTAACTGCATGTAAACACCTGCGGGCATCTTGCCAAGCGGCTGAAAAGCGAGAAGGGTGCGCGCCACAGCTTTGACGGTGGCCGGCGTCGCGAATGTTTGTCACTGTAACCGTCCGGTAACAGAGCGGGCGGATCCAAGTTAGAAATGCCCGGAGTGTTGTATGCCGACGAAATTCGAATTCGCTTTCAGTAAGTCCCACCGCCCCGCTGGCGGTGTCGCCGTCCTTCTTCAGGTGGCCGGTGCCAAGGAAGCAGCCGGTGCGGCGGTCGCTGATCCGGAAGGCGTTTTGCCGAAAGCGGCCAAGGTCGGCAAGTTCACGGGCAAGGCGCTCTCGACGCTCGACATCGTCGCTCCTCATGGATCGTCGGCCGATCGGATTCTCCTTCTCGGGCTCGGCGACGCGTCCGCGCTGACGAATCATGACTGGCTGAAGGCCGGCGGCGCGGTTGCCGCGAAGCTGCGTTCCGCTGAAAAGGTCACGGTCTTCCTTGATGCTCCCGGTGTCGAAGTCACGGGCAAGGCTGCCGCGGACTTCGCTCTTGGCATGGAGATGAATGCCTATTCCTTCGATAGCTACAAGACCAAGAAATCCGACGACGAGCCAAAATCTCAGCAAAAACCGGTCAAGGTCACGATCGTCACCGGTACGGTGATCGCCGCCAAGAAGGCGTTCGCCGTCGCTCAGGCGGTCGGAGAAGGCGTCTTTCTCGCACGCGACCTCGTCAACGAGCCTGCCAACGTGCTTGGGCCGGTGGAATTCGCCGCCAAGGCGAAGGAACTGGAAAAGCTTGGCGTCGAAGTGGAGATCCTCACCGAGCGGGAGATGAAGAAGCTCGGAATGGGCGCGCTGCTTGGCGTTGCCCAGGGCTCGTCCAGGCCGCCGCGCCTCGTCGTCATGCAGTGGAAAGGCGGAAAGGCGAAAGAGAAGCCCATCGCCTTCGTCGGCAAAGGCGTCGTTTTCGACACAGGCGGCATCTCGATCAAGCCCGCGTCCGGCATGGAGGAGATGAAGGGTGACATGGCCGGTGCTGCGGCGGTCACCGGCCTTATGCATGTGCTCGCCGCACGGCAGGCAAATGTCAACGCAGTCGGCATCATCGGGCTCGTCGAAAACATGCCGGACGGCAGCGCCCAGAGGCCGGGTGACATCGTCACCTCGATGTCCGGCCAGACGATCGAGGTGATCAACACGGATGCGGAGGGCAGGCTCGTCCTGTGCGATGCGCTCTGGTATTGCAACGATCGCTTCAAGCCGCAGGCGATGATCGATCTTGCGACGCTCACCGGCGCCATCATGGTGGCGCTTAGCAGCCACTATGCCGGTCTGTTCTCGAACGATGATCGTCTGGCCGAACGGTTGCTCGCAGCCGGCATCACGACGCACGAGCGCCTCTGGCGGATGCCGCTCGGCAAAGAATTCGACAAGATGATCGACAGCAAATTCGCTGACATGAAGAACACGGGCGGTCGACACGGCGGTTCGGTGACGGCTGCCCAGTTTCTGAAGCGCTTCGTCAAGGATACGCCCTGGGCGCACCTCGACATTGCCGGAACCGCCATGGGCTCGCCGACCGACGAGATCAACCAGTCCTGGGGATCCGGTTTCGGCGTGCGCCTTCTCGACGAGCTGGTCCGCACGAGCTACGAAGCCTGACCGTTTCGTCCTCGCAGCGGGGTGTCCGGGAGCGATCGGCATGACCGAGATCCTTTTCTATCACCTGACGGAATCGAAACTTGAGGACGCACTACCGCCGCTGCTCGACAAGAGTGTCGAGCGCGGATGGCGGGTGGTCGTGCAAACGATCGATTCGGAGCGCCGCGACGTGCTGGACACGCACCTTTGGGTCTATCGCGACGACAGCTTTCTGCCACATGGTACCGACGCCGGCGACTTCGCGGCGGACCAGCCGATCCTGATCGTTGCCAATGAAAGCAACCAGAATGCGGCGACGGTACGCTTCATCCTGGATGGCGCGGAGCCGCCGCCGGTGACCGACTATGAGCGCGTGGTCTTCATGTTTGACGGTTATGATCAGCAGCAGCTCGAGGCGGCACGCGCCCAATGGCGGCGGCTCAAAGGGGAGGGGCACAACCTCACCTATTGGCAGCAGAACAGGGACGGAAGGTGGGAGAAGAAGGCCTGATCGGCTTTGCATCAAAGCTCGGGTGGCCCGTCATGCGCCTGCCGGCGCCTTCTCCCCGCAGGTGAGACGAAGGGATACGCCGCGCCGCCTTCGTCCCCTCTCCCGCAGGCGGGGAGAGGGCTAGTCCTCGGGTTAAACCCGAGGAGAGGGGCAATCCGCAATGGCGGCGAGGGCAAGCCACCCGCCGCCACATCATTTTAGTCGTGGAAGGCGTCGACGAACTTGCGGCGGCCAAGCATGAAGGCGTCGGCGACATGACGCAGAGGCGCTAGATCGACATCGGATTTGCCGGCCTTGATGAGCTCGGCAAAGCGCCGGTACAGCATCGGATATTCCTGTTCCGGTTCCTCGTGCACGAGCTTGCCGTCGACGGCCAGTTTGGCACCACCTTCGGAGAGAACCATCTCGCCGGCATCGGTTTCCGCGACGATGTCCCAACTCTGCTTGCCGGTCTGGCGCCAGTCGAACTCAGCCGAAACGCTGAGCTTGCCCGCGTCGCGGAACGCGATCGTCGCAGCGATCGGCGCGTCGCGGTTCTCCGGAAACTCGAGCGTCGCCGACGTGATGAAGATCGGGCGGGGCAGGATATGGGTGACGATCGAGAGCGCATTAATGCCCGGGTCGAAGACGCCAAGCCCGCCGGCTGCCCAGATCCATTCCTGATTCGGATGCCAGTGGCGGACATCCTCCTTCCAGATGATCTTGACGTTGCGGATCGCGGTCGACGCAAGAAACGCCTTGGCGGCTTCGACTGCCGGCGCATAGCGTGAATGCCAGCTTGCAAAGAGCGAAACGCCCTTCGCCGCCGCCAGCGCTTCGAGATCGGCAACCTCGCTCAAGGTCGCGCCCGGGGGCTTCTCGAGGAAGACGTGCTTGCCGGCCTGGAGCGCCACGTGTGCCGCCTCATAGCGGTATTGCGGCGGCATGCACAGCGAGACGGCGTCGATCGCCGGCACTGCCTCCAGCATGGCCTCAATGGACTTGAAATTGTCGATGCCGTCGACCGTTCCGTGGCGGCTTGCCGCCGCGATCAGCCGATAGTCAGCGTTCTTTGAAATAGCCGGCAGGTGCTGATCGCGCACGATCTTGCCGACGCCGACAATCGCAATTTGAATAGGGGTCATGGTGCTTCGCTCGGATTAGTATGATTTATTCTCGATCCTTGTAGCAGATTGAAGGCAGCGGGCAAGCGCGGTTCGGGCATGCATCGCGCTGTCACGCGGATTGCACAAGGCGTCGCGTCCTTTGTCGTCGGCGAGGATAATTTGGCTGTTCGCCGGCAGACAGTATCGGTACCGTAAAGCGGGTTGTTGAGGATTTGCAATGACACAAACCATTCGCCACGCGACGCGCGCCGAACTCGACACGATCATCGACTGGGCTGCGCGAGAGGGATGGAATCCCGGACTGGAGGATGCCAACGCGTTCTGGGCGGCCGACCCGGGAGGCTATTGGGTCTCGACCGAGGAGGACACGCTTGCTGCCGCGATCTCCCTCGTGCGTTACGGCACCGACTACGCGTTTCTCGGCTTTTACGTCGCTCACCCCGCGTATCGCGGTAGGGGCATTGGCCTGGCTCTGTGGAAGCGGGCGATTGCCGAGGCGGGCGGACGGACCATTGGGCTCGACGGCGTGGTGGCGCAACAGGAGAACTATCGGAAATCGGGCTTCGTCCGGTCTCACGCGAATATGCGCTACGGCGGCGTCGTCGACGTGAAGGAGCCGCCCGGCACGAACCTGATCGACGCGGCGCCGATCCATGCGCCTGCATTGATCGAATACGATCCCAGGTTCAACCCGGCAAGGCGCGATGCTTTTCTGCGCGAATGGACGAAGCAGCTGAAGACACGCCGAAGCGTCGTGCTGCTGCGTGATGGAACGATCACCGGTTACGGAACGCTGCGGGCCTGCAGAGAGGGGTTCAAGATCGGTCCGCTCTTCGCCGACACCGAGACCGGGGCCGATCTCATTTTTCGCAAGCTTGCCGCCGATGCCAAGGGCAGTCAGATCTATCTCGACATCCCCGAGCCGAACGCGTCCGCAAAAGCACTGTGCGAACGCTACAACATGAAGCCGGTCTTCGAAACCGCCCGCATGTACCGCGGTCCGGCACCGGATCTTCCCCTGGGGCGGATCTACGGGATCACGACATTCGAGCTTGGCTGACTGCAGCGTCGCGGTATTACAGCGGGATGGGGAAAAGTGTGTGCGGATTTCCGCTCGCATCCCGCTCTAACTCATTGGAATCGATCACGTTTATGATTTTGGATTGATTCGACCAAAATCATCGTGATCTAGTGCATGATTCCTCAAGTCGATTTTGAGGAAACATGCAGCGGATCAACTGATCATCGCCTCTTCGTATTCGGTCGACAGCTCCAGCCACCGCTCCTCCGCCTCGGCCAGTTTCGCGGCGGCATCTGCGCGCTCCTTGGCCTTCTGCGCGGCCTTTGCCGGAGCTTTTTCATACAGACCCGGATCTGCAAGCTCGGCATCAAGTGCTTGAATCAGTTTCTCCAGTTTCCCCATCAACGATTCGATCTCATTGATCCTTTTCTTGAGGGGCGCCAGCGACGCGCGCCTGTCGGCATTGGCCTTGCGCTGATCCGCCTTCGAGAGGGCCTCGTCCAATCCATTGATCTTCGACTTGTCGTCCCGGGGCTTAGGGCCGCCGACGATCAGGCTGCGATAGTCTTCGAGGTCGCCATCGTAGCTGGCCACGGTTCCATCGCGCACGAGCCACAGCCGGTCGGCAGTGGCCTCGATCAAATGCCGGTCGTGCGAGATGAGGATGACAGCACCGGAATAGTCGTTAAGTGCGGCGATCAGTGCGTTGCGGCTGTCGATGTCGAGATGGTTGGTCGGCTCGTCGAGGATCAGCAGGTTCGGCGCGTCGAATGCGGCAAGCCCCATCAGAAGCCGCGCCTTCTCGCCGCCGGAAAGATCCTTCGCCGCCGTATCCATCTTTTCTGTCGCAAGCCCCATTTGTGCGACGCGCGAGCGAACCTTTGCTTCCGGCGCATCGGGCATGCGGCGGCGGACGTGCTCCACCGCGCTTTGCGTCGGCACCAGATCGTCAAGCTGGTGCTGGGCGAAGAAGCCTATCTTCAGTCCAGGGGCGATCCGTACATCGCCGGCTTCCGCTTGGAGTCGGCCGGAGATGAATTTCGCGAAGGTCGACTTGCCGTTGCCGTTCGAGCCGAGCAAGGCGATGCGATCGTCCGCGTCGATGCGGAGATTGAGGCGCTTGAGGATCGGCTTGCCCGGTTCGTAGCCGACTGCACCGCCCTGGATGGCGGCGATCGGAGAAGCCACCTGTTTCTCAGGATCAGGAAAGGAGAAGCCCTGAACGTGCTCCTCAATGACGGCCGCCACGGTGCCCATGCGCTCCAGCGCCTTGACGCGGCTCTGCGCCTGGCGGGCCTTCGACGCCTTTGCCTTGAAGCGGTCGATGAAGCTCTGCAGATGCTTGCGCGCCGCTTCGTTCTTGGCCTTCGCCTTCATCTGCAATTCGTCGGCTTCTGCCTTCTGCCGTTCGAACTGATCATAGGAACCGCGATAGAAGGTCAGTTTCTTCTGGTCGAGGTGAACGATCGCGTTGACGGCGGTGTTCAGGAGGTCACGATCGTGGCTGATAATGATGACCGTGTGGGGATAGCGGCGGATATAGTCCTCGAGCCACAACGTGCCTTCGAGGTCGAGGTAGTTGGTCGGCTCGTCGAGAAGCAGCAGGTCGGGTTCGGAAAAGAGAACGGCCGCCAGCGCCACGCGCATGCGCCAGCCACCGGAGAAGGATGAAGCAGGACGCCGCTGCGCCTCATGGTCGAAGCCGAGACCGGCGAGAATGCTCGCCGCGCGCGCTTCCGCGGAATGGGCACCGATGTCGGCAAGTCGCGTCTGGATCTCGGCGATCCGGTGTGGATCGGTCGCGGTCTCGGCCTCGGCGATGAGCGCGGTGCGTTCCTTGTCCGCCTTGAGCACGATCTCGATCAGCGGCTCCTCTGTGCCGGGCGCTTCCTGCGCCACCTGGCCGATGCGCGCATTTTTCGGCAACGACACACTGCCGGCTTCCGCCGACAAGTCGCCGGTAATCACCCGGAAGAGCGTCGATTTACCCGCCCCGTTGCGTCCGACAAGCCCCGCCTTCGTGCCCGCCGGAAGCGTCACGGAAGCATTTTCGATGAGAAGGCGGCCCGCAATGCGGGCGGAGAGACCGGCGATCTGGATCATGCCGCGCCTTTTGCCCGGACTTTTCCGGGAAGGCAAGGGGTGCGCCGGTGACAGCCGTGACTGGTGCCTGATGGGGCCCCGGTTGCATTTTTCAAGGGGCGATTGTTATCGAATCGTGGACAACGTGTTCCGATAATCAATACTTCCAAACATCATCATGAGGGACCACATAGATTGTGGAAGAGCGCTCCCAAGCTCCTCCGACCACCGGATCACATCGAACGCTATCGGCAAGGCCACCGCGTTGGAAGGAAACCGGTCCGGGCAATTCTTACGAAATCGTCGTTCAAGCAACGACCGCTCAGGAGAGATGATCATGAGGAATGCAATCCATACAGCGCTTGCTGCAGCCCTGGTTGCCACTGCTGTTCTCGGCGGCGCATCCGCCGCTTTTGCCGGCGGCAGCTACTATGAAGGCGTCAGCGACAAGCCGCTTTTCACCGACCGCGCACCCAAGGCGCGTGACGCTTCGGCCGATGGCGTCCGTGGCCGCAATGGCTCGCTCGACCGCACGTCTACCGGTTCGGTCTCGAGCTCCGGCTCGCAGCCTGCCTACATTTCGGGCGGCGACGGTGAATATTATCAGGGTATTAGCCGCTAACGCGAGCCTCCTCCCAAGCGCGGGCACGGCGTGAGAACGCCGCGCCCGCATCTGTTTCAGCAAGGAACGATCCTAATGAATAAATCCATTGCAGCCCTTCTCGTAGCCGTCGCTGTGACTGGCGTCGCCTCCACGGCAAGCGCCGGCGGCAGCTACTACGAAGGCGTCAGCTCGAAGCCGCTCTTCACGGGGCGCGCGGCGGCCTCGGCCGGCACCGGCGTTTCGGCGAACACCGCCGACAACGGTGAATTTTACGCCGGTGTTGACAACAAGTCCGTCGATGCGGCGTCGACTGGTGCGATTGCCAATGGCCGCGCAGCAGTGAACGTCTCCGGCGACGGCGACCAGAACGCCCGTTAATCTGCCAATAGCGAACCGAGCGACCCGGTCCCGCCAAACGCGGAGCTGGGTCGCTTCATATTTGGCGATGCCGGTGAAGCCATGCCCGGCGCGCCGTCACCTACGACGCATTGCACGATTGAGGCGGAGATGTCAGGCGGCAGCCGGCACACAGGCCTTGCCGCTTGTCTTCTCTATGTCTGACGAATAGACCTGCATGCCCCCGTGCGCCCGTGCCGCGGTCAATGCAAGTTCGGCCTGTCCCAGCAGCTCAGCCGCGCTCGTCGCAGCCGGAGTTAGCGCAATGCCGGCGGCAAGGGAGAGTGTTTCGCTTGTGAAAGCACGGCCAGGCGGTGTGATCGCCAGCTCTGCCACGCTTTGATGGATGCGCCGCGCAATCGCCTCGGCGTTTTCCGCCGTGACGTCGTTGCAGACGAAAGCGAACTCCTGCGGGCCGACCCGCGCAACGAAGTCGTTCTTCTTGATCGTCTTGCGGAAGATGGCGGCGAGCTCGCTCAGCACCTTTTGCGCCAATGCACCGCCATGTTGTTCTCCAAGGTCTCGCAATCCTTCAACGGTTGCCAGGACAAGTGCCGCGGACCGACCGGATGGCTGAGTCTCGAAAACGGCCGCAAGCCTTTTCGAAAGGGCGGTCTGGTTCGGCAGACCAGTCAGTCGATCCCGAGTGAGAGCCATGCGGCTTTCTTCGAGATCGCCTTCCAATTCGCCTAGGCGTTGGGAATGCGTCTCTATCGTTGCGCGAAGTGCGGTTTCCTCATTCATCAGCCGCCCTGCCGCGTCGCGTAACCGTGCCGCTTCATCGGCGAACTCCGACATGGTTGCGACCGGATCGGAGGCAAGTCGAGCGGCGAACCGCTTCAGCTGACTGTTGAAGACGTGCTTTCGCGCCAACGTGTCGGCGAGCATCGTCGTCAGCTCGGCGAGTGCCTGTTGCGCCTCCGCCCGGGCCCGGTCCGCCGCAAGTGCGCTGTGGCCAACCAATTTGTGCTTGATGCCAAGCTCGTCCAGCGCTTCTTGCGTCGGCTCCGGACCGAGCGCCGCGAGGTCGCGCGACAATTGCGGCATCTGACCGGACAGCGCTTCATAAATCAGCTCGTAATTGCGGGGGAGGGCAGCGACGCCGAGCCGCATCATCGAATGCGCCAATTTTTGGATGATCGCCGCATTTCGTGCCTGCGATCGGCCGCGCGCCGTTGGAGGATGCTGGGTCATTGCTGTGCCTTTGATACCGGTGTCGAATTCGCCTCGCACTATCTCCGGCGCGAATTTAAGAGATCCTGAAAATATCCGAGCAAACGGGAGCAAAATGCACGATATGGTTGCTGAATCATGATTGGCCGCGGCGAGGCGGTCGGTGCTGCTGTTTGCCGCACCGATTGTCACAGAAGTTGTCGCTTTTGCCGTCGCCTTATACTTGACTGTTAAAGTCACCAATAATATGCCGCCTCGCTGAAATAGGAGGCGGTCTTGAGCGCAGGCGATTTGTCGAAATTCCCGTTGTTCGCTGCGAACCTGGCTGCCTGGGGAGAGCGGCCCGCGTTGCTGCTGCCCGGAGGACGGACCGTAAGCTATTGCGATCTGGCCGAGCGCGTCGATCGTCAGGCATCGCAGTGGCGCGGCGAGCGCGGGCTGGTCATGCTGGAGGCTGATCTCTCGGAACACGCCATAATCGCCTACCTCGCGGCACTGGAAGCCGGACATGCGATTGCCATCCAGGGCCCCGGTACTCCGGATCGAAAGTTTCTGGAGCCTGAGTTTTGTTATCGCCGCTGCGACGGCCGATGGCGGACGGAACGTTCGGCGGAAAGCAAGTCGCAGCTTCATCCGGATCTTGCGGTCCTGCTCTCGACATCCGGCAGCACCGGGCACGGCAAATGCGTGAGACTGTCTGCTGCGAACATTCAGTCGAATGCATCTTCGATCGCCGACTATCTCGGCCTCACGGCTTCGGATCGAAGCTGCCTTATCCTGCCGTTTCACTATTCCTACGGCCTTTCCGTGCTGAACGCCCACTTGTCGGTCGGCGCAAGCCTCTACGTTCCGGGCCTCTCCATCCTGGATGGCGGTTTCCTCGATGGACTTGCCGAAAGCGGCAGCACCAATCTTTCAGGCGTTCCCTACTCTTACGAGCTTCTGGAAAAGGTGGGTTTTCGCGAGCGCGAATTTCCTGACCTGCGCTTCATGACCGTCGCCGGGGGACGCTTGGCGTCCGAGAGGGTTCGTCTCTACAACGAACACCTCACCGCGCGCGGTGCTTCCTTTTTCGTCATGTATGGCCAGACGGAAGCGACGGCCCGCATGGCCTATGTTCCTCCCGACCGCCTCCGGGGCAGGGAAGACCGGATCGGCGTCGCCATACCGGGCGGGAGCCTGAGCATCGAGAATGACGAGGGCCAACTCGTCACCGGCACGGATATGCCCGGCGAGCTCGTCTATCGGGGGCCGAACGTGATGATGGGCTACGCTTCTTCGCGCGCCGATCTCGCGCGCGGATGCGAGTTTGCCGAATTGCGCACCGGCGATCTGGCGACGAGGGACGCCGACGGCTTCTTTCGGATAATTGGACGGACGAAGCGGATATCGAAGATCGCCGGCCTGCGGATCGCGCACGATAGCCTGGAGGTGATGCTCGAGCGCCGCGGCGCGACGGCCGCCGTCGTCGGTGACGATACCTGCATCCACGCCTTCTACGTCGGAGCGTACGATTGCGACGATATTCGTGGCATGCTGGCTGCCGCGAGCGGGCTGACCTTTTTGCAGGTGAAGGCTTCGCGCCTCGATACGCTGCCGCGGCTCGCCTCCGGCAAGATCGATTACGAGGCTCTCCGCAAGGCGATGAAAAAGGACAGCGGCTCCGTCGCAAACGCGGACGGTGTCGAGGCGGTTTTCAACCAGGTCTTTTGCCCGAAAAAGGTTCGATCCGACGATAGCTTCCTCTCGCTTGGCGGCGACTCGCTGCGTTTCGTCCAGCTTTCGATCGGCCTGGAGAAGTTGCTTGGCGATGTACCCGAGGCCTGGGAAGGGATGTCGGTCGCCGAACTCGCGGCGCTGGGGCGGCGTGAAACCAAAAGCAGGCGCATCGCCACCGACCTGCTCATCCGGGCATTGGCGATCCTGCTCGTCGTCCTGCACCACGAGACCCTTTGGCCTATCCCCGGCGGGTCCGCGGCGATGGTCATCCTTGCGGGCTTCGGCCTCGCGCGTTTCCAGCGCGGCGTCTTGGTGTCAGGCGCGGTCTTGCGGCTGCTGCGGCCGCTTACGCAGATCCTCGTACCCTATTATCTGATCGTCGCAGCCTACGCCCTTGTCTGGGGAGAGGTGCCCTGGGCGTCGGTGTTCCTGGTCGGAAATCTCGGTTTTGCCGATCCCGAGCGCCACAGCATGGTGCCTTACCTCTACTGGTTCATCGAGGCCTATTGCCAGATGCTCGTCGTCTTTGTGGCGTTGTTCGCGGTGCCGTTGGTCCGGCGTGTGGCTGCCTCGAGACCCTTTGCGCTCGGAATGGCGTTGCTCGCGGCAGCTCTCCTCGCCCGCCTGGCATTGCCGCTGGTCGTCGAGATGGGTAACCGTCAGATTTTCACGCTGCCGTGGATTTTCTATCTGGCAGTCATCGGCTGGTGCGCTGCGATCGCCGATACGCCGCTTAAGCGCGGCATGCTGATGCTCGCCGGAACGGCCATCTTCCTGTTTTTTGGGCTCTATGAAGGCGTGTGGATCGGGACGAAGATCAAGTATCTCTTGCAGATCGCGGTCCTGGCCGCCCTTTTGTTCCTGCCGCAGGTCAGGATGCCGCAATGGAGCGCGAGACTGATCCTGCCCCTCTCGGCCGCTGGTTTTCATATCTACATTCTGCATCGTTTCGCGCCGGAACTTCTGCTGCTGCCGGTGCAGCCAATCGTGTCGCCAACGGTCTATTCGCTGTGCTCCATTATTGGCGGGACAGCGCTGGGAATGGCGGCTTGGGCTGGCCAACGCCGCCTCGTGAAGCTGCGGGCGCAGCTTAGGGACAGCGGCGGTGGTTTGGGTGATTGGCAGAACCGGTTCGCCGGGCAGCTTCGCTCAGTCCGCCCACTTCTGGCCGTCGGCCCGCAGGAAGAAAACCAGGTCCAGCGTCAATGACGGGCGCCCGAGCGCCGTCAGGGTTGCGTGCGCTTGACCACGGTGATGGGTCTGGTGGTTAAAGAAATGGGCGAGCGTTGGTCCGAGCCTCTGCGTGATTTGGCCCGGCACGCTGAGCGGCGAATAGCTGACCGTCGCCGCTAGGCGGGTCTCGTCGAGGCCGTCTATCCAGGCGATGATGCGCTCGTCTTCTGCCACGCGTGCTGCCGTCAAGCTGGCGAGATCGTCGTGGAGGATCGCGTCGAGCGTCGAGGGCGCTTCGCCCTCCTTGGTGAACCGCTTCATCCAGATCCGATCCGTTGTCAGCAGATGATTGAGCGTCCTTTGGAGCGAGCCGAAGAACGCCCCTTTGTTCTGGCGGAACTCCGAATCGGAAAGCTCCGCTGCCGCGGCGTAGAGCCGCCGGTTGGCCCAACGGTTGTAGTCGGCGAACATGCGATAATGGTCGAGCATTGGTATTCCCCCTGTATGGTCGTCTCAGCGCCGCGCGTCTTATCAGACGCGCAAAGGACGCTGTGGTACATGCAGTAGCGCAAATCGGCATTCCTGTGTCGAATGTCACTTATCAAATATGCTGATTTGATCCGCGCCGTGGCGGGCGGCCCGCATTCTGAGCACGACGGTTGGCCCGAACGCCGCCTCGATCTTCGTGAGGTCCGGGCGTTCCGTGACAGCGGCATGAAACTCGCGCCGGCCGGGCCGAAACATCGCTGCGCCCCCTTGTTTTGCACGGAATTGGCGGCTAATGAACCGCCACTTCTCAAGAAACAAGGGAATTGAGCCAATGGCGATTGAACGTACTTTTTCGATGATCAAGCCGGACGCGACGAAGCGCAACCTGACCGGCGCCATCACCAAGATGCTGGAAGATGCCGGCCTGCGCGTCGTCGCCTCGAAGCGCGTCTGGATGAGCCGCCGCGAAGCTCAAGGCTTCTACGCCGTACACAAGGACCGCCCGTTCTTCGGCGAACTGGTCGAGTTCATGTCCTCCGGCCCGACCGTCGTTCAGGTCCTCGAAGGCGAGAACGCCGTTGCCAAGAACCGCGAAGTCATGGGCGCCACCAATCCGGCAAACGCTGCCGAAGGCACCATCCGCAAGGTCCATGCCCTGTCGATCGGCGAAAACTCGGTCCACGGTTCGGATGCTCCGGAAACGGCAGCTGAGGAAATCGCCTACTGGTTCGCCGGCACCGAAATCGTCGGCTGATTCACTTTCTTCGTTTTGGCCGGCAAAGGCTTGAAACGGCTCTTCGAAACCGGGGCGGCGATGCCCCGGTTTTTTACTGAACGTCACAGGCCATTCCGGGACAAAGACATGCTTGCCGCGTATTACGTCGGGCAGGCCGCCGTCTCGAAGCGCTCCGGCGCCCTGCCGCCCACGAAGACCTCCGGGTTCTTGGCGTAGGCCGGCCCTTCGACGAGGGGCTTTGCCGGCAGGACATCCTGATCGAGGTCGGACGTCACCGTCGTTTCCAATTTCTGCAGCGTCGCGCCGTCCGGCCCCTTGACCTCGATCGTCACCGCGTAGGGCCTCTGCTTCTTGACGCAGCTTATCTCCGGGCTTTCCAGCGTCACTCTGTCGAGCTTCGGGAAGAGCTTGCGCGTCAGCGTCAGCGGTTCGCCGCCGGCCGGATTCTCGAAGCTGGCGACGACCACGCTGCCGTCCGGCACCGGCTCAGTTTTATTGAGCGTGATCATGTAGGCGGCATAGGCGAGGCGGTAGTTGAAGACGAACATCTTGCCGGTCAACTTCAGCGGGTCCGGCCCGGTTTCGCGCTGGCAGCCGACAAGTACCGCCGCGGCAAAGAGAGCGGATATGATGATGCGTTTCATGGCTGAACTCCCTGCCTGTTGCGGCGATAATGGCGTCTTGCTTTCGTGCGGTTGCCGCAAACCGCCATGTCGCACCAGGTACGGCTTCTGTTGCGGCTGCGGTCGAGAAACAGCCAGCAGCAATTGGGACATATTTTCAGGCGATCCGGCTCGGGACTGGCAATAAGACTGAGTGCCGAATGTGCGGTCGCCACATCAAGCGATGTGCCTTGGCTGTTGCCCGTCGGCTGACGCAAGACGGTGGCAATCGCCTCGAGCAGGTCTGCCAGCAGATCGGGCCTGTCCTCGGCCCCGGCTTGCGCCCGAAAATGGCGGTCCGTCGCCTCGCGCAATCCGATGAGTGATTTACGGTTCTCTGGCGGCGCCGGAGCAAGCGTACCGAAACGTTCTCTTTCGGCGCTATAGAGACCTGCGGCCTCGGCAAAGGAATCCATCGCCGCGGGGTCCGCGAAGCGGTCGATCCGACGCTCGGGATCGAAGCGCAAAACCACGGAATTGGCAACATCCAGCGCCAGGGCGCCTCCCGAGAATCTGTGCGCGGTCCAACTGAAACTCATGCGGAAATCCTAACTGGTCAAACAGATTTTACCAGTTATATTGCTTCTGTCACCACGCGGATGTGCCATGGCCTATTTTCTTCAGCAGATCGCCAACGCCGTACCCGTAGCCGCACTCTATGCGGCGCTGGCCTTCGGTTACGCGATTGCCTTTGCCGTCACTCGGCGGGCCGACTTGACCTACGGCGCGCTCTTTGCCTTTGCCGGCCAGATGTTCGTGCTTTTCGCAGATTTCGGCTGGAATCGGCTGTGGCTGGTCCTACCGGCGGCGCTCGGTGTCGGGGCGGCGGCGGCACTGACATTCGGACTTGGCGCCGGTCTCGTCGCAGGGCGCTATGTCATGCGGCCGCTGGCGTTTTCCTCGGCCAATGCCGTCGTCGTCGCTTCGCTCGGCAGTCTGATGGTGCTCATGGAAACGGCACGGCTCGCGTCCGAAACGCGAAGCCTGTGGTTGCCACCCTTCCTGAACCAGGTCATCGTGTTCTGGCCGAATCCTGTTTTTCCGGTGGCACTGACTGCCGTCCAGCTCATCAATACCGCGCTGCTGGCGGCGCTGGTCGCCGGCGGCCATTGGCTACTCACCCACTCCTATGTCGGGCGCTATTGGCGCGCCGTGTCGGAAGATCGCGAGGCGGCGGCGCTTTGCGGCATCGACCCTGCAACGGTTTATATCGTTGCCTATGGCACGGCGTCGCTAATCGCTGCGTTCTGCGGAATCCTTGCGGCGTCCTACTATGGCAATATGGATTTCGGCACGGGCCTGACCTTCGGCGTCAAGGTCCTGTTCATTGCGGCAATCGGTGGGCAGACAGCGCCGCTCTTCGCCGCCCTCGGGGCGGCCGGGGTCGGCCTGATCGAGACGCTGTGGAGCGCCTACGGCCCGATCCTGTGGCGGGATTTCGCGATCTTCGGCTTTTTGGTGATCGTGCTGGTCGTGACACGCCGGGAAAAGGTCATCCCCTGATCAGTTCTTTTGCGTCCAGCGGTCCCGGGCCGTGTCGTCGGCGTCCTTGGCGCTGACCCAGCCGCCGGCGCTGCCATCCGCACGATGTTCCTTCTTCCAGAAGGGGGCCGATGTCTTCAGGAAATCCATGACGAAGTTCGCGCCGTCGAAGGCCGCCTGCCGGTGCGGCGAGGCGGCAATCACCAGCACGATGTTTTCGCCGGGCATGATCTTGCCGAAGCGGTGGATCGCGGTCACGGCCTGCAGGCCGAAGCGTTTGACCGCCTCCCGACAGATGCGCTCAATCTCGGCCTCCGCCATACCGGGATAATGCTCCAGCTCAAGCGCGCCAAGTGCGCCCGCCTCGTCGCGGCAGAGCCCCGAGAACGTCACGACCGCGCCGATGTCCGCACGGCCGCGGGAGAGCGCGGAGACTTCGGCGGCGAGGTCGAAGTCTTCGCGCTGGACGCGCACGGTGACGGCGGTGTTCATCGCTTCAGCCGCCCGTCATCGGCGGAAAGAGGGCGATCTCGCGCGCGCCGGCAATTAGCTCGCCGTGATCGACATGCTCCTCGTTGATCGCCGCGCGAATGACGTTCTGGTGTTCGAGCGCCGCCTCGTATTGCTCGCCGAGCGTTTTCAGATGCGCAAGCAGATCGGCGACGGTCACGACATCAGCCGGAAGCTCCAGCGTTTCCTCACCCTTGCCGATACGTTCGCGAACCCAGGAAAAATAGACGAGGTTGATCGTGCTCATTCATTGACCACATGTTTCAAACCGGCGCGGAAATAATCATAGCCGGTATAGAGCGTGATTGCAGCCGCGATCCACAGAAGCACGATACCGGCTTCAGTGATATAGGGAACGATCTTGTCACCGGCCGGCCCAGCCAGCAGGAAGGCGATCGCCACCATCTGGATGGTCGTTTTCCACTTGGCGATGCGGGTCACCGGCACGCTGACCTTGAGCGCAGCAAGATATTCACGCAGGCCGGACACAAGAATCTCGCGGCAGAGAATGATGATCGCGGCCCAGATCGACCAGCCCGCGATCGTGCCGTCGGCGGCAACGAGAAGCAGGATCGAAGCAACAAGCAGTTTGTCGGCGATCGGATCCAGCATCCGGCCGATATTCGACGTCTGCTTCCAGATACGGGCAAGATAGCCGTCGAAGAAGTCTGTGATCGAAGCCGCGACGAACAGGACGAGCGCAGTCCAGCGTGCGAAGTCGGAGCTGTGGAGGCGGCCCTCGATGAAGAAGCAGAAAACGATCAGCGGCACGATCAGGATACGAAAATAGGTCAGCAGATTCGGGACGCTATAGGCGATGGGCGTTGGCATGGACTCGGTTTCTCTGGACACGACAATCCCTCATTTCCCGCGATCTGGGGCTATCGGCGCGATCGATTCTAACGGTCGGATCGGGATGCGGGCGGAAGGCGCCGAACGCCTTTCCTCATCCCCACCGGGTTTCAGGTGTACAGAATGACTTTGCGACCACAAGGTCAACAGGTCATTGTGTACGGTTTGTCATATTTGGCGGATTTCATCTGAACGCAGGCTGAATTGCCGGCACTGCCTGATGCCTTGGGTCGGGCGCGCGGCGGTGCCGGACAACTATTTGACGCCCTCCTCGTGAAAGTGTTCGTAGACAAGGCGTGCGACCGCTTCCGAGATGCCGTTGACCGCCATCAAGTCGTTGATGCCCGCCCGGGAAACCGCCTTTGCCGTGCCGAAGTGAGTGAGCAGCGCGCGCTTGCGCGTCGGCCCGATGCCGGCGATCTCGTCGAGCGGGTTCTTGACCAGTTCCTTTTTTCGGCGGGCGCGGTGCGAGCCGATGGCGAAGCGATGCGCCTCGTCGCGCAGTCTCTGGATGAAATAGAGCACCGGATCGCGCGGCGGCAGCGTGAAGCTCTCGCGGCCCTCGGCGAAAAACCGCTCGCGGCCGGCGTCGCGATCGACGCCCTTGGCGACGCCGATTGCCGTTACGCAGTCCTCGACGTCGAGTTCCTTGAGTATTGCGCGGACGGCGGTCATCTGACCCTGGCCGCCGTCAATCAGGATGACGTCCGGCCAGGCCGGGAATGCGCCGTCATCGCTGGGCTCTGCGCTGCGGTCGGGTTTGCCTTCCTCTTTCAGGAGGCGCGAGAAGCGTCGCGCCATCACCTCGCGCATCATCCCGAAGTCGTCGCCCGGAGTGATATCGGTCGATTTGATATTGAACTTGCGATACTGGCCTTTGACGAAACCCTCGGCGCCGGCGACGACCATGCCTCCGACGGCATTCGTTCCCATGATATGCGAGTTGTCGTAGATCTCGATGCGGCGCGGCACCTGTTCCAGTTGGAAAGTCTTGGCAAAGCCTTCGAGCAGCCGCGATTGCGATGCCGTCTCGGCAAGCTTGCGGCCATGGGCCTCGCGGGCATTTGCGAGCGCATGATCGACGAGATCCTTTTTCTCGCCGCGCTGCGGAACCAGGATCGATACCTTGTAGCCGGATTTCTCGCTGAGCGCCTGGCCGAGCAGTTCCTGTTCCTCGACCGCTTCGCAAAGCAAGATCTGCCGCGGACAGGGCTTGTCGTCGTAGAACTGGGCGAGAAAGGCGCTGAGCACTTCCGACGAAGGAAGCGACGGATCGGCCTTCGGAAAATAAGCGCGGTTGCCCCAGTTCTGGCCGGTCCGGAAGAAGAAGACCTGGATGCAGGAAATCCCGCCTTCGTGATGGATCGCGAAGACGTCCGCCTCCTCGACCCCTGCCGGATTGATGCCTTGATGGCTCTGCACGTGGCTCAGCGCCGCGAGGCGATCACGGTAGAGCGCGGCGCGCTCGAAATCGAGATTCTCCGAGGCTTCGCTCATGGCGGCAGCGATCGTCGCTTTCACGGCCTGGCTCTTGCCGGAGAGAAAATCCTTTGCCTCGCGAACGAGTTCGGCATAGTCGGCATCGCTGATTTCGCCGGTGCAAGGCGCCGAACAGCGCTTGATCTGATAGAGAAGGCAGGGGCGGGTGCGCGTCTCGAAGACGCTGTCCGTGCACGTTCTGAGAAGAAAGGCGCGCTGCAGCGAGTTGATGGTTCTTCCGACCGCGCCGGCAGAGGCGAAGGGGCCGAAGTAATCGCCCTTGCGGCTGCGGGCCCCGCGATGCTTGAACAGCGCCGGCGCCCTGCTGTCACCGGTGACGACGATGTACGGAAAGGATTTGTCGTCGCGCAGCAGCACGTTGAAGCGCGGTCGCAGACGCTTGATGAGGTTGGCTTCGAGCAGCAGCGCCTCGATCTCCGTCCGCGTTGTGACGAACTCCATGTTCGCCGTCTCGCGAATCATCCGCGAAATGCGGTTGGAATGGCCGCGGCCTTGCGCGTAGTTGTTCACCCGTTTCTTGAGGCTGCGGGCCTTGCCGACATAGAGCACGTCGCCGGCGTCATTGAACATGCGGTAGACGCCCGGACCGTTCGGCAAGAGCTTGACGAATGCCTGAATGAGTTCCGCGCCCTTGAGGCCTTGCGTTTCGACACGGTTCTCCGCCCAATCGATCGCCGGCGTCGGCCGCTCGCCTTCCGTCACGTCGAGCAGATCGTCGTCGTCATCGGTTTCGCTGCCGTCGTAAAGGATGCCGCCATCGGTGGGCGTCTGCCCGTTCATTCCACTATCTCCCGAATATCCGGCGTCTCCCAGGCAAGATGCTGGCCGCCGTCAAGCGCGATCATCTGTCCGGTAACCGACGGCGTGTCGAAAAGGAAGCGGATCGCGCGTCCAAACTCCTCGAGCGCCGGACCGCGCTTGAGGATCAGTGCGTCGACCTGCGCTTGAAAGTCGCTCTGTTTCTGCCGTTCGTTCGGCAGTGTCGGCCCCGGCCCGATGCCGTTGACGCGAACATGCGGGGCAAGCGCCTGCGCCATCGTCTGGGTTGCCGTCCACAGTGCGGACTTGGACAGCATATAGGAATAAAATCGCGGATTTGGAGACCAGACGCGCTGGTCTATGACGTTGACGATAAGGCCGGAAACGTCGTCCGGTCGCTGCCGGGCAAAGTCGCGCGCAAGCAGGGAAGGGGCCTTGACGTGGAGCGCGAAGTGACGTTCCCAAACATCCTCGTCGAATGCGTCCAGGCTGTCCTTCTTGAAGATCGAAGCGTTGTTGACGAGCAGGTCGAGCGGGCCAAGCAAGGCCGTCGCGTCCGCGATGACCTGGGACGCGGCGGCGGAATCGGTGAGGTCGGCTTTCAGCGTGACCGCCTTGCCGCCGTTCGCGGCGAGGCTCTTCGCCAGCGCGTCCGCTTCGGCGAGCGAGTTGTTCGCATGGATGGCGACGGCGAAGCCGTGCGCGGCGAGATTTTCGACTATTGCCTTGCCTATGCGCCGGGCGCCGCCGGTTACGAGCGCCGCCTTGAGTGTTCTCGTCAACTTTTTCCCGTCCCTCGAATCCTGTTCTCGCTGGACGAAGATATAGGCAAGAAACGCCAGCCTGAAACTATCCTGAAGGATTCATTTCAGAAAAATTAATGCAAAGCGGATAAATTGTATTATTTCGAATTGTTATAGTATAGATTTCGTTAATCTAGAATTATGGTTAATAAATACCCTGTGTCACGAAGGCAACATCTAATTTCAGCCGCGTTCGCGCCGCCAAAATTTCACATTTTAGCTCTTGAGATTCCGCATTTTCTGATCAATTTCCGCCTCGACCGGGCGGGTTAATCACAGAATGTCCGGTGTTCCGCAAAGATACAATTGAATCGGAGCATCGGTTGAAAAGGAGAATAGTATGCGTACGCTGACCACCACTCTCATGGCTTCGGCCATGGCTTTCGTTGCCTTGCAGGCCGCCCACGCCGCCGACGTCGTCGATGAGGTCCCGGCTGCTCCGGCTGCCGAATACAGCGAACCGGCGACCAAGGACTGGTCGGGCGCCTATGTCGGCGGCACGGCCGACTGGCACCATGGCGAGGCTGACGCGACGGGCTCAAACCCCTCCGTTGGTTTCGGCGGCGGTCTTTACGGCGGTTACAACGTGCAGAGCGGCCAGATCGTATACGGCGGTGAAGCCGATATCGGCTATGCCGGCAACGATTCTCACTCCAGCGGCCGTCGCGTCGAGCAGGGCGTCAATGGCTCGATCCGTGGCCGCGTCGGTGTCGATGTGAACCCGGTTCTCCTCTATGGTACGGCCGGTCTCGCTGTCGGCAAGGCCAAGCTCTCGACCCCGGGCGGCTCCGACAAGAATACGATGGTTGGCTGGACGGCCGGTGCCGGTGCGGAAACCCTGGTTACCGACAACATCACCGCACGCGTCGAATATCGCTATACCGACTACGCCTCCAAGGACTTCAACGTTGGCGGCAGCACCGTCACGTCCGGCTATGACGAGCACAGCGTCCGCGTTGGTATGGGCGTCAAGTTCTGATCGACCGACATGGCATCAGCGAAAAGGCCGGGGTGACCCGGCCTTTTTTCATGCCTTAAAATTGGAATAATCCGGAAAGTGCTTCTCGAACTTCGCCGGCCAGTTCTTGAGCTTTGACCGCCCTCGCTGCCACTCGCCGGCGAAACGCAATTCGATGTAGCGTAACAGGGCGGCCAACGCGAAATGACCCGCATTGAGCTTGCCGCCGGTCTTGGGCAGATTGGCGTTCAAGTAATCCAACGCGCGCTCGACTTTTTCCCATTGGCGGTCGATCCAGGGTTGATGCACCTTCTCCGGCGGGTGAAAGCGCTTCTCGTAGACGATTGCCAGCAGGCTGTCGCAAATGCCGTCGCAAAGCGCCTCGAAGATTTCCACTTCGGTGCGCTTGGCTGCGTTCTTCGGATAAAGCTTGCCCTTCGTTTCACGGTCGAGGAAATGCATGATCGCCCGGCTGTCGTAGATCGCCTTGCCGTCCGCAGTAATCAAGGTCGGGATCTTGCCCAGCGGATTGTTGTCGATCAGTTCCGGCGGATTGGCGTTCGTGTCCGTCAGCACGCTTTCTGCGGCGATCCCGATATGGTGCGCGGCCATGCGGACCTTGTTCGAATAGGGGGAGGCAGGCGAATAGAGTATCTTCATTCGAAGTCTTCCGTTGTTATTGGGCAGGGGGCAGGGAAACCGCGCCCCTTCTGCAGGCTTGGCGATCCACTTCGGGGCACGCCCTGAATTTCAGTGTCTTGTCGAAGCAGATTCTGATTTCTTCAAGGAGCCTGGCTTCGCAGGTAACAGCGATCGTCTCCGGCGTCATGCCGGGATTTTTCGCGATAAGCGCGGCTTCGATCGCTGATACTGGGAGATCGCGCGATCCTTCCGTCGAAGCCAGTTCCGGCGGGATCGTGAGCCGTTCACGCGCGGCGCGCGCCACGGCGAAATAGTCCGCTTGGCTGAGGCCGGAGCACGTGCCGTGCTTGCGCCACTGATGACCGATCAACCCCATCGAGGGAATGAGGTCGAGATACTGCCGGCCGAGCGCTTCCGGGACGCGATCCGATTGCCGCGTCGGACAATATTCCGGATAGCCCTTCTCATTCTGTGGCCAGAGTCCGTGCACGATGAGGCCACGGCGGCTGCCGGCCTCGCATTGATCTGTCTTTCCGGTTGGATCGTTGCTGCCACACCAGGTGGGCGACCAGGATAGGGAAAGGACGTAAAAGTCGAAGCCTTTGCCGACGAGAACCGGAGCCGTCGCCGCGGTCTTCGCCCCGCCAGTTCCGGAATTCGGGGCGGTCTTGTCCGCACCTTCATCGCTGCAGGCGGTGATCGTCAGAACGGCGACGAGCGCCGGCAGCAGCCTTTTCACCGCAGTCAGCGAAGCGAAGCGCAATGCGCGCCGTAGACGTACCAGGGGTCGAGGCCGCCCACGCAGAACTCGATGCTCCGGCCGACACCGGCAAAGCCCCACGGCCGCTCGATCAGATACCAGAGGGGACGCCGCACACCGTCGGTCATCACGGCAGTCGCATAGCAATATTCACGCTCGACAAGATGGGTATAGTCACGCGGTTCGAACCGATTTTGGCCCATGTCGCGAATCTCGGCTATGGCGAGGTTGGCATGAAGATAGTTTGCGGCCTTGTAGTCGAAGCGTCGGGTGATGAAACCCAGAACGGAGGCATTGCTGCAGGCTCCGGCAGCATAGGCTGCGTGGGGTGCAGGCTCTCCGATATAGTCGGCGGCCGGAGCAGCAGTGGTGAGGGAAAGCGAGAGCAGAAGCGATGCGGCAAGCGTACGAGTCATGGCCATCTCCCTGAATCCTTTCAGGAGATTGACGCCTTCGCCCTCGATCCGTCAAGGCCCCGGGTTGAGAGTCGCTTCACCCCGCAGCCAGAAGCAGCGGGCCGACGCGAAGCGGTCCTGAGCCAGATGTGTCTTCAGAAAGGGCAGCACCACATCGAGTTCACTCTTCAACGTGAAGGGCGGGTTGACGATGACCAGGCCCGATCCCGTAAGCCCCGTGGTGTCGCGATCGCTGCGCACCGCGAGTTCCACGCAGAGCGTTTTTGGAATCTCCAGCGCTTTCAACGCGGCGTGGAATTCCTTTATCGGTGCGCCTCTCTTCAGCGGATACCAGAGGCAGAAGATGCCGCCGGCGAAGCGTCGGTATCCCTTCGCAAGGCCATCGACCAGCCGCTCGTACTCGCCCTCGATCTCGAACGGAGGATCGACGAGAATGAGACCGCGCTTTTCCTTCGGCGGCAGGTGGGCGCCTAGCGCCAGCCAGCCATCGAGGTTCGTGATGCGGCTCTGGAAGTCGCCATCGAACAGGCGGTGCAGCGTCTCGTAGTCATCCGGATGCAGTTCCATCGCCGAAAGCCGGTCCTGCGGACGAAACAGCATGCGGACGAGCTTCGGTGAGCCGGGATAGTGGGTGACGCCTCCCTCGGGATTGAGATCGCGAACGGCCGCGAGATAGGGTTCGAGGATAGCGGCGACCGGGGCAGGAAGCTCCGTATCGAGCAATCGGCCGATGCCATCGCGCCATTCGCCGGTCTTCTGGGCTTCCTCGCTCGAAAGGTCATAGAGCCCGATGCCGGCATGCGTGTCGAGCACCCGGAAGGCCTTGTCCTTTTGCTTGAGATACGTGACGAGCCGCGCCAGCACCGCATGTTTCAGGACGTCGGCGAAATTGCCTGCGTGATAGATGTGCCGGTAGTTCATGAGCGCCGCCGATGGCTATGATCAATTGTTTCGATGGATGGCGAATGGGGCTTTTTGCCCTTTAGCGGATGCCATATAGAAAAGCCATGAACGTTGCGACCCCTATCAAAGCAGAAAAATCGATCGGCTACTCCGTCTGTCCGCACGACTGTCCGTCAGCCTGTGCGCTTGAAGTCGATCTCACGGCCGAAGGCCAGATCGGCCGCCTGCGTGGCGCGGCTGGAAACAGTTACACGGCCGGCGTCATCTGCGCCAAGGTTGCGCGCTATGCCGAGCGCATCTACCACCCCGGCCGGCTGATGGTGCCGCAACGCCGCACCGGCGCCAAGGGCGAGGGCAACTGGCAGGAGATTTCCTGGGAAGCGGCGCTCGACGAGATCGCCGATCAATTCGTCAAAGCCGAGCAGAAGCACGGCTCGGAGGCGGTCTGGCCCTATTTCTACGCGGGCACGATGGGGCAGGTCCAGCGTGACTCCATCGAGCGGCTGCGCCACGCCAAGCGTTATTCCGGCTTCTTCGGCTCGATCTGTACGAACATGGCCTGGACCGGCTTCACCATGGCGACCGGAGCCTTGCGCGGCCCCGACCCGCGCGAGATGGCCAAGGCCGACTGCGTCGTGATCTGGGGCACCAATGCGGTCGCGACGCAGGTCAACGTGATGACCCATGCGGTCAAGGCGCGCAAGGATCGCGGCGCCAAAATCGTCGTCATCGACATCTACGAGAACCCGACCGTCAAGCAAGCCGATATGGGGCTCGTGCTGAAACCGGGCACGGATGCCGCGCTGGCTTGCGCGGTCATGCACATCGCCTTCCGCGACGGCTATGTCGATCGCGCCTACATGGCGAAGTTCGCTGATGATCCCGAGGGTCTCGAAGCGCATCTTAAGACACGTGGCCCGGACTGGGCTTCCGCTATCACCGGCCTCTCGGTGGAGGAGATCGAAGCTTTCGCCAAGCTCGTGGGAACGACGCCCAGGACCTATTTCCGCCTAGGCTACGGGTTCACCCGCCAGCGCAACGGCTCCGTCGCCATCCATGCGGCCGCTTCAATCGCCACCGTCCTCGGTTCCTGGAAGCACGAGGGCGGCGGCGCGTTCCACTCGAACAACGACATCTTCAAGCTGGACAAGCGCGAACTCATCGGTTCCGCATTCCACGATCCCGACGTGCGCATGCTCGATCAATCGCAGATCGGCCGCGTGCTGACCGGGGATGCCGAGGCGCTGCGCCATCGCGGCCCCGTGACGGCGCTCCTCATCCAGAACACCAACCCGGTCAATGTCGCGCCCGAGCAGCGGCTGGTGAAACAGGGTTTCCTGCGCGACGACCTCTTCGTGGCCGTGCATGAGCAGTTCATGACCGACACCGCCCGGCTCGCGGACATCGTCCTGCCTGCCACCATGTTCCTCGAACACGACGATCTTTATCGCGGCGGCGGTCACCAGCATATTCTCATCGGTCCGAAGATCGTCGAACCGCCGCCGACGGTGCGCACCAATCTCTTCGTCATCGAGGAGCTGGCAAAGCGCCTCGGCGTTTCCGACAACCCAGGCTTTGGGCTCACCGAACGGCAGCATATCGATCGACTGCTGTCCAATTACGGCATCGGTTACGAGCGGATGAAAGAGGAGAAGTGGCTCGATTGCCAGCCGGCTTTCGAGGAGGCACATTTTCTCAACGGCTTCGGGCATCCCGACGGCAAGTTCCGCTTCAAGGCCGATTGGACCGGCACGCCCGCACCCAACCGGCCGCCGAAATCGATGGGCCCGCAAGGCCCGCACGGCAGGCTGCCGGAGTTTCCGGACCATGTCGATCTGATCGAAGTGGCCGACGAACGCCATCCATATAGACTGGCGACGTCCCCGGCGCGCTCGTTCCTGAATTCGACCTTCTCCGAAACGCCGTCGTCCGTTCAGAAGGAGGGACGACCGGAAGTCATGATCCACGCTGACGACGCCGCTGCGCTCGGCGTTGCCGAGGGCGATGTCGTCATGCTCGGCAACGACCGCGGCGAGGTCCGGTTGCATGCGAAGATCGGCGGTGGCACGCGCCGCGGTGTCGTCATCGCCGAAGGGATTTGGCCGAACGGCGCCCATCTCGACGGTGAGGGTATCAACGTCTTGACCGGTGCCGACGCGGTCGCGCCCTACGGCGGCGCGGCTTTCCACGATAACCGGGTCTGGGTGCGTCGGGTGTGAAGATTGGTCGGGCGATCGCGCCTTGTCGGTTTCAGCCGAATTCCCTTTCCAACAAGGATCTCACATGACGGAACATGCCGACCCGCGCGTCCGGATCATCGACCGCAAAACCCTCTGGAAAGGCTTCGTCAGTCTCGAGGAGGTCACGCTCGAACAGGAAATGTCCAACGGTCAAACCGCCCGGCTGGTCCGGGAAGTCCACGACCACGGTCGCGCCGCAACGATCCTGCTCTTCGATCCGGAGCGGCAGTCGGTGGTCCTCGTCCGCCAGCTTCGCATTCCCGTATTTCTGCAGGGCGAGCCGGGATATCTCATCGAAGCGCCGGCCGGCCTTCTCGACGGCGAGACGCCTGAAACGGCGATCTGTCGCGAGGCGATGGAAGAGACGGGCTATCGCATAGAAAGTGCGATGCATCTCTTCGATGCTTACATGAGCCCCGGCTCCGTAACGGAGCGGACGAGTTTTTTCCTGGGACACATCGACGCTTCGAAGAGAGTGATGGCAGGCGGAGGGCTTGCGCATGAAGGCGAAGATATCGAGGTGCTGGAAATCCCTTTCGAAAAGGCTGTCGCTATGATCGGCACTGGTGAGATCTGCGATGCCAAAACGATTATGCTGCTGCAATGGGCGTTGTTGAACCCTGCTGCTCTGGCTCTATAACGGGCCAGCATTACTGTTTCACATTACCGATGTTTCACTTTTTGTTCGTGTAGAGCTGCGTTAAAGCTTGCGTGTCTACTTCAACGGCACGGGCGAAACATGGCGTCCAGCTCTTCCCACGAGATTGAAGCGCAAGACCACCAGGCCGACAGTGGATGGAGGCCGTTTCTGAGGCGCAACCAGCGCTATCTTTCCGCCATCGGCACGCTTCTCGTGATCGCGCTCTTCGGAGCGGCCATCTTTCATCTGACCGCCGAGGTGCATTATGACGAGGTCGTCTCGGCATTGGCGGAAACGAGTTGGAAGTCGGTCGCAGCCGCAATCCTGTTCACCGGCTTGAGCTTCCTCGCGCTCACCTTCTACGATGTCGCAGCCCTCGACTACATCAAGCGCAAGCTGCCTTACGCGGATGTAGCGCTCACGGCCGCCTGTGCCTATGCCGTTGGCAATACGGCCGGTTTCGGAGCCTTGAGCGGCGGGGCGATCCGCTACCGGTCCTACTCCCGGCTCGGCCTGCGGCCGGAGGAGATAGCCCGCGTCATCGCCTTCGTTACGCTTGCCTTTGGGCTTGGTCTTGCCGCGGTCACTTGCCTCAGCTTGCTGACGGTCGGCGAATACGTCGCTCCGCTGACAGGGCTCGAACCGTTCTGGCTGCGGATCATCGCCATCGTTGTCCTCGGCGGCCTGTTGACCACCTTTATCCTGGCCGGAGAGGGCCGCGAGGTCAGCATCGGACGCCTCACCCTGCGTCTGCCCGACTCCAGAACCGCCTCCCGCCAGTTCCTGGTAACGGCGCTGGATCTTGCCGCATCCGCGAGCGTTCTCTACGTCCTGTTGCCATCGGGAGCGATCGGCTGGCCTGCTTTTCTGGCGGTCTATTCGTTCGCGGTCGGCATCGGCGTACTCAGCCATGTGCCGGCGGGACTCGGCGTCTTCGAAGCGGTGATGATTGCAACGCTCGGCCGCGCGGTCGACGTCGATACGATCCTCGGCGCGCTGGTTCTCTACCGCCTCATCTATCACGTGCTGCCGCTGCTGATCGCGATCGTGGTGATTGTCGGTGTGGAGGTACGTCAGTTCGCTGGTCGCCCCGCGGCATCGAGCGTCCGCCGGATAGGAGGCCGGATTGCTCCATTGCTTCTGGCCACGTTGGCACTTGTACTCGCCATCATGCTGGTTCTGTCGAGCGTGACGCCGACGCCCGACAAAAACCTGGCATTCCTTGAAAGCTATGTTCCGTTGCCACTTCTCGAGGGCGCGCATTTCCTCGCGAGCCTGCTCGGCCTGGCGCTGGTCATCGTCGCGCGGGGACTGGCGCTGCGCCTCGACGGTGCCTGGTGGGCGTCGATCGTGATTGCGACGGTTGCACTGCTTCTTTCATTGCTGAAGGCGGTGGCGTTGGCTGAAGCGGGTATGCTTGCATTCTTTGTCGTCGGGCTGCTTGCCAGCCGCCGGCTTTTCGTTCGCCCCGCGTCTCTGTTCGGTCAGGCTTTGACGCCGCCTTGGCTCACAGCGATCGGCGTCGTCTGCCTGGGCGCGTTTGTTGTCCTGCTTTTCGTCTATCGCGACGTCGGATACAGCCATGAGCTCTGGTGGCAGTTCGAGTTTTCCGCCGAGGCGCCACGCGGACTTCGTGCCTTCCTGGGGGTTGTGATCGGGGCGAGTGCCATCGCCATCTGGAGCCTGATGCGCCCGGCCACGACAACGGTGGAGCCGGCATCGGAAGAGGCGTTGGAGCGGGCGATCGCCATTGTAGATGCCCAGGATATGTCGGATGCCAACCTCGTGCGGATGGGCGACAAGAGCGTCATGTTCTCTTCAGACGGCAGCGCCTTCATCATGTACGGTCGGCGGGCGCGTTCCTGGATCGCTCTCTTCGATCCCGTCGGCCCCTTGGAAGCGTGGCCGGATCTCATCTGGCAGTTCATAGAGACCGCGCGCGCCAATGGCTGCAGGGCGGTGTTCTACCAGGTTTCGCCCCTTGGGCTCGCCTACTACGCCGACGCCGGCTTACGGGCTTTCCGATTGGGCGAGCTTGCCGAGGTCGATCTGATGCGGTTCGAGTTGAAGGGTGGAAAATGGGCAAACCTGCGCCAGCAGGTCAGCCGCGGCCAGCGTGACGGACTGGAATTCTCGATAGTTGAGCCCCAGGCAGTGCCGGCAATCCTGCCAGAGCTCGCGGCAATTTCGGATGCCTGGCTCGCGCATCACAGCGCACACGAGAAGAGTTTCTCCCTCGGAGCCTTCGATCCCCAATACCTTGCAGCGCAGCCGGTCGCTGTCCTTAAATGCGCGGGACGCATCGTTGCCTTCGCCAATATCCTCACGACCGCGACCAAGGAGGAGGGCTCGATCGACCTGATGCGCTTCTCGCCGGACGCCCCCAAAGGTTCGATGGACTTCCTGTTCGTGCAACTGATGGAATATCTCAAGGCGCAAGGCTACCGGCGCTTCAATCTCGGCATGGCGCCACTTTCGGGCATGTCTTCCCGGCAGATAGCTCCCGTGTGGGATCGAGCCGGCCGTGTATTTTTCGAGCACGGCGAACGCTTTTACAACTTCAAGGGCCTGCGCGCCTTCAAGTCCAAGTTCCACCCGCGTTGGCAACCCCGCTACCTTGTGGCGAGCGGCGGGCTCAACCCGATCCTGGCTTTGATGGACGCAACGTTCCTCATCGGCGGCGGTCTCAAGGGAGTGATAAGGAAATGACCGGCATCAGAAAGATCTGGAAGCTTGCCTTTTCCGCGGCACTGATCGGGGCAGCAGCCTCATTGCATACGTGGGCCGACGACGCACCGCAATTCGACACCGGCATGATCCCGTCGCCGCATATTCTTTTCCCCGAGGACGAGGCTTCCGCGGTCGTTGTGCTCCTTTCGGATACCGCCGGATGGACCGCGAAGGAAGACGGGGTCGCGCGTGCGCTTGCAAACGACAAGGCGCTCGTCATCGGCATCGATCTCAAGGCATATCTCGCTTCGCTTGCCAAGGATGACGGCGGCTGCATCTACGCGGTTTCGGATATCGAATCGCTGAGCCAGCAGGTTCAGCGCGCTGCCAAAAACAGCGCTTATCGACCGCCGATCGTCGCGGGCGTCGGCGCCGGCGGCGCCATGGCGCTGGCGATCGCCGCGCAATCCCCGCCCGCGACCATCGGTCAGACGCTTGCGGTCGATCCCGAAGAGGGCGTCGCATTGACGAAGCAGCTCTGTACGCCGGCCGAGAAGGTTCGAGAGGGCGATCGCATGGTCTATGGTTTGACCGACGGATCGTTGCCCGATCCCGTGACGGTTACGTTTTCGCCAACTGCTTCCGCCGCAGGGAAGGATCACGTGACTGCGCTTCTCGCCAAACATCCGGAGATCGAGACGCGTGATACCGGGGATGATGCCTATACAGCGCTTTCGGATGCGCTTTCCGGAGTGCTCGCAGAGGGCGGCGAAGCCGAAAACCCTTTCGGCCTTCCGCTGACGATCCTCGATGCGGAGCCCACGCGCGACACGATGGCCGTGATCTATTCGGGCGACGGCGGCTGGAGGGATATCGACAAGGAGGTCGGCAATGTGCTGCAACGAGAGGGCGTTCCGGTCGTCGGGGTGGATTCGCTGCGCTATTTCTGGTCCGAACGCCAGCCGCAAGCGACCGCCGACGATCTTGCGCGGATCATTACCTATTATCGAAAGCGCTGGAATGTCCGAAACGTCCTGCTAATCGGCTATTCCTTCGGCGCCGACATCCTGCCGCGCACCTACAACCTGCTCCCGCCATCCGATCGTGCGCGCGTGCGCCAGCTCACGCTCATGGCGCTCTCGCATCATGCCGACTACAAGATCTCGGTTCTCGGCTGGCTGGGTGCGGAGGGTGAGGGGGGCGACCCGGTCGACGACATCAAGGCAATCGACCCGTCGCTCGTCCAATGCATCTACGGTACGCAGGAGGACGACGACGCTTGCCCGGATCTGAAATCTTCGCGCGTGGACGTGGTCGCCATCGAGGGTGGCCACCATTTCGACGAGGACTATCCCGCCTTGACTCGCCGCGTGCTCGACGCGCTCGACCGAAGGCTCGCGGCGGCGAGGTGACGGGCAACGATCTGGGTCAGATTGCGGGAGACCTGGGTCAGATTGCGGGAGAAACGAGGATGCCCGATGCCTCGCCGACCGCATGGCTCGCAGCCCGCCCATCTTTCATTTCGATTTTGCCCTCGGCAACGAGCCTCAGCGCCATCGGGTAGATCTTGTGTTCAACGGTCAGAACGCGCGCGGCAAGCGTTTCCGCCGTGTCGCCGGCCAGAACCGGAACCGCGGCCTGGGCGATGATCGGGCCGTCGTCCATGCCTTCGGTGACAAAATGAACCGTGCAGCCGGCAAGCCGCATGCCGGCATCGATCGCCCGCTGATGGGTGTGGAGCCCCGGAAACAGCGGCAGCAGCGACGGATGAATATTGAGGATGCGGCCCTCATGACGCTGGATGAATGCTGCCGACAGCAGCCGCATATAGCCGGCAAGGCAGATGATGTCGGGCCGGAGCCGCTCGAGTTCCGCGAGAATCGCCGCTTCGTGCGCTTCCTTGCTGTCGAAATCCTTTCGGACGAACGAAAACGTCGGGATGCCGAGGGCGGCCGCCTTGGCCAGGCCACCGGCTTCCGCCTTGTCAGCAATCACTGCAATGACTTCGGCGGGAAAGTCCGGTTCCGCTGCTGCCTTTGCCAGCGAAAGCATGTTCGAGCCGCCGCCGGAAATGAAGACGACGACCCGCTTCTTAGCCGTAGTCGCGCTCATAGGGAGAGGCTGCCCTTGTAGATCGTACCTGCGGCGCCCTCGGCACGCGCGACCATGCGGCCGAGCGTGAAGACGGTCTCGCCTTCGCCAGTGAGTATCGTCGCGACCTTTTCAGCCTCCGTCGCCGGAACGACGGCGATCATGCCGACGCCGCAGTTGAACGTGCGCAGCATCTCATTGGCGGCGACGCCGCCAGTCTTGGCAAGCCAGGAGAAGACCGCCGGCGGCTTGATCGCGTCGAGGTCGATCTCGGCGGCAAGGTGCTTCGGCAGTACGCGCGGAATGTTTTCGGGAAATCCGCCGCCGGTAATATGCGCGAGCGCCTTGATCGCTCCCGTCTCGCGGATCGCCTTCAGCAACGGCTTCACGTAGATGCGCGTCGGCGTCAGCAGGAGATCGGCGAGTGTGCCTTCGCCGAACGGGGCCGGCGCGTCCCAAGCCAGTCCCGACAGCGCAACGATCTTGCGCACCAGCGAGTAGCCGTTCGAGTGTACGCCGGACGAGACGAGGCCGAGGATGACGTCACCTTCGGCAATGTCGCCCGCCGGCAGCAGCTGGCCGCGCTCGGCAGCGCCGACGGCAAAGCCGGCGAGATCGTAGTCGCCGCCTGAATACATGCCCGGCATTTCGGCCGTCTCCCCGCCAATCAGCGCGCAGCCCGCATCCCGGCAGCCGGCGGCGATACCGGCGACGATCGCGGCACCCTGGTCAGGGTCGAGCTTGCCGGTCGCGAAATAGTCGAGGAAGAACAGCGGTTCCGCGCCCTGCACGACGAGATCATTGACGCACATGGCGACGAGATCGATGCCGACCGTATCGTGCTTGTTCGCGTCGATGGCGATCTTGAGCTTGGTGCCGACGCCGTCGTTTGCCGCAACCAGCACCGGGTCGGTGAAACCGGCAGCTTTGAGATCGAAGAGACCGCCGAAACCGCCAATCTCGCCATCGGCTCCCGGGCGTCGCGTGGAGCGCACATGGGGTTTGATCTTCTCCACCATCAGGTTGCCGGCATCGATGTCGACGCCTGCGTCGCTATAGGTGAGACCATTCTTGCCCGACTGGCTCATGCTCGTTCTCCAAGGCTCGTCGAATTTTGCGGATGCGATTGGCACGGCGGGACAAGGAGTGCAAGCCAACTCCCGGCGCTTGCCGGCTTTTTTTGCCATTTTACCCGCATCCCACCGTGTTTCGACCGGCGAGGGCCCGATTTGCCTCCGCGTGAACGGCGCCGGGCTTGACCAGTGTGCGCACCGCGCCCTATCTCGTCCAAATGAATGGAACGCGAGGCGCTTGCGCCAGACGCGGGACGGGGAGCGCAATGGGCAGTCAGGTCAGCGGTATCAGTCTTAAGCGCCAGGTCGTCTTCTGGCTGCTGGTGCTCGCCGGCTTCATAGTCTTCCTGACGCTCTTCAGCTCGATCCTGTTGCCGTTTCTCGCCGGCATGGCGCTCGCCTATTTCCTCGATCCGGTCGCCGACCGGCTGCAGCGTTTGGGCCTCAGCCGGTTGATGGCGACCATCGTCATTCTTGTTGCCTTCGTCGTCGTGCTGGCGCTGTCGCTGATGATCGTCATCCCGTTGATCTTCACGCAAGCGGCCGACTTCGTCCAGAGGATGCCCGGCTATATTGCCAGCCTCCAGGCCTTCCTGACGGATAGCCAGACGGCGCTGCTTCCGGACTGGCTTGCGGCCCAGATGACGGCGATCAAGCAGAATTCGGCCAAGCTGCTCGAACAGGGCGCAAGTTTCCTGGGCACACTGTTCCAGCAACTGTGGAACTCCGGCATGGCACTGCTGGACATTCTTTCGCTCTTTATCATCACGCCTGTCGTGGCGTTCTATCTGCTGCTCGACTGGGACCGCATGGTCGAAAAACTCGACAGCTGGATCCCGCGCGACTATGTCGACATCGTCCGCCAGATCGCCCGCGACATGAACACGACCATCGCCGGCTTCGTTCGCGGCCAGGGTTCGCTGTGCATTATCCTCGGCCTCTACTACGCCATCGGCCTGTCGCTCGTCGGCCTCAATTTCGGGCTGCTGATCGGGCTTTTCGCCGGCATGATCAGCTTCATCCCCTATGTCGGCTCGATGGTGGGTCTCGTGCTGGCGGTTGGTGTGGCATTGGTCCAGTTTTGGCCGAATTATCTTACGATCGCGCTGGTGTTGGCCGTGTTCTTCAGCGGCCAGTTCCTCGAGGGCAACATTCTGCAGCCGAAGCTGGTCGGCAAGAGCGTCGGTCTCCACCCCGTCTGGCTGATGTTCGCCCTGCTCGCCTTCGGTGCTCTCTTCGGCTTCGTCGGTCTTCTCGTCGCCGTGCCGGCCGCCGCCGCGATCGGCGTCCTTGTCCGCTTCGGTATACAGCGGTACCTTGATAGTGATCTCTATCACGGGCATAGGACAGCCGCGGAGAAGCAGTCAGAAGGCCAAGAGCCCGGCTGAGCCGCGCCATTGTCCAGAGTACAGCATGACAAGACGTCCGTTCGAACAACTGCCGCTCGCCTTCGGCCATGATCCGGCAACCGGTCGCGAGGATCTGCTCGTTTCCGACCGGCTGAGTGCGGCCATCGCTATCGTCGACCATTGGCCCGATTGGCCATCGCCTGTCGTCATCATCGCCGGACCGGTCGGCTCCGGGAAGTCGCATCTTGCCAGCATTTGGCGGGAAAGGGCGGGGGCCGAGACGATTCATCCCGTCGCCGGCTCGGATGCCGCCGACATTGCTGCAAGAAAGCCGGTTCTCTTCGAGGATGCCGATCGCCAGGGCTTCGATGATACGGCGCTCTTCCATGTCATCAACAGCGTGCGCCAGCACGGCACCGCGCTACTGATAACATCGCGCCTGTGGCCGATGTCATGGCCGGTGACGCTTCCCGATCTCCGCTCGCGCCTGAAGGCTGCGACGGTCGTCGAAATCGGCGAGCCTGACGACGAGCTGTTGACGCAGGTGCTCATCAAGCTCTTCGCCGATCGCCAGCTTTTCGTCGATGAGCGCCTTGTTGCCTATATCGTCGCGCGTATGGAGCGCTCGCTGGAGGCGGCTCAGACGATCGTCGAGCGACTGGACCACTTGGCACTTGCGCGCGGCACGCGGCTCACCCGCGCCCTGGCGGCGGAGGTGCTGGCAGAGCTTGGAAATCCCCACCTGTCCGATTGACTGTCACAGTTCCGTCGTCAAAGTGGGATAGCGCGTAAGGGTTGGAATAATGGGGTCTGATGGGAATGGATAGCGCGACGTCTGCAATCATGGAACACGAGGCGTCTGCGGAGCAGCTAGACCTGCTGACGAGCCCCGAGCGCTTTATCAATCGCGAATTCTCCTGGCTTCAGTTCAACCGTCGCGTCCTTGAGGAAACGCTGAACACGGCGCATCCGTTGCTCGAGCGTGTTCGCTTCCTGTCGATTTCGGCCGCCAACCTCGACGAGTTCTTCATGGTCCGCGTCGCCGGTATCGAAGGCCAGGTGCGCCAGGGGATTGTGCTTCGCAGCCCCGACGGCAAGACGCCGGCCGAACAGCTCGACGATATTCTCAAGGAAATCGACAACCTGCAGATGGAGCAGCAGGCGTCGCTCGCCGTACTGCAGCAATATCTCGCGAAGGAAGACATCCTCATCGTCCGTCCCGCCTCGTTGTCCGCGCAGGACCGGAGCTGGCTCGCCAACGAATTCGATCAGTCGATCTTCCCGGTGTTGACGCCGCTGTCGATCGATCCGGCGCATCCTTTCCCGTTCATCCCCAATCTCGGCTTTTCGATCGGGCTGCAGCTCGCCAGCAAGACCGGACGCGAGCCGATGACGGCGCTGCTGCGCCTTCCGGTGGCGCTCGACCGGTTTATCCGCCTGCCGGATGTGAAGAATGTCATCCGCTACATCACGCTCGAGGACGTGGTCAGCCAGTTCATCGACCGCCTTTTCCCGGGCTACGAGGTGCAGGGTTCGGGAACCTTCCGTATCATTCGTGACAGCGATATCGAAGTCGAGGAAGAGGCAGAAGACCTCGTCCGCTTCTTCGAGACGGCCCTCAAGCGCCGCCGTCGCGGTTCGGTCATCCGCATCGAAACGGATTCGGAAATGCCGGCATCGCTGCGCCAGTTCGTGGTGCAAGAGCTCGGCGTTCCGGATAACCGCATCGCGGTGCTGCCAGGCCTCCTTGCGCTCAACACGCTTTCGGAAATCACCAGGGCCCCGCGCGAGGATCTGCGCTTCGAGCCTTACAATCCGCGCTTCCCCGAGCGCGTGCGCGAGCATGCCGGCGATTGCCTGGCGGCAATCCGCGAAAAGGACATGGTGGTCCATCACCCGTACGAATCCTTCGACGTCGTCGTGCAGTTCCTCCTGCAGGCGGCGCGCGATCCGGACGTGCTGGCGATCAAGCAGACGCTCTACCGCACCTCGAACGACAGCCCGATCGTGCGTGCCCTGATCGACGCCGCCGACGCGGGCAAATCGGTGACGGCGCTTGTCGAGCTCAAGGCGCGATTCGATGAAGAGGCAAACATCCGCTGGGCGCGCGATCTGGAGCGCGCTGGCGTTCAGGTCGTCTTCGGATTCATCGAGCTCAAAACACACGCCAAGATGTCGATGGTCGTGCGCCGGGAGGAAGGCAAGCTCAGGACCTATTGCCACCTCGGCACCGGCAACTATCACCCGGTGACCGCGAAGATCTACACCGACCTGTCGTTCTTCACCTGCAACCCGGTGATTGCCCACGACATGGCGAACATCTTCAATTTCATCACCGGCTATGGTGAACCGGAAGCTGGCATGAAGCTGGCGGTGTCGCCGCACACGCTGCGCCCGCGGATCCTCAAGCATATCGAGGAAGAGATCGGGCATGCAGAGGCGGGCCGTCCTGCCGCGATCTGGATGAAGATGAACTCGCTCGTCGATCCGGAAATCATCGACTCGCTCTATAAGGCGAGCCGCGCCGGCGTCGAAATCGACCTCGTCGTGCGTGGCATCTGCTGCCTGCGTCCGCAGGTGCCCGGCCTCTCCGACAATATCCGGGTCAAATCGATCGTCGGACGTTTCCTTGAGCATTCGCGCATATTCTGCTTCGGCAATGGCCACGGCCTTCCGTCCGAAAATGCACTTGTCTATATCGGCTCCGCGGATATTATGCCGCGCAATCTGGATCGGCGGGTCGAGACGCTTGTGCCTCTCATCAACCGGACTGTGCACGAACAGGTTCTTTCGCAGATCATGCTGGGCAATCTCATCGACAACCAGCAGAGCTACGAGATTCTTCCGGACGGCACGTCGCGCCGCATGGAAGTCGGCAAGGATGCCGAGCCGTTCAATGCGCAGCATTACTTCATGACCAACCCCAGCCTCTCGGGCCGGGGCGAGGCTCTGAAATCCAGTGCACCAAAGCTGATTGCCGGCTGGAAAAGCGGTTGGCGCAAGTAAACTGGAATTGCATGGTCGAATCTGAAGCGCAGGGGCGTTTGCCCGGCATCCGCCCGGTCTCCGTTGTGGATATCGGTTCCAACTCTATTCGCCTTGTCGTCTACGAAGGGCTCAGCCGCGCGCCGGCGGTGCTTTTCAACGAAAAGGTGATGTGCGGCCTCGGCAAGGGCATCGACGCGACAGGCCGGATGGCGGAGGAGAACGTCGAACGGGCGCTGAAGGCGCTGCAGCGCTTCCGCGCCCTGTCCGATCAGGCGCGCGCCACCACGATGTATGCGCTGGCGACGGCCGCTGCGCGAGAAGCCTCCAACGGTCCGTCTTTCATCGAAAGGGCCGAAGCCATCCTGGGCTGCAAGGTGCGTATCCTCACCGGCGAGCAGGAAGCCCATTTCTCCGCAATGGGCATCGTCAGCGGCTATCACGATCCTGACGGGATCGTCGGCGACCTCGGCGGCGGTTCCCTCGAACTCGTCGATGTGAATGGCAAGCGCATCGGCAAAGGTATTACCCTGCCGCTCGGCGGTATCCGGCTCTTCGAACACAGCAACGGTTCGTTGTCCAAGGCTCGGACTTGGGTCCGCAAGTTCATGAAGGAGGCGGCCGTTCTCAAAGGCGGCACCGGGCGCACGTTCTATGCCGTCGGCGGTACATGGCGATCGATCGCCAAGCTGCATATGGAGACACGCAACTACCCGCTGCATATGATGCAGGGCTACGAGATTTCCTATGACGAGGCGATGTCTCTCCTGCCCGAGGTGATCGAGCCGAAGAACATCAAACCTTCCGCCTACGCGACAATCTCCAAGAGCCGCCGCAGCCTGCTGCCCTTCGGGGCTGTGACGATGCAGGAGGCGCTCTCGATCATGAAGCCGGAGCGAATCTCTTTCTCCGCACTCGGCGTTCGGGAAGGCTATCTCTTCTCGCTTCTTTCTGAAGCCGAACGCCTGCAGGACCCCTTGCTGACGGCCGCCGACGAGATCGCGATCCTGCGTGCCCGCTCGCCGGAACATGCCCGTGAACTCGCGGAATGGACCGGACGCATGGTTACGCACTTCGGCGTGGAGGAGACGGAAGAGGAGAGCAGATACCGTCAGGCCGCCTGCTTGCTCGCCGACATCAGTTGGCGGGCCCATCCGGACTATCGCGGTCTGCAGGCGCTCAACATCATCGCGCACTCGTCCTTTTCCGGCATTACGCATGCCGGCCGGGCCTATATCGCACTTGCTAACTATTACCGCTTCGAAGGCCTTAGCGACGACGGTGCCACCGAGCCCCTCGCGGGCATCACGACGCCGCGCCTGCTTGAACTCGCCAAACTTTTGGGCGGCCTGCTGCGCGTCGCCTATCTTTTCTCGGCATCGATGCCGGGTGTCACGCGCCATCTCGGTTTACGGCGATCGCCGCGCCCGGATGTAGATCTCGAATTCGTCGTGCCGGCGGACTATTCCGACTTTGAGGGCGAGCGCTTGGACGGTCGCCTTCAGCAGCTCAGCAAACTGACGGGCAAGACACTCGCCTTCCATTTCGAGAGCTGATTGGCTCACGCGATTCGTCTGTGAAGAGGCGGCTGCGCGTCGGTCGCGCAGCCGCTTTTTGATCATTCGGCCTTCAGGAATTCTCCGACTTCCAGCAGCACGAACTCATTGTCGTCCGCCTTGTCGATTGCGCGGCCGGCGGAGAAGGGCAGGTTGTTGTCGTTGCCGACGATGATATGCGTGTCGTCAACGCGATCGACATTCTCGATGGTAACGAACGGCATGTCGTAGTAGCCGTCACCGCCGCCCTGGCGCCTTCTGTTGTCCGGATCGGCGATCTTGAGGAGATCGATGTACCCGATCTTGCGTACCGCCTTGCCGGCATTTTCATCCGTCATCTCGATCTTGTAGATGCGCTTGAGCTTGGAGCCGACCGCGACGCAGTCGGGCTTAGGGTCCTTCGGATCTGCGCATGCCTTGTCGACAGTGCCGGCGCCGTTGTCGCGCTCGATGACGAGCGCGGTCTTCTCGTCGAGCACGTTGAAGTCGCCGATCGCCTCGCCGCCTTCGGCGAGCGGATAGAGCCAACTGCGGCCCGTCCATGCTTTGCTCGCGACATCGAGTTCGATGATTCTGAGCGCCGGCCGACCGTTGGCCTGCTCGACCGATTCATTGTCGGTCCAGATCGGCCCCTCGAGCAGGGCATAGAGCTTGCTGCCGTCCTTGGACATCGCCATACCCTCATAGCCGCCGGAACGCTTCAGGTTGAAGGCCGGCATTTTCTTGGACGGGTCCGCTTGCAGCGTCAGGGTGGGATTGTCAGGCGACATGACCGGCTTGCCGTCGACAATGGTCGCAACGACATCGGTCAGTTTGCCGGCCGTGTCGAATTTCAGGACGTAGGGACCGAACTCTTCACCGACCCAGAAGCCGTCGACGACCGGCTGGATCGATTCCACATCGAAATCGGCGCCGGTGAGATAGCGGTTGGCCGAGCCTTCCATGACGATCGGGAACGGTGCTTTGCGGTCCGGATCGGACAGGAATACCGTTTGCAGCGATTCGACCTTGCCGGCTTCCCAGTCGATCTTGAGATGGTGGAGCATCAGCATCGCGTCGGTCGAGTTCAGCTTGTTGCCGAATCCATTATCGGAAAGGCTCCAGAAGGTACCGTCCGGCATCGTCTTGATCCCGGAAAAGCCCTGCATTGGCTGGCCATTGAACGGCAGCGACAGTCCGGTCGGGCGAACGCCGTCCTTGCCGGGCACGCTGGCGAGTTCCACAGCACGCTTCCGGTCGGCCGTCGTGAATTTTCCGGAGGTCTTGAGATAGTCCGCCGCATCAGCCGGTGCCGCGATGATCGTGTTGGCCGGCAGGATCGCATGCGCCTTCAGCGTCGCCGGAAAGACCTTCTCCTCGGCAAGCGCCGTCGTTGTCATCACAAGGGCCAGCGCCGCGGAGGCGAAAAGTGCTTTCGTCATGAAGTTCACCCTGGGTTGGAGGTCTGAGACCGATCCCCGATAGGCGCCTTCGATGACGGCTGCTTGATGCTTGTCTGACAGTCCGATGAAGCTTTGGTGACGTTCGGTGCCTTGCTCGAACGTTCAAGATCTACAGTCACTTCGGGCGTTAGTGTTGGCGGGAAGAATGCGGAGAGAAATTGGTCACGATGTTCGAGACGAAATTTGCAATCGTCCTGCGGGACGACCTCGCCATGTGGCAGAAGCTCAACGTCACGGCCTTCCTTGCCACCGGCATAGTCGGGCAGAAGCCGGAGATTATCGGTGAGGCGTATCGCGATGCCGCCGGCAATGTTTACAACGCGCTAAGTATCCAGCCGATCATCGTCCTGTCGGCAGGCGGGGTGACGCTCGGCGATATCCAGCGGCGGGCTTTGGCGAAAGACGTTCGCACGTCCATCTATGTCGACGAAATGTTCTCGACGGGTCACGACGCCGCCAACCGGGAAGTCTTTTCCAAGTCGGCACCCGACAACGCCCGGGTGGCGGGGATCGCGATCCACGCGGAAAAGAAGCTTGTCGACAAGATCACGAAGGGGGCGAAGCTGCACGGCTAGAAACAACGGCGGACTTCGACCCGCCGTGAAAGATGTCGGCAGGTCGAAGGGAGAACACGCCAAGCTTCTGGCCGCGGCCCTTGACCTCATGTTCGCCGAGATCCTCGCTCCTGACCGAGGCTGGCAGGCGCATGCGCCGCAGGAGATCGGCGGAAATCAGGATCTGCCGATCGAGCGTCCGGCAAAGGCCTTCGAGGCGCGCCGTCATGTTCACCGTGTCGCCGAAGTAAGTGATCTTGTGCCTGTCGACGCCGATCTCGGCGGCAACGATTGTTCCGCCGTGCAATGCGGCGCGAAGGCGAGGAACCTCGCCGTAATCCTTGCGCCAGCGGTGAGAATCCGTCTGGATCCGGTCAAAAATATCGAAGGCGCAGCGAATGCAGGCGGCGTCGGCGATGGCACGATCGAAGGGCCAGGTAATGACCGCTGCGTCGCCGACATAGTCATCGATGGAGCCGCCGTAGCGCAGCACTGGATCGGCCATGGTTGCGAACAGTCTCCCGAGGTATTCCTGGGTGCGCAGATCGCCAAAGCGCTCGGCGAAGGACGTGGAGCCTGCGAGGTCGACAAAGAGGAACACGCGCTCCTCATGCACCGGCTTGCGGTAGCGTCCGGTCAGCAGGCTCAGGAAAACATCGCGGCCGAGCAGTTCGCGCACTCTCAGGACAAAGATGATCGGACCGGAGATTGCAAGCGCGACGAGGAGTACGTTCAGCGATGGCATCATCTCGCCTGGATGGCCCACCAGGCGCAGAAGCGACCCTGCAATTGCGAAGCCGGCATAGACGAGCGCGAAATAGACGGCAATGGAAGACAGCAGAAAGCCTGGCGTCGAAAGGCTGTGAATCTTTCTGTAGAGACGCCGGAAGATGATCCGTCGTTCGAAGGCGAGGATCGGCATGCAGACGAACAGAGCATAGGTCGCGCCGATCAGCGCGCCGTCGCCGTAGACCAGCCACGCATAGGCCACGCCGCTGCCCGCGACGACGAGCAGCAACAGGATGAACTCAAGCGTGGAAAATCTCCAGCGCATGCGCGGAAGCTCCGGAACCGGAAAAACATAAAGGACAATTGCGGATTGGATGGCGATCCGCAACGCATTCACACAGCTCGTCCACGCCGTCCGGCCTGGATCAGCCCTCTCGAAGCGTCCTGGCTATTGCTGGATTCAGGCGGAAAGTTGTTCTCTCACCTGCGGCATTTCAACCGCCGATTTCCATCGCCTCGATCCGCTTGCCGGCGAAGCGCAGCGCGACCTCGCCATTAATGAGCTTCAGGGCCATTTCACCAAAAAGCTCCCGGCGCCAACCCCTGAGCGCGGCCACATCCGCGCTTTCGCCTTCGGCTGCGATTCGGTCGAGGTCCTCGCTGTTAGCGATGATCTTCGCAGCGACGCCTTCCTTTTCGGCGATGAGCTTCAGGAGGACCTTCAGCATTTCGCCCGCTGCCGCAGCACCCTCTGGCGCATGGTTCTGGCGCGGCAGGCGCGGCAGTTCCGCCTTCGGAATCGCAAGTGCCTCGTTCACCGCCTCGACGACAGCCGTGCCTGCGCTGGAACGTTCCCATCCCTTGGGAATGGTTCTGAGCCGACCCAGCGCTTCGGCATCCTTGGGTTGCTGTTGGGCGATCTCGTAGATCGCATCGTCCTTGAGTATTCGTCCGCGCGGGACGTTGCGGGTGCGGGCTTCGCGTTCGCGCCAGGCCGCGACCTTCTGCAGGACCGCCAGCTCTATGGGCTTCCTGACCCGCATCTTGAGCCGCTGCCACGCGTTGTCCGGGTGCAGGTCATAGGTCTCCGGGCTTTCCAGGATCGCCATCTCTTCGGCCAGCCAGGACGACCGCCCCTCGCGGGCGAGTTCTGCAGTCAGATAATGGTAGATCTCCCTCAGATGCGTAACGTCGGCGAGTGCGTAGTCGAGCTGCTTTTCCGTCAGTGGTCGGCGGCTCCAATCGGTAAAGCGCGAAGACTTGTCGATCTGCTCGTTCTTGATGCGGTTGACCAGTTGGTCGTAGGAAACACTGTCGCCGAAGCCGCAGACCATCGCCGCGACCTGCGTGTCGAAGAGCGGATGCGGAATAAGGTTGCCGAGATGATGGATGATCTCGATGTCCTGGCGCGCGGCGTGAAAAACCTTGACGACGTCCGGATTACCCATCAGCGCAAAGAACGGCGCGAGGTCGATGCCGGGCGCCATCGGGTCCACGATCACAGCCAGATCAGGGCTTGCCATCTGGATCAGGCAGAGCTCCGGCCAGAACGTTGTTTCGCGCAGGAATTCAGTGTCGATCGTAATATAACTTGACTGGGCCAGCTGTTTGCAGACGGCCTCTAAATCTACTGTCGTTTGAATCATCGGGTTTTTAATCACTGTGGCGGAAATGCGGCTTGCCCTTCGTGTATCGTTTCGCGGCTGTTGTCACAATCGAAATTGTCAGACCACCTTGAAATAACCGGTCATCCCGGTCTTTTGATGTTCAATGATGTGGCAGTGGATCACCCAGTCGCCCACGTTGTCCGCAACCAGGGCCACCTCCGCCTGTTCGTCCGGCAGGAGCAGGATGGTATCCGTCGGCGGCGGCAGAAAAGTCCGCTTGTTGGAATTCAGAATGCGGAAGCTCAGGCCGTGCAGGTGGATCGGGTGCGCGTGCGGCGTGCGATTGGAAATCTGCAAGATGTAGCTCCCGCCGAGCTTCAATTCCTCGATCGGCGCGATCGGATCCGGCGTGTCTCCAGGCCATGGAACCTTGTTGATCGCCCAGAACGTGTAGCCAAGCGAGCCGCAGATCGAGGGCGTCGCCTCGTGTTCGGCCGTTGCCGTCAGTTCGATCGGAATCCGTTTGGCGATGGAGAGGTCGGCTTCCGCGATCGGATTGGCGGGCAGGGGAGCGATGTCGCGCAGGTCACGCTTCAGCGAGGCTCCCGCCGCCCGAAACGTCGCAATGGTCCAAGGATGCGAGCCGCGGTAGTTGCCGAGCGTTGCTGTCTGGCCCTCACTCTCCGGCATCCGCACGACGATATCCATGCGCTGCCCGGGGCCTAAGTCGAGGCGATCGAGGGGGAAGGGATCGTCGATCGGATTGCCATCGAGGGCGATCACCTTCGCGGCCGCGCTTTCGAGCGCCACCGTGTAGATGCGCGTTACGTCGGTGGCGGCAATCCTCACCCGGACCAGGCCGCCGGCGGGCGCTTCGAACACCGGCTCTCGCTGCCAGTTCGTTGTCCTGACCGTGCCATAGGTACCGCCGCGCGCCGCATCGCGGGGCTTGAACGGGTCGATGAACTTGCCGCCCGTCCCGAGCCGCCAATCGCGGAGGTTAAGGACGATTTCGGCGTCGAAGACCGGGTCATCAGGGTTCTCGACGACGATCACGCCCGCAAGCCCCCGGCCGATCTGCGTCAGCGTGTTGCAGTGCGGGTGGTACCAGAAGGTACCGGCATCGGGCGGTGTGAGGACATAGTCGAAGCTGTCGCCGGGATAGACGTAGGGCTGGGTCATTTCCGGCACGCCATCCATCGCGTTGGCGATCCTCAAACCGTGCCAATGGACCGTCGTCGGTTCGTCCAGCAGGTTCACCAGCCTTGCCGCATAGGCCTCGCCTTTGCGCATCCTCAAGACCGGAGGCGTGCTGGCGTGAGGGGCCTCGCCGAGGCCATAGGTCATGATTTTGGGCGTCACGCCATCGGCCGCGATCCTTGCGTCCGCGAATTGCGCCGTCAGGACCTGCGGATCGGGAGCGGCGCCGTCTCGAGCGGCCACGCCGGCGCCCAAAGCGAAAGCGCCTCCAAGCGCGGCCGAGCCCTGGAGAAACGTGCGGCGGCTAAACATCGGCATCATGGCGTCCCGTGGTGCGGATAAGCGATCGGGCCGTTTCTAAACCTGATTTTCATAATCAGCAATTCGCCCCGCCGGTCATCTTGCCGCAGATTGCGCTGTCACACGTCCTCTCGCTGCTGGCCGCCGGCAAGTTTGTTGAAGAAGGACGAGGTGCGCAGGAGATTGCGAAACGGCATGGCGCGCTCTTCGGTCGGAACCGGTGCACGCGCCGTCATACGCCGCAGCGTGTAGAGCATGAACAGGGCGAGGATCACCGCGGTATAGATGAAGAGCGCCTGCGGTCCGAAGAGGTCGAGCATGAAGGAGGCGAAGAGTGGCCCGATGATCGCGCCGAGCGACCAGAAGAATAGCATGCCGGCGGAGACGAGCGCATGCTGCCCCTCCGCCGCATGGTCATTGGCATGTGCCGAACAGAGCGAGTAGAGCGGCATTGCGAAGGCGCCGAAGGCGAAGATGCCGGCGAAATTCAGCCACTCGTCGCTGCCGGCGCCGAAGGCGAGGAAAAGCCCTGCCAGAAGCGAACCGAGCGTTGCAATCAGAATGATCAACCGCCGGTCGATCTGGTCCGAATAGTGCCCGAGCGGATATTGCAGCACCACGCCGCCGATAATGCCCGCGCTCATGAAGGTCGCGATTGCGGTGACCGACAGGCCGATGCCCTGGGCATAGATCGGCCCCAGCGAGCGGAAGGCCGCGTTCGTAAGGCCGACGACGATGCAGCCGACGGTCGCGAGCGGCGAGATGTTCCACAGCGCCTTGACGTCGAACCGGATCGCCTCCGGGGCGACCGGGCTCGACCGGTCGGCAAAGGAAATCGGCACGAGCGAGAGTGTCAGCGCCATCGAGATGATGGCGAAAAGCTCGAACCCGCCGATGCCGACACCCGGAATCACATATTGCGCGGCGGTGACAGAACCGAGATCGACCAGGCGATAGACGGAGAGGGTACGCGCCCGGTTGGCGTTGGTGACGCTGGCGTTCAGCCAGCTTTCGACGGTCGCAAAGAGGCTCGCGAAACAGATGCCCGCAAGAAGCCGCATCAGGAACCAGAACCACGGGTCGATGAGCAGTACCATCGAGATGGCCGCTGCAGATGCGATCGCGGCCATCGCCGAGAAGGTGCGGATATGGCCGATTGCCCGCAGGATACGGGTGACATAGACGCAGCCGATGGCAAAGCCGATATTGTAGCCGGCACCGACGAGCCCGATCAGCGAGGTCGAAAATCCCTCATCGAGCGCCCGCAGTGAAATGAAGGTTCCCTGCAAACCGTTGCCGCCGATCAGAATGCCTGCGGTGATGAGAAGCGGGATGAGCGGGCGGATCTGGGACATGGGGCAGGAAGCATCCGGATGGCGGCCGCGACTCGAAAGGGAATGCCAGCCTGCTTCTTGTTTAGCGGCGGCCTACCGTCGGGGACAGTAGCGATTTGTGGCCTTTTCCTTTCTTTTTGCGCCACCTGCTTGCAATGACAGTGGCGGCAACAGCGCGCGCCGGCTCACAACTCTTGCCGCCAGAACAAGCCGCGGCCTTGACAAAGCCGGCGCATCATGCGCTTTTCCGCCCGATTTTGATCTGCCGCGCGCCGTCATGCGAGCCTGCGCGGTTTTCTGCAATTCCAGGATAAGACGATGCACCGTTACCGCAGCCACACCTGTGCCGCCCTCCGCAAGTCGGATGTCGGCTCCACCGTTCGCCTCTCCGGCTGGGTTCACCGCGTCCGCGACCATGGCGGCGTGCTCTTCATCGATCTGCGCGATCATTATGGCATGACCCAGGTCGTGGCCGACCCGGATTCTCCGGCGTTCAAGACGGCAGAGACGGTGCGCGGCGAATGGGTCATCCGCATCGACGGAACGGTGAAGGCGCGTACCGACGAAACCGTCAACAAGAACATGCCGACAGGCGAGATCGAACTTTATGCCCGCGAGATCGAGGTTCTGTCGGCGGCCAAGGAATTGCCGCTGCCGGTCTTCGGCGAGCCGGACTACCCGGAAGATGTGCGCCTCAAATACCGCTTCCTGGATCTTCGCCGCGAGACGCTGCATCGCAACATCGTCAAGCGCACCGAGATCATTTCGGCCATGCGCCGAGGCATGAGCGAGATCGGCTTCACCGAATACACGACGCCGATCCTGACGGCTTCCTCGCCTGAAGGCGCGCGCGACTTCCTCGTGCCGAGCCGCATTCATCCCGGCACCTTCTACGCGCTGCCGCAGGCACCGCAGCAGTACAAGCAGCTTCTGATGGTCGCGGGCTTCGACCGTTATTTCCAGATCGCTCCCTGCTTCCGCGACGAGGATCCGCGCGCAGACCGGCTGCCGGGCGAGTTCTACCAGCTCGACCTCGAAATGAGCTTCGTCGAGCAGGAAGACGTATGGGACACGATGGAGCCGATGATCCGCTCGATCTTCACGGATTTCGCCGGCGGCAAGCCGGTGACCGAAAAGTTCCCGCGCATTCCCTATGACACGGCGATCCGCAAGTATGGCTCCGACAAGCCGGATCTTCGCAATCCGATCGAGATGCAAGGGGTCACCCAGCACTTCGCCGGTTCGGGCTTCAAGGTCTTCGCCAACATGATCGCGTCCAACCCGCGGGTGGAGGTCTGGGCGATCCCGGCCAAGACCGGCGGTTCCAGGGCGTTCTGCGACCGCATGAACGCCTGGGCCCAGAGCCAGGGCCAGCCGGGTCTCGGATATATCTTCTGGCGCAAGGAGGGCGAGAAGCTCGAAGGCGCCGGTCCGCTTGCCAAGAACATCGGCGAGGAACGCACCGAAGCAATTCGCACGCAGCTCGGTCTCGAGGACGGAGACGCCTGCTTCTTCGTCGCCGGCGAACCGGCGAAGTTCTATAAGTTTGCCGGCGAAGCCCGCACGAAGGCAGGTGAGGAATTGAACCTCGTCGACCGCGAGCGCTTCGAACTGTGCTGGATTGTCGACTTCCCGTTCTACGAATGGCTGGAAGACGAAAAGAGGATCGATTTCGCTCACAACCCCTTCTCGATGCCGCAGGGTGGCCTCGAGGCGTTGAACGGCGACGACCCGCTCTCCATCAAGGCCTATCAATACGACATGGTCTGCAACGGCTTCGAGATTGCGTCCGGCTCCATCCGTAACCAACTGCCTGAACTGATGGTCAAGGCTTTCGAGTTGACGGGTAAATCCCGGCAGGAAGTCGAGGAGCAGTTCGGCGGGCTCTACCGTGCCTTCCAGTACGGCGCGCCGCCGCACGGCGGCATGGCCTTCGGCATCGACCGCATCGTCATGCTGCTCGTCGGTGCCAAGAACCTGCGCGAGATTTCGCTCTTCCCGATGAACCAGCAGGCCCAGGATCTCCTGATGGGCGCACCATTGCCGGCGACACCGACGCAGCTGCGCGAACTGGCGATCCGTCCGATCCCGCAGAAGAAGGACTGAGGTTCTTAAACGCAAAAAATGCCCGGCGGTCTCCACCGCCGGGTATTTTTATGGCCGAGCGGCTCGCCGCATGCCGCAATTACCACATCCAAATCCGACCGCTGTGCCTACTGCGGTCTGGTCCTCAGACGAGATAAGTTGCTCGGTTCGTCGCGCCGCTCGACCGCTGCCCGAAGTCGCGATCCCGTTCTTCGCCTTGACAGGATTTCCCTCAAGGCGTTTCCTTTCTTCGCTGCTCCATGGCAGCGTTTTGGGTGGAGTGAACGATGGCGAAGAACGTCAAGGACCTGCTAGCGGAAGCAAATAGTGTTGTCCCGAAATTGTCGCCCACCGAGGCGGCCGAGAAGATGCGCTCCGGCGATGTGCTCATCGTGGATGTCCGCGATCCGACAGAGGTACAGCAGACCGGTAAGATCAAGGGCGCCGTGAACGTCTCGCGGGGTATGCTGGAATTTCGCGCGGACCCGGAAAGTCAATACCACAATCCAGCCTTCCAAAAGGACAAGACGGTCCTTCTGCATTGTGCGTCCGGCGGTCGTTCGGCCCTTGCCGGCAAGACGCTGCAGGATATGGGTTACACGGCAGTATTCAACATCGGCGGCTTCAAGGAACTGGTCGAGGGGGGCATCGATACAGAGCCGGCTTGAGGCGCGGCGATCGATCGCTGCATGATTCCTTAAAAACTCAAAGCTCTATAGCGAAATTTGCGCGTCTGATTAGACGCGCGGCGCTGTAGTGGCAGGGATTGAGGCTCGGCGCGTGAAGCACTGGGACGCGACTGCGCCCCCAGTGCTTCTGAGCGTCGACGTTGCGTCTTAGAAATCCATTCCCGGCGCGCCGGGCATTGGAGGAGGCGCTTCCTTCCTCGGTTTCTCGGCGATCATCGCTTCCGTGGTGACCAGCAGGCCGGCCACCGAGGCGGCGTCCTGCAGTGCTGCGCGCACGACCTTGGCCGGATCGATTACGCCCATGTCGAATAGGTCTCCGAATTCCCCGGTCTGCGCGTTCCAGCCGTAGGCGAAATCCGGTTTCTCGCGCAATTTGCCCACGACGATCGACCCTTCGGCACCCGCGTTCTCGGCGATCTGGCGCACAGGGGCCTCGATTGCACGACGGACGATCTCGACGCCGACACGCTGGTCGTCATTGGCCGTCGGCACGTTGTCGAGCGTCTTGACGACGCGCAGCAGTGCAACGCCGCCGCCTGGCAAAATACCTTCTTCGACCGCCGCCCGCGTCGCATGCAGGGCGTCGTCGACGCGGTCCTTCTTTTCCTTGACCTCGACTTCGGTCGAACCGCCGACGCGGATGACAGCTACGCCGCCGGCAAGCTTGGCGAGCCGCTCCTGCAGCTTTTCTCGGTCGTAATCCGACGTGGTTTCCTCGATCTGGGCCTTGATCTGGCTGACGCGTCCGGCGATATCGGCCTTCTCACCGGCGCCATCGACGATGGTCGTCGTCTCCTTTTCGACGATCACTCGCTTTGCCCGCCCGAGCGTATCGATCGTCACGTTCTCGAGCTTTATGCCGAGATCCTCAGAAACCACCGTGCCGCCGGTGAGGATTGCGATATCTTCGAGCATCGCCTTGCGGCGGTCGCCGAAGCCGGGCGCCTTGACAGCAACGATCTTCAGGCCGCCGCGCAGTTTGTTGACGACGAGCGTTGCCAATGCCTCACCCTCGACGTCCTCGGCGATGATCAAGAGCGGCTTGCCGGACTGGATCACCGATTCGAGAATCGGGATCATGGCCTGGAGATTGGAGAGCTTCTTTTCGTGGATCAAAATGTAGGGATCTTCGAACTCGACCCGCATCTTGTCCTGATTGGTAATGAAATAGGGAGAGAGATAGCCCCTGTCGAACTGCATGCCTTCGACGACTTCGAGCTCGATCTCTGCGGTTTTTGCCTCTTCGACGGTGATCACGCCCTCGTTGCCGACCTTCTCCATCGCCTCGGCGAGGTAACGCCCAATCTCTGCATCGCCGTTGGCCGATATCGTGGCCACCTGGGCGATTTCAGCATTCTTTGAGACCTTGCGGGCGTGGGTCTTGAGTTCCTTGACGATCGCGTCGACGGCAAGGTCGATGCCGCGCTTCAGATCCATCGGGTTCATTCCGGAGGCGACGGCCTTGGCGCCTTCCTTGACGATCGCCTGGGCAAGCACGGTCGCAGTGGTCGTGCCATCGCCGGCAACGTCGCTCGTGCGCGAAGCCACTTCGCGCAGCATCTGTGCGCCCATGTTTTCGAACTTGTCCTCGAGTTCGATTTCCTTGGCGACCGACACACCATCCTTGGTGATCCGTGGCGCTCCAAAGGATCTATCGATGACCACGTTTCTGCCCTTGGGGCCCAAGGTGACCCGAACGGCATTGGCCATGATGTCGACGCCGCGCAGCATGCGGTCGCGGGCATCGGTGTTGAATTTGACTTCCTTGGCAGCCATGTGCTCCTCCCTCAACACGGAAACTGTAAGGCGATCGCTAATTGCCCCCGCAACAGGCTACTGGATCACCGCTATCATCACGTCTTCCACGTCCTTGCGTCCACCGGCTCCAAGGCGCGCGCCATCGTCCGCTCCCCGAAGAGCCGGACTGCTATTATAATTCCTCGTCGTCTTCCTCCGGAGTCAGGATGTCGATCAACGCTGCGACGCGGCCGGCCGGAAGATGGCGGCCTTCGCCGATCAGGGCCTCGTCATTGTTGACCCAAGCAATCGCCTCGGCGAGTTCGCTCGCTGTCGCGCCCGTCGCAAGCAGCTCGGCCATTAGCGTTTCGTCGACCGGGCCGAGGATGGCGGTGATATCCGAATGCTTCAGTCCCATGGCGTCCTCCTTCCGTTTCATCGGTCGGGAATGCGCAGTTGTCGGCAACCATACACGAAATAGATAGGTGCCCGCCTCAGAGCATCAAGCAGTGGACGATATCATTAATCAATCGGGATGGAAAAAGCCCGGCGGTGCATCGCCGGGCTACTGCATGATTCCCTAAATCGGAATCGATTTAGGGATAAAGTCGTGCAGAGATTCAAAGATCTACAGCGCCGCGCGTCAAACTAGACGCGCGGCGCTGTAGATCAGGATTGAACTTTCATTTCGCAAGCGCGCAGGCGCTTAGTCGTTCGCAGTCACTTTCACGCCTAGAACCGAAGGAATCGTGTTCGGCGCGCCCATGGCGGCGCCCATGATCAACGGGAAGGGAACCGGCTTTTCGGGCTTGGCGCTAATCGTCAGACTCTTCGGCCCGTCGAGATAGGCGCTGACGGCGGCCGAAACCTGGTTCTGCAACTCCGGTATGTTGAGCTGCGCCATCATGATCGGCACCAGGCCCTTCAGCGATTGCGCCAGCTGATCGCCGGTGACGCCCTGCTGGCTGCCGGCATAGTCGAGCGCCTTCTTGGTGATCGAAGCATCGTCAAAACGGATCGAGGCGCTGTTGAACGTCAACTGCTGCATGAGGCCCATCATCGCGAGCCCCATTGCCTGGTTGGCCTCTTCCTTGTTCGGATTGGCTTCTGCGGCCTTTGTCGCTTCCTGCAGCGACTTCATGAACTGCAGGGTGTATCCGGAAAAGTCCATGGCAATGTTCAGCCGGCCGATATTCTTGAAGTCGAGGGCGTATTCATCGAGGGCGACGTTGCCGCTCTGCAATTCCCAACGGCCCTTCATGGTGACTTCGCCGTCGAGCGTGGTCAGCCCCAGCTTTTCGATCGCTTCCTTGGCTTTGGCGTCCTCGACGTTCGAGAGATCCGCCTTGAGCCCGGCGAGCGTCGCGTCGAAGTCGAAGCCGGCATCATTTTCCTGCCGCGTCAGATTGGCTTCCGTGCTCTCGGCCGTAAAGACGTCCTTGCCCTTGACATTGACCACGATCGGTCCGGTTCCTGCCGTCTCGTAAAGCAGAATGTCGTTGATTGTGTCGCCGGCCGGGTTGCCGGGGATAGACAGTCCGCCGATCGACAGATCCTTGGCGGAGAAGCGGGAACCGTCTTGGCTGACTTTGATATCCGGGAAGGTAACCGTCTCGGAGAAATAGCCGCCATTCTCGTTTTCCTCGACACCCTCGAAGGTGACGACGCCGATGTTGAGCGACTCTCCGGGGTTCGCCGCCATCTGCAGCTTGACGCCGGTCACCGTGACGACGTCGCCGTTCACATCCGCCTTGTCGAAGCGGATCGAGGAGCCGTTGGCGGAAAGAGCCGCATCAAGCTTCTTCATCATGTCCGCGCCATCCAGGGCGAAGGCGGGGCCGGCAAGTGTTAGAAGGGCGGCGCTCGCCATCATCAGGCGGATATTGCGCGTATGCATCATTATCGAGTTCCTTATCAAAAATGTTTGATGCGAAGCTGTTTCTGGGATCGGTTTCGCTAATCTGAGTGATCTCTGCGGGATCCGTCAACTCGCCCCCGACAGAGCCTGAACGAACCGCGACCGTCGGCATGCCCCTTGCGGTCAGCCTACTGCATGATTCCTTAAATCGGGATCAATTTAAGGACAAAGTCATGCAGCAATTCAAAGTGCTACAGCGACGTTAGCGCGTCCGATTGGACGCGCGGCGCTATAGTATCTCGAACGCGGATACCGTCACTCGAATCCTCAATTTCAAATCGGCCAAATCAGCACACCCCCGAAGCTAATACGAAAGAGGGCAAAATTATATTCGTCAGATTGGATGGTGCTTGTTCCCCGCGGATCATACTTTCCGAAACCTTACCGCCGTCAGCGGTCGTGCACGCGACGCGTCCCGGAGGCGGTGTTCTCCACAACGCAGTGCCTTGAAATTCTTGCTGTTGGCGACCGGTTGCGGTAGCAAGAGGGCATGGGACAAAGCCTTTTGCCGCCATCGGGCGGGGATGACAACATTCAGCCGGTTGACCTCAAGGCGGCGCTGGAAGAGCGCTATCTCGCCTATGCCCTGTCAACCATCATGCATCGCGCATTGCCGGATGTCCGCGACGGCTTGAAACCCGTTCACCGCCGCATCATCCACGCCATGAGCGAGATGGGGCTGAGACCCAATTCCTCGTTCAAGAAATGCGCGCGCATCGTCGGCGACGTCATCGGCAAGTTCCATCCGCATGGCGACCAGTCCGTCTACGACGCTCTTGTGCGCCTCGCGCAGGACTTCTCGCAGCGTTACCCGGTGGTCGACGGGCAGGGCAATTTCGGCAATATCGACGGCGACAATGCCGCCGCCTACCGTTACACCGAAGCGAAGATGACGGAGGTTGCGGCGCTTCTCCTTGAGGGCATCGATCAGGACGCAGTCGATTTCCGCCCGACCTACAACGAGGAAGACCAGGAGCCGGTCGTGCTTCCCGGCGCCTTTCCGAATCTTCTCGCGAACGGCGCCTCGGGTATCGCCGTCGGCATGGCGACCTCCATTCCGCCGCACAACGCACATGAACTTTGCGACGCGGCCCTCTATCTCATCCGCCATCCGGATGCGACGGTCGAGGACCTGCTGTTCGATCCCGCCAATCCCCAGAAGGGAGGCATCGAGGGGCCGGACTTGCCGACAGGCGGCGTGATCGTCGAAAGCCGGGCCAGCATGATCGAATCCTACCGGACGGGTCGCGGCGGCTTCCGGGTCCGCGCGCGCTGGGTTTCGGAGGATCTGGGCCGCGGCGGCTATCAGATCGTCGTCACGGAGATTCCCTATCAGGTCCAGAAATCGCGGTTGATCGAGAAGATCGCCGAGTTGCTGATCGCCCGCAAATTGCCGCTGCTCGAGGACATTCGCGACGAATCGGCGGAAGACGTGCGTATCGTGCTCGTGCCAAAGAGCCGCTCGGTCGATGCTGCCCTGCTGATGGAGTCGCTGTTCAAGCTGACCGAACTCGAAAGCCGTATTTCGCTCAACATGAACGTGCTCTCGATGGGCCGCGTGCCGCGCGTCATGGCGCTGAACGAGGTGCTGACGGAGTGGTTGGCTCACCGCCGCGAAGTGCTGCAGCGACGCTCGCGCCACCGGCTGGCCGCGATCGACCGCCGGCTGGAGGTCCTCGCCGGTTATCTCGTCGCCTATCTCAATATCGACGAGGTGATCCGCATCATCCGCGAGGAGGACGAGCCGAAGGCGGTGATGATCGAGCGTTTCACGCTCACCGACCTGCAGGCCGAATCGATCCTCAACATGCGCCTGCGCTCCTTGCGCAAGCTCGAGGAATTCGAGATCCGCACGGAATTCGATGCGCTGTCGAAGGAAAAGGCGGAAATCGAGACGTTGCTCGCCTCCGATGAGAAGCAGTGGCAGGCCGTTGCCTGGGAAATTGGCGAGGTCAAGAAGAAGTTCGCCAAGGCGACCGAGCTTGGCAAGCGCCGCAGCACTTTCGCCGATGCGCCGGAGGCCGATGTCGAGGCCATCCAGCAGGCGATGATCGAAAAGGAACCGATCACCGTCGTCATTTCCGAGAAAGGCTGGATCCGCGCCCTGAAGGGGCACATCTCCGACACGTCATCGCTCCAGTTCAAGGAGGGAGACGCACTGAAAGTGGCGTTCCCGGCGCAGACGACGGACAAGATCCTCGTCTTCACGACAGGCGGCAAGGTTTACACGCTTGGCGGCGACAAGCTGCCCGGCGGGCGCGGCCATGGCGAGCCCCTGCGCATCATGGTCGATATGGAGAATGACCAGGACGTCCTGACTGCCCTCGTCCATGATCCGGCACGTAAGCTCATCATTTCGTCCGCTGCAGGAAACGGCTTTGTCGTTACCGAAAGTGACATCGTTGCCAATACCCGCAAGGGAAAACAGGTGATGAACGTCAACATGCCGGACGAGGCGAAACTCGTTGTTCCTGTCAAGGGCGATCACGTCGCCGTCGTCGGCGAAAACCGCAAGATGCTTGTCTTCCCACTGGTGCAGATCCCCGAAATGGCGCGCGGCAAGGGCGTCCGGCTGCAGCGCTACAAGGATGGCGGCATTTCCGACATCAGGTGCTTTACGATCGCGGACGGCCTCACCTGGGAAGACAGCGCCGGTCGGGTTTTCAACAAGACGAAGGACGAACTGATCGAGTGGCTCGGCGACCGTGCCGCAGCCGGCCGGGTCGTGCCGAAGGGCTTCCCGCGGAGCGGCAAGTTCAACGGCTAATCTCTGCCGCCGTGCGTGCTTCAGGCGCACAAAGGTCGCTGCCGCACTTTGAATTGCCACATATTTTGTCCTTAAATCGGCTTCGATTTAAGACAATATGCAGGTCGAAGGCGCCGCCGACGCGATCGCGTTTAAGCTCAAATTCCTCTCCAGAGGGGTGAATGTCATGACCGCCGCTCTTGACGCAACCTTGCTGGCTCTTGCCGATCCGACGCGCCGCCGCATATTCGAGGTCTTGCTTGCAGGCGCAACGCGCGTCGCCGAGATCGCCGATGCCGTGGGTGTGAAAGGGGACGACCTTTCCGGGCATCTTGCCACGATGGAAGCTGCCGGATTGATCGTCCGGCAAGGTGAGCGCGGCGAGATAATCACGGCTGATCCGGCGCCGCTCCAGATCGCGGCCGAGTGGATCAATACCAATCGCGAACTCTGGACGATGCGCTCGCAGATGCAGAGCGTTTCCCTTGAGCCCGGGCCTGACGAGGCGCAGTGATTGCGCGGCGCGCCGTCGGTGCGCCTATCCCAATTCCGCACATTGTATCTGCGCCTTCATCGCCCTGTTCCGCATCTGCCAGAATGAATGGCCGATCAAGGCAAAGACGAGTATGGCTCCTCCAACGAGCGTCTGCGTCGTCGGCGTTTCCGAAAAGACGATCCACACCCAGATCGGAGCGAGGATCGTCTCCAGCAGATAGAACATGCCGACCTCCGGCGCGGAAAGATAGCGCGGGCCTGTCGCGAGGCAGAAGAAGGCGAGGGGGATCATCACCAGCCCGTTGAAGAGAATATAGCCGGGTGCTGCGATCGAAATGCCGCTCGACGGCAGGAGCAAGAAGGCGGCAATGGCGGGGAAGATTGCGGTCGTCAGCGGCACGAGCGCCATGTCGCGGCCGCTCTTGCGGGCGATGGTGATTGCGCCTGCCAGCAGGAAGGCCGAGCAGGCGGCCATCGCGTCGCCGAACAAGTGTCCGCTCTCCAGCCCGTCCTGCACGATCACGCCGACGCCCAAAACCATCACGGCCATCGTCAGCAGCGTGGCGTTCGAGGGCCGTTCCTTGAGGAAAATCCAGGAGAGGATCGCCGCAAACATCGACGTGAAGGCCAGCACGAAGTGCGACCAGGAAGGTCGAGAGGCTGCGCAGGGCGAGAATCGACCAGACCTCGCCGTTCGCCGAACGGATGAGCGGAATGTCGAAGGAAAGGGCGAGGCCGCCGAGCCCGGTGATGGCCAAGCCGCGCCGGTGCCGGGCGGCGTCAGAGGAAGGGGTCAATTATCAGTCCGTTTCGGTGGATGCGTCATCGTCGCCACAATAGCGCTCCCAACCGCGAGCCATAAGGTGCTCCTGCGGCAAAAACTTTGTTTTATACCCCATTTTGCGCGACCCCTTTACCCAGTAACCCAGATAGACATGGGGCAGGCCGCGTTCCTTCGCCCGGCGAATATGATCGAGAATCATGTAGGTGCCGAGCGAGCGCTCGGAGAGAGCGGGATCGAAGAAGGAATAGACCATCGACAGGCCGTCGCTCATTCGGTCGGTCAGCGCCGTGGCGACCAACGGCCCCTTGGCCTTTTCGTTGATGCCGTCGCCTTCGATCCGCAAGCGGTATTCGATGATCTTCGTATGCACATGCGTGTCCTCGACCATCATGGCGTAGTCGAGTACCGACATGTCTGACATCCCGCCCTTCTGATGCCGGCGATCGAGATAGCGGCGGAAGAGGTTGTATTGTTCGCTCGAGGGTTCGGCGGGGTATTCGGCCGAGACCACGTCCCGATTGGCGGCGAGCACCCGCCGCATCGAACGCGTCGGCGCGAACTCGTGCGCAAGGATGCGGACCGAGATGCAGGCGCGACAGGTTTCGCAGGCCGGTCGGTAAGCAATGTTCTGGGAGCGACGGAAGCCGCCCTGCGTCAGGAGATCATTCAGTTCCGGGGCCCGCTCACCCACCATGTGGGTGAAGACCTTTCGCTCCATCTCGTTCGGCAGGTATGGGCAGGGTGCCGGCGCAGTCAGGTAGAATTGTGGAGACGGTGCGGTCTGCGTGTTCATCGAACGTGGGGGCCACTCTTCGTGCGGTTACTCATCGCAATAGCATGGCCTAAGAATGAAAAACGTCAACTCACTCGTTTAGGCATTCCTCACGGAATGGCGCTGTAAAGCACGCAGCTAGCTCGCAAGCATTAATAGGCGTCGCTACGGACCGTGACGGTGCCGATCAGGAGGTCGTGCAAGAGCCGGCCGCGGTCGGTGAAGAGACCGATCAACAGGATGAGCGGCGTCAACAGGGCGTTAGCGATCCAGAAGATCACCAGATGGACGATCGCCGTCAGAAAATCCATCGGCCGTCCGTCCGTGCGGGCGATCGCCACGCCCATGATTCTCATGCCCGGCGATGCCTGATCGCGGCCGCCGACCGTCAGCCCGAAATAGAGCATAGCCACAAGGGCGAAGAGGACGGGATAGAGGAAGAATCCGAGGCCGAGCGTGAGAATGCCAAGGAAAAACACGACAACCGCCGCCGGAATCCAGAGCAGTGCGATGATCACATAGTCGATGATGAAGGCAAAGACCCTGCGCGACAGCACGCCCTGATAGGCGCGCCAGTCATTGCTCGGGACTCTCAGTTGTTCGTCATGCATGCTCATCAGCGTGCCTCACATTGTTGCCGGTGAGATATGGGGAATGAGCCTCGACAAAACAATGCATGGCTGCAATGCGCTCTGCCACATCAGCGTTTTGCCAGGATACGTGCCACTTCGACCGCAAAATAGCTCAATATTCCATCGCAGCCGGCCCGCTTGAAGGCAAGCAGCGTTTCCAGCATGACCCGTTCGCCATCGATCCAGCCGTTGGCCGCGGCTGCCTTAACCTGCGCATACTCGCCGGAAACCTGATAGGCGAAAACCGGCAGGCCGAAGGCCTCCTTCATCCGCCAGCAGATATCGAGATAGGGGAGGCCAGGCTTGACCATGAGCATATCGGCACCTTCCTCGACATCGAGCGCGGCATCGCGGATTGCCTCGGTACCGTTGGCCGGATCGATGTAGTAGGTCTTCTTGTCGCCCTTAAGCAGGCCGCCGGTGCCGATTGCCTCACGGTAGGGCCCGTAGAAGGCGGAGGCGAATTTCGTCGCGTAGGACATGATGCCGACATTCTGGTGGCCGGCTGCGTCGAGCGCCTCCCGGATCGCGCCGATGCGCCCGTCCATCATTTCGGACGGGGCGATGATGTCCGATCCGGCATCGGCCTGCGTCACCGCGGCCCTGGCGACAACCTCCACGGTTTCGTCGTTTACGATCTCGCCGTCACGAAGGATCCCGTCATGACCGTGGCTCGTGAAGGGATCGAGCGCGACGTCAGTGATAACGCCGATGTTCGGCACCGCCTTCTTGATCGCCCGCGTTGCCTCATTGATGAGATTGTCGGCGGCGAGGCTGTTGGAGCCGGTTTCGTCACGCAACGCCATGTCGATGTTCGGAAACGTGGCGATCGCCGGGATACCAAGGTCGGCCGCCTCTTTCACCGCCTCGACCGCCTTGTCGATGCTCATGCGGTTCACGCCCGGCATGGCGTCGATCGGCTGGACGATGCCGCTGCCCGGCACAATGAAGATCGGCCAGATCAGGTCGTCGACGGTCAAGCGGTTTTCCTGCACCAGCCGCCGTGTCCAGTCCGCCTTGCGGTTGCGGCGCATGCGGCGGTGTCCCGTTATCCTGTCCACAAGATTCGTCTTGTCGTTCATCGCGCCGCCTCCTTCTTCATTTGCACCGAGAACGCGCTTTACCATGTGCCGCCGTCGGTTGAAAACCGCACAGCCTCGCCCCCGGCTGCGGCATTTGCTCCCGGCTTTCCATAAGACAGGAGGGCAGCCTGCGGTTCTGGTGGATCTGGGGAGATACTCAGCCTATGTTGCCGCGCATGCTTCACGATTCTGCTCATGTTCCGAAGCCGTCGCTGACCGAAGTGCTCTTCGGCTGGTTCCTGCGCTTGGTGTCGGCGTCCTGCTTCTGGTTCGCGTTGAACTATTGGGCGATGCTCATCGGCTTCTCCCACGGAGGTGCCGGCCGGTTCGATCTGCTGCCGCCGGAATGGCGCGCTGCGGCCACCGCCCTTGCCGTCGTTTACCCGGTTGCCGCTATCGGCCTGTGGCTCCTGGTTTCCTGGGGCCCCGTCGTCTGGGTCCTCGCCGCGGCAATCGAGATCGCCGTCTACGAATTCTACCCCGGCACCTTCGGCGCGCGGCCCTTGCTTTTCGTGCTCCACGCGGCTGTCGCCGTGACCTTCGTTCTTTTCCGTGTTGCGCTTTTCGTGCAGCGACTGCGGCAAGCGCGGAAGGTAAGGGTTGATTCACCCTGAAACAGGCTCGCGCGACGGTAAGTTCATGTTAAGGCTGCGGTTTAAGTAGAATTTTATACGTATTCGATAGGGTCTCACTCAAGGCGGGAAGACAAACAGACACCGCCAAACAAAACAGTGAGGCAGTCAAATGAACACGAAAATGAAGCCGCAGGCAGTTGCGCCCCGAGACCCGCAGGAAGAAACGATCCGTGGTCTCTACATGGAATCCCTTCACCTTGTCGAGCGTCTGCATCGCCGGCTGCTCGACGTCATCAAGGACGAGTTCGACCGCCAGGGCCGCAGCGATGTCAATGCCGTCCAGGCTCTGTTGCTCTTCAACATCGGCAACTCCGAACTGACCGCCGGCGAACTCCGTTCGCGCGGCTATTATCTCGGCTCGAACGTTTCCTACAACGTCAAGAAGCTGGTCGATCTGGGTCTCATCAACCATCAGCGCTCCCGCGTTGACCGCCGCTCGGTCCGCATCAGCCTGACCGAAGAGGGCCAGGAAATCGCCGAAACCGTCGCGAAGCTCTACGAGCGCCACATCGGCTCGATCCAGAAGGTCGGCGGCATCGGTTCCGACGAATTCACTCAGATGAACAAGCTCCTGCAGCGTCTCGACCGCTTCTGGAACGATCAGATCCTCTATCGCCTCTGATCAAATCGCAAACCTCCAGTTCAAGGGTCGGGCGCAACCCCTGCGTGTCCGACCCTTGCCTTTTTTGCACGACGTCGTTGTTGCCGAAGCCGTGCCGTGTTATCCGGTCAGCGCTTCCGAGACACGAATTGGCCATATTGCTATGAGAGCGACGCTGCACGCGGCAGGTGTGTGCTTGCACTTTGGACGGCGATTCGGTTCGTGGTCGGCCTGCCGGGAGAGGCTCTCACTCGCGCTGTTGTGAAGCCGACGCGAGAGCGGGGCGGCACGCGGGTTAACGTTTGTTAACCACGTTCGTGTTAGGGCTCGGGCAGCGCGCATTTTTCGCGCATTGAAACGGTGGGACTATGTCGAAAAAGAACGGAATTGATGCTTTCTCGCGCCGTGCATTTCTGCGTTCGGCCGCAACGCTCGGCGCCGTCGCCTGGGCAGGCGCCGCCAATGCCCAGGACGCATTAGGCGAGATCATCAATTCGCCGCACCGCGGCTCCTGGGACGACCAGTTCGACGCCAAGGCCTCGCGCACGGCGACGGCGGTTCTTTCCAACACGCCGGTCTTCGGGCCCGAAACGATCAGCCATCTCCAGCAGGCGATCTTTGACTATCAGCAGATCGTTGCCTCCGGCGGTTGGCCGATTGTCACAACCTCGGTGAGGCTCGAGCTGGGCGTCACCGATCCCTCCGTTCAGCAGTTGCGCCAGCGCCTGATGGTTTCCGGCGATCTGCCGCAGTCGGCCGGCATTTCCTCTTCCTTCGACTCCTATGTCGACGGTGCGGTGAAGCGCTTCCAGGCGCGTCACGGCCTGCCGGCCGATGGCGTCATCGGCGAATACACCTTGAAGGCGCTGAACGTCGACGCCATGACGCGCCTCGGCCAGCTTGAAACCAACCTCGTCCGCCTCCAGTCGATGTCGGGCGATCTCGGCCGCCGCTATGTGATGGTCAATATTCCGGCCGCCTATATCGAGGCAGTCGAGAATGGCCGTGTCGTGCTGCGCCACACGGCGGTCGTCGGCAAGATCGATCGCCAGTCGCCGATCCTCAATTCGAAGATCTACGAGGTCATCCTCAATCCCTACTGGACTGCCCCGCGCTCGATCGTCCAGAAGGACATCATGCCGCTGATGCGCAAGGATCCGACCTATCTCGAGCGCAACGCGATCCGTCTCTTCGACGGCAGCGGCAACGAGGTGTCGCCAGAGACGGTGGACTGGAACGCCGAGAAGGCGCCGAACCTGATGTTCCGGCAGGACCCCGGCAAGATCAACGCGATGTCCTCGACGAAGATCAACTTCCACAACGAGCACGCGGTCTACATGCACGACACGCCGCAGCAGGGCCTGTTCAACAAGCTGATGCGTTTCGAGTCGTCGGGCTGCGTGCGCGTCCAGAACGTGCGCGACCTCTCGACCTGGCTGCTGAAGGAAACGCCCGGCTGGTCCCGTCAGCAGATGGAGGCGACGATCAAGTCGGGTGTCAACACGCCGATCACACTCGCGGAGGAAGTACCGGTTTACTTCACCTATGTCACCGCCTGGTCGGCAAAGGACAGGGTCGTGCAGTTCCGCGACGACATCTATCAGCGCGACGGTGCTGCCGAGCTCGCGCTCCAGACGACAACGGGAGTCGAACAGCCAGCGGGCTCCATAGAACAGGACGCTTTGCCGCAATAAGCAAACTCCCGATTTCACCGATCAAGGCCGCGCATCTGAATGGAACGCGGCCTTTTTCTTGGCGTGCGCGCTCGCTTCTTCGGCGCGGCGGATGGTGGAAATGGCGCAAACCGCACAGCGGATATTGCTCTCCGCGTGCGAGGAAGCTAAAGAACGACCACCTTTGAGAGGAGCCTCGAGCCGATGCTTGCACAAACCAATGACGCCTTCTTCACCCGCTCTCTCGCGGAAAGCGATCCGGACATCTTCGGTGCGATCGAGAAGGAGCTGGGGCGCCAGCGCCACGAGATCGAGCTGATCGCCTCTGAAAACATCGTTTCGCGAGCTGTGCTCGAAGCCCAGGGCTCGATCATGACGAACAAATATGCCGAGGGCTATCCGGGCAAGCGCTACTACGGCGGCTGCCAGTTCGTTGACATCGCCGAGGAACTGGCGATCGAACGCGCCAAGAAGCTCTTCGGCGTCAATTTTGCCAACGTCCAGCCGAACTCCGGTTCGCAGATGAACCAGGCAGTCTTCCTGGCGCTCCTGCAGCCGGGCGACACCTTCATGGGTCTCGATCTCAATTCCGGCGGTCACCTGACCCACGGCTCCCCGGTGAACATGTCCGGCAAGTGGTTCAACGTCATTTCCTACGGGGTGCGCGCGGACGATCACCTGCTCGATATGGATGACGTCGCCGAAAAGGCCCGCAAGCACAAGCCGAAGCTCATTATCGCCGGCGGCACCGCCTATTCGCGTATCTGGGACTGGAAGCGCTTCCGCGAAATCGCCGATGAAGTCGGTGCCTGGCTGATGGTCGACATGGCCCATATCGCCGGTCTCGTTGCCGGTGGTCAGCATCCCTCTCCGTTCCCGCATTGCCACGTCGCGACGACGACGACGCACAAGTCGCTGCGCGGCCCGCGCGGCGGCATGGTGCTGACGAATGACGAGGATGTCGCCAAGAAGATCAACTCGGCCGTCTTCCCCGGCCTTCAGGGCGGCCCGCTGATGCACGTGATCGCCGCCAAGGCCGTCGCGCTCGGCGAAGCCCTGCAGCCCTCCTTCAAGGAATACACGGCCCAGATCGTCAAGAATGCCCGCACGCTCGCCGAAACGCTGAAGGCGAACGGCCTCGACATCGTCTCGGGCGGCACGGACAACCACCTGATGCTCGTCGACCTGCGCAAGAAGAACGCGACCGGTAAGCGGGCGGAAGCCGCTCTCGGCCGCGCCTACATCACCTGCAACAAGAACGGCATTCCCTTCGATCCGGAAAAGCCCTTCGTCACCTCGGGCGTCCGCCTCGGTGCGCCGGCTGGCACGACCCGCGGCTTGAAGGAAGCCGAATTCAAGGAAATCGGCGAGTTGATCGTCGAGGTGCTTGACGGCCTCAAGGTCGCCAATTCCGACGAAGGCAACGCCGCCGTGGAAGCTGGAGTGCGCGAGAAGGTGATCAAGCTCACCGACCGGTTCCCGATGTACAGCTACATGTGATCGGACGGCTGCATGCGCTGCCCCTATTGTGGTTCCGAAGACAGTCAGGTGAAGGATTCCCGTCCGGCAGAGGATGGGAATGCCATTCGCCGCCGCCGCATCTGCCCGGATTGCGGCGGCCGCTTCACGACCTTCGAGCGGGTGCAACTGCGCGAGCTGATGATTATCAAGAAAACCGGCCGGAAGGTGCCTTTCGACCGGGACAAGCTGCTCCGTTCATTCGAGATTGCCCTCAGGAAACGCCCGGTCGACCGGGATCGCATCGAGCGCGCCGTGTCGGGCATCGTCCGCCGGCTCGAGAGTTCGGGCGAGACGGAAATCCCTTCCGAAGAAATCGGTCTGCAGGTGCTCGAAGCCCTGAAGAGCCTCGACGATGTCGCTTTCGTCCGCTACGCGTCGGTCTATAGAGATTTCTCGCACGCGGAAGATTTCGAGAAAGTCATCGCGGAAATCAGCGCCAAGATCGCGCGCGATCCCGGCGAATAGGCCCAAGCGGAGCGAAGCATGACAGCGCCGACGCGCGAGGACGAAAGGTTCATGGCGGCGGCGCTGCGCCTCGCCCGCCGCAATCTCGGCCTGACGTCGACGAACCCCTCAGTCGCCTGCATCATCGTCAACGACGGAACGATCGTGGGACGGGCGGTGACGGCGCCGGGCGGGCGCCCGCACGCCGAGACGCAGGCGCTCGCCGAAGCCGGGGAGAAGACGAGGGGAGCAACCGCCTATGTGACGCTAGAGCCTTGCTCGCATCACGGCAAGACGCCACCCTGCGCCGACGCTTTGGTCGCCTCCGGTGTCGCCCGTGTCGTCATTTCGATCCTCGACCCGGACGAGCGTGTTGCCGGACGCGGCGTGGTGATGCTGCGCGACGCCGGCATCGCCGTCGACATCGGCACGCTCTATCGCGACGGAGAGCGGGCGCTTGAAGCCTACCTTATGCGTCAGCGCAGCAAACGGCTGCATGTGACCCTGAAGCTTGCGGTTTCCCAGGATGGAATGATCGGCCGCACGGGGGAGGGGCAGGTTCGGATTACCGGCCCGATTTCTCGTGCGCAGGTACAGGTGCTTCGCGCGGAGACGGACGCGATATTGGTCGGCATCGGCACGGCGACAGCCGATGATCCGGAACTGACCGTACGCTTGCCGGGATTGGAGGACCGGTCCCCGGTTCGCGTCGTTCTCGACCGCCGTCTCGATCTGCCAGTCGGCTCGAAACTCGTCCATTCGGCACGAGAGGTTCCGGTGATCGCTGTGGCAGATGCAAGACTCGATGAGGATGCCGCCAAGCGTCGCGCGGCGCTCGAAGCCGCCGGCGTCGAAGTGCTGGACACCGATAACATCTCCGATCTTCTGACGGCGCTTGCCTCGCGCGGCATTTCCTCGCTGCTGGTCGAAGGCGGTGCGCGGGCGGCCCGCGCGTTCCTCGATGCCGATCTTGTCGACCGCATCCTGCTTTTCACCGGCCAGATCACCATTGGCGAAGACGGGATTCGATCCCCATTTGATCGGCAGTCCATTCCGGCCGGTTTCGTGCTTCGTCGGACGGCGCATTATGGCGACGATATTTTCGAGGATTACGAGAGAGACATCTGATGTTCACAGGCATTGTCACCGATATCGGTACCGTTGAGGTCGTCACGCCACTGAAGGAAGGCATCAAGCTTCGCGTTGCCACCAACTATGATCCGAAGACGATCGATCTAGGCGCCTCCATTGCGCATTCGGGCGTATGCCTCACGGTTACCGCGTTGCCAGAGGCAGGCAGCAACGAGCGTTGGTTCGAGGTCGAGGCATGGGAAGAGGCGCTTCGGCTGACGACGATCGCCGGATGGCAAAAGGGCACACGCATCAATTTGGAGCGCTCGTTAAAGATCGGCGACGAGCTCGGTGGTCATCTTGTGTCCGGCCATGTGGACGACAAGGCCGAAATCCTCTCCGTGGAGCCGGAAGGCGACGCGGTGCGCTTCCGGCTGCGCGCCCCGGAGCATCTAGCCAGGTTCGTGGCGCCCAAGGGCTCGGTCGCCCTCGACGGAACCTCACTCACTGTCAACAAGGTGGATGGCGCCGAGTTCGACGTGCTCCTTATCCGTCATTCGCTCGAAGTCACCACATGGGGCGAGCGGCGCGTCGGCGATCTCGTCAACTTCGAGGTTGATACGATGGCGCGTTATGCGGCACGGCTGGCAGAATTTCCCGCGCCCAAGGCGGAATAACGACGGCAGAAATGGATCCGCCCCCGACAAGCGGGGGCGGACGCTGTTGTTAGGGTAAGGTTTCAACGGACATAAAGCGTGAGACTACCGTCGGTTGCCTGCGCTGCGCCTGCGATGTTGTTCATCTCGACATCGCGTTCCTTCAGCTTGGCGGCGAGCGCCCTGTTGGCGTCAACGGCGGCATGGAGGGCTGCCAGCTGTTGCGGCGTTTCCGCGTCGATCCTGGCGCGGGTCTCGTTCATACGGCTCAGCGTGTCGACATCGACGATCCTGAAGTTGTCGCCCTTGAAGTTTCGAACGGTCTGATCGATCTGGTTCGGCCAGTTCATTTCGACACCCGCCGCGTGAGAGATGCCGCCGAAATTCAAGGCGGAGAGGGTGGCGATGACGGAGATTTTCGCAAAGCGGTTCATTGTCATGCTCCTTTGATTGCCCGCGGGTCTCTGGCGCGTTCAACGAGCCGAGGCGTCCCGCGATGGCCAGCACCGATCCTTTGCGGGTGAGGTCACCCACAGCGAAAGGTGCTTGACTGTTTCGACTGGTTGAGGCGGCGCTCCCGTCGCGCGACCGAGAGTTACGTCGTTTCAACGTTGATAAGCTGGGCCGGAATGTGGCCCTTTCGAGGGCATAACGATTTGAAAAATAATTAAAATTTGTTCATGTTCGCGGGCCTGGAAGCCGTCTAGGCTGCGGACTTCAGATGCCGTTCGAACAGGATGACGTGGTTACCGTGATAGGTCGTGCGCCAGAATTCCGTGAAGCCATGCCTGGCGGCCACCCGGATCGATGCCTGGTTGCCGACGTCGATGACACAGGTCTTCTTCAGGGTCGGAAATTGACGATCGGCCCAGGCAAGGGCCGCGGTCACCGCCTCTGTGGCGAGCCCTTTGCCATGTGTTCTGGGGGAAAGCGCCCAGCCCATTTCCATCGTGCCTTCGAGGGATGGCGTGATCATCCGATGTGCGTCGTGGAAGCCGGCTTCGCCGATAAAAGCCCCGGTTGCCTTCTCCTGAATCGCGAAGAAGCCGAAGCCGAAATAGTGCCACATGCCGACCTGGCGCAGGAAGCGTGTCCAGGACTGCTCGCGCGAATAGGGTATGCCGCCGATGTAGCGCGTGACCTCTTCGTCGGCGAACAAGGCGGTATAGGCGGGAAAGTCGTCGCGCCGGTAGGGGCGTAGCAGAAGTCGTTCGGTTTCGATGATGGGAACGCTGTGCATGTTTCGATCCAGATTCTTGCGAGGAGGGTCAAATCAGGCGCCCGGTTCGCCGTCCCAGTAGTCGGTTGTGGATGCGGGGCGGCCGATAAACCGGAATGAAGCGTTTGGCGAACCGGGAGGCCGTGTCTTTGCCAGGAATTTGCCGGAGTCGGGATATTCGCAGATCTCCGTGGCCGCCATCGTCGAGATGGAAAGGTATTTGAGCGCCGTCGTCCCCGTGTTGATCAGATGATGCGCTGTTTCGGGGCCACCAGCCGGCGCACCCAGCACGTCGCCGGGGCCGACTTCGTGGCGCTCGTTGCCAAAGCGGTAGGTTCCCTCTCCCTCCAGGATGATGAACAGCTCCTCCTCGACATGATGGTTGTGGAAGGGGCAGCCGGATTTGCCCGGCAGCACCTCGCCGTAGCCGATCCCCAGATCCTTGAGGCCGAGGAGGGCGCCGAAAGAAACGTCGCTCGACTCGAAAAACGAGCCACGCTGCCAGTGCTCGAGTTTGAGATCCTTCAGGTTGACGATCGGCTTTCGCGCTTCAGTCATCGTGTTCCTCCCAATCTTCGGGACGCCGATGTCGCCATGTCCATCGCAGAAGCCACAGCGCCGCGCGTCTTATTAGACGCGCAAAGGACGCTGTAGCACTTTGAATTGCTGCATGTTTTCATTCTTAAATCGGCTACGATTTAACGAAACATGCAGTGGGGACAGCTCCGCCTTGCAGAATCGACGCTACTGCACCTAAGGTTTAGGTGCAATCAAAGCTGTTGCAAGCAAATACGGTCCTGCAGGCCGGTCCTTGTAACAACCCCGCGGACCCGTCTGCAGCGGCGCCTGCCTCGGCTCTTGTCTTGTTTTTGTCGTCACCCCGGACGACGGAAGAGCTATCGCGCTCGCGCCGCAAAAAAGAGCGTCGGCGCGGCAAATGGCCCCCGGCAGGCGGAATTTGCTTGCCATTCTGCGTCGGGCGTGGTTTTACCGCCGCCTGCGCCGGTCAGGTCCGGCCCCAAGTTTTCAAAGACAGGTGATCCATGGCGAAGACCAAGTCCGCCCACATCTTGATTGTGGAAGCGCGCTTCTATGATGATATGGCCGACGCCTTGCTCGACGGCGCAAAGCACGCGATCGATGCAGCCGGCGCGACTTATGATATTGTGACAGTTCCGGGGGCGTTGGAAATTCCCGCGGCGATTGCCATGGCGCTCGACGGCGCCGACGAGGGCGGCACCGAATATGACGGTTACGTCGCGCTCGGCATGGTGATCCGCGGCGAGACCTACCATTTCGACATCGTCGCGAACGAATCTGCGCGCGCCCTGATGGACCTGGCCGTCAGCGAAAGCCTTGCGCTCGGCAACGGCATTCTGACGGTCGAGAATGATGACCAGGCATGGGCTCGCGTCCGCCGGTCGGAAGGCGACAAGGGTGGTTTCGCCGCGCGCGCGGCGCTGACCATGATCGAACTGAAGAAGAAACTGGGCGCAGAAAAGTGACGAAGACTCCCTCGGATCAGCCGCTGAAGCAGGTCAACCAGCGTGGTGCCGCGCGCCTCGCCGCGGTCCAGGCGCTATATCAGATGGACATCGGCGGCACCGGTGTGCTGGAGATCGTTGCCGAATACGAAGAGCACCGGCTGGGCCGGGAACTGGACGGAGAGACCTACCTCAAGGCGGACGCCTCGTGGTTCCGTTCGATCGTGTCGGGCGTCGTGCGCGACCAGCGCAAGCTCGACCCGCTGATCGGCGCCGCCCTTCAGGACGATTGGGCACTGTCCAGGCTCGATTCCACCGTCCGTGCAATCCTGCGCGCCGGCACCTTCGAGATGATCGAGCGCAAGGATGTCCCGGTTCCGGTAATCGTCACCGAATATGTCGAGATCGCGAAGGCTTTCTTCGAGGACGAGGAGCCCAAGCTCGTCAACGCAGTCCTCGACCGGATCGCCAAGCAAGTCCGCGGCCAGCGGAAATAGCAAAATGGTGGCAGCGACTGCGGACGACTTGGGGGCGGTTCTCCGCGAGGCACGCCGCAACGTCTTTCTGTTGACCCTTGCACAGGCGCTGCTCGGTGTGGTCGGGCCGATCAGTTTCGCGGTCGGTGGTGTCGCCGGCCACCAGCTTCTCGGCGAAGACAAGTCGCTGGCGACGGCACCGCTTACCGGCTTCAACGTGGGCTTGGCGCTCGGTGTCGTTCTTGCGGCGACGCTGTCTCGGCTGGTCGGCAGGCGCTTGGCCTTCATCGGCGGCGCCGTTATCGCCGCATTAGGCGGGCTGGTTGCAGCGGCGGCGCTTTTCCGTGAGAATTTCTGGCTGTTCACGTTCGGCTTGGCCGTTCTCGGCTCCTCCAGCGGCTTCACGCAAAAACTTCGCTTCGCGGCAGCCGACGCATCGCCCGCCTTCTACAAGCCGAAGGCGATTTCCTGGATATTGGGCGGCGGCATCATCTCGGCGATACTCGGGCCGCAGATCGTCATTTTCGCCGGTGACTACTTCGCGCCCATATGGTTTGCCGGTGCGTTCGTGGCCTTGCTGCCGGTTTGCCTCGCGGCCATTGTCTTTTTTGTCCCTCTTCGCCTGCCGGATATCCGAAGCGCTTCGGATCAGCACGCCGCCTCGCCGGTTCGGCCGCTCCGTGAGATCGTCGGCACCCAGCGGTTCCTGACAGGCATGATCTGCGGCATCTCCGCCTATGCGCTGATGACCTTCATGATGACGGGTGCACCGGTTGCCATGGTTGTCGGCTGCGGTTTTTCGACGGATCTCGCGACCCTCGGAATACAATGGCATGTGCTCGCGATGTTCGGCCCGAGCTTTGCGACCGGCTGGCTCATCGCCCGCTTCGGCGCGGAGCGTATCGTGGCCTGCGGTTTTGTGCTGCTTCTCGCTTGCGCGGCGATCGCTCATATGGGCGTGGCGCTTTGGAATTTCTGGGGCGCACTGGTTCTCCTCGGATTGGGCTGGAATTTCGCATTCATCGGCTCGACCGCAATTGTTGCGCAGAGCTATCGTCCGCATGAGGCCGACAAGGTTCAGGGGCTTCCACGATATCGTGCTGTTTTCGACGGTCGCCGGCGCATCCTTCGCCTCCGGCAAGGTGCTTTCGGCCTATGGATGGGACATGCTCAATGCCGTCGTCTGGCCGGTTGCTGGCACCTGCCTCTTCCTCCTTTTCGTGTTGATGCGGAGGAACGGGCGCGTTCCCGCCTGACCGCCCGCACCGGCGGTTCAGCAAAATCTTCCAACTGCCCCCAAAACGCGATCACGCCGGTCATTTCAGGGACTTGACGATCCCTTTTCGCGCCCGCACTCTGGCCGCGCCGCGAGGGGTGCCGCTTGAGGAGGCGGCGCGCGATTCGCGGATTGAGGGGCCTGCGGGAGGGAGTGAGCCCGTGGGTTGAAACGGAGGATAGTGCGAAATGACCTTGCTTTTAGGTGTTATCGCATGCGGGTTGCTCGCGGTGGCCTATGCCATCTGGGCAACGCAGTCGGTGCTTGCCGCCGACCAGGGGAACGCCCGCATGCAGGAGATCGCAGGCTTTATCAGGGAGGGGGCGCAGGCCTACCTCACACGTCAATACAGAACTATTGCCATCGTCGGTGTCGTCGTCTTTATCGCCGCGTGGATTCTTCTCTCGAGTGCAGCCGCAATCGGCTTCCTGATCGGCGCGGTGTTGTCGGGGGCGGCCGGTTTCATCGGCATGCATGTGTCGGTGAGGGCCAATGTTCGCACAGCCCAGGCCGCATCGGTCAGCCTTGCCTCCGGTCTCGATATCGCTTTCAAATCCGGCGCGATCACAGGCATGCTGGTGGCTGGTTTGGCATTGCTCGGTGTGTCAGTCTACTACCTCATCCTGACCGTGGGCCTCGGCAATGGGCCGGCCGCGCGTGAGGTCATCGATGCGCTTGTGGCGCTCGGTTTCGGCGCGTCGCTGATCTCGATCTTCGCCCGCCTCGGCGGCGGCATCTTTACCAAAGGCGCCGATGTCGGGGGCGATCTCGTCGGCAAGGTGGAAGCGGGCATTCCGGAAGACGATCCGCGCAACCCGGCGACCATCGCGGACAACGTCGGCGACAATGTCGGCGACTGCGCAGGCATGGCCGCGGACCTCTTCGAAACCTACGCGGTTTCGGTCGTGGCGACCATGGTGCTTGCATCGATCTTCTTCGCCGGCACGCCGCTGCTCGCCACGGTGATGGTTTATCCGCTTGCGATCTGCGCGGCTTGCATTATCACCTCGATCATCGGCACCTTCTTCGTCAAACTCGGCACCAACGGCTCGATCATGGGCGCGCTTTATCGGGGGCTGATCGTCACCGGTGCGCTCTCGATCATCGGTCTTGGCGCCGCGACGTCGCTGACGATCGGCTGGGGCTCGATCGGAATGGTTGCCGGCAAGGATGTCACCGGCTGGGCGCTGTTCATCTGCGGTATCCTCGGCCTTGTCGTCACCGCACTGATCGTCGTGATCACGGAATACTATACGGGCACCAACAAGCGGCCGGTGAACTCGATTGCGCAGGCATCCGTTACCGGCCATGGCACCAACGTGATCCAGGGGCTCGCCGTCTCGCTCGAATCGACGGCGCTGCCGGCGATCGTCATCGTCGGCGGTATCATCTCCACCTACCAGCTTGCCGGCCTCTTCGGCACCGCCATCGCTGTCACCGCCATGCTCGGCCTTGCCGGCATGATCGTGGCGCTCGATGCCTTCGGTCCGGTGACGGACAACGCCGGCGGTATCGCCGAGATGTCGCATCTGCCGCCTGAGGTTCGCAAGTCGACCGACGCGCTCGACGCCGTCGGCAACACGACCAAGGCCGTGACCAAGGGCTATGCGATCGGTTCCGCGGGCCTCGGCGCTCTCGTGCTTTTCGCGGCCTATTCGAACGACCTCACCTACTTCGCCGCCAATGGCGACAAGCATCCTTATTTCGCTGATGTGGGTGCGATCTCGTTTGATCTGTCCAACCCCTATGTCGTTGCCGGCCTGATCTTCGGTGGTCTCATCCCTTATCTCTTCGGCGGCATCGCCATGACATCCGTCGGCCGGGCGGCCGGCTCGATCGTCGAAGAGGTGCGCCGGCAATTCAAGGAAAAGCCGGGCATCATGGAAGGCAAGGACCGGCCTGACTATGGACGCGCCGTCGATCTGCTGACCAAGGCGGCCATCCGCGAGATGATCGTGCCTTCGCTGCTGCCGGTGCTGGCGCCGATCGTCGTCTATTTCGGTGTATTGCTGCTTTCCGGCTCGAAGGCCTCGGCCTTCGCCGCGCTCGGGGCGTCGCTCCTTGGCGTCATCGTCAACGGCTTGTTCGTCGCCATCTCGATGACCTCCGGGGGCGGGGCATGGGACAATGCGAAGAAGAGCTTCGAGGACGGTTTCGTCGACAAGAACGGCACGCGTCACATGAAGGGTTCCGACGCCCACAAGGCTTCGGTCACCGGCGATACGGTCGGCGATCCCTACAAGGATACGGCCGGCCCGGCGGTTAATCCGGCAATCAAGATCACCAATATCGTGGCCCTGCTGTTGCTGGCTGTCCTAGCCTGACCAAGGCTGCATAAAGCCAAGAGGCCCGCGAACTTTGTTCGCGGGCCTCTCTGTATGTTGCGGCTTATGGATCTTTGCCAAAGTCCTTGAAGAGGTTTCGCGCCGCAGCCTGTCCGGCGCCGGGGCCGGTCAGAAGCTGGCCGAGGAAGCTGGTTTCCTTGCCGCCGGTCGGAGTCGTGCGCGAGAGCATGTCGAAGACCTTGCCGTCCTTCATCGTATAGTGCGCGAGCTGGCCGACGACGCCTTCCTTGTCGAAATATACGGCAAGGATCGATTGGTCGACGAGCTTCGGCTTCATGAAGGCAACCGGCCGCCTGCGCGTCTGCGAGATGTAATAGAAGACCTCGTTGTCGAAGGTGGCGGTCGTCGAAGGCGTGCCCAGAGAGAGCAGCACCTGCTCGCGGCTCGATCCGACCGGCACGAGATTCAGCGTTTCCTGATCGACGACATAGCCCTGATGCAGGACCTCGCCCATATTCGCCGTCGTGCAGGCGGCAAGCGCAGTTGTGCAAAGGGAAGCCACGAGCACGGCACGGCTTAGAACATTCAGGTTTGATATCAAATACCGCTTCGACAAGGACTGTTCCCCTGGAGTAACGATGGCAGGTCCGCCATTGCAATTCGTGCCTGCTTCGGTAAACCAGCTTCGGCTATCATGCAATAACGTCGTGGGCGCCGCCCACATTTCGAGAAAGCCAGAGCTGGGCTTTGTGATGATTTTTGGACTGTTCAAGAGAAAAAGCGGCAATATTGCGATTGTGGAGCGTCAGTATGCGTTGCTGACCGCCGCCGCACGCCAGCCGTTTCTGTACACCGACCTCGCTGTGCCCGATACCGTCATGGGCCGCTTCGAGATGTTGTCGGCAATCCTGATTCTCTATTTTCGGCGGACACGCGCCTCCGCGCGTACCGGACAGGAGATCGCGCAGGAGATCGTCGATGCCTTTTTCGAAGACGTCGACCATTCCATCCGCGAACTCGGCGTCGGTGACGCGGGCGTTCCGAAGAAGATGAAAAAGTTCGCCGGAATGTTCTATGGCCGGCTCGAGTCCTATGCCGCCGCGCTCGAGCAAAGGGATGGCCAGGCTTTGGCGGCTGCGCTCCTGCGCAACTTCCACCCCGATGCCCGCGAGGGGCCGTCGATGGACGGACTGGCCGCCTATCTTCTGGCCACCGAAGCGGCCTTGTCCGAAACGCCGGAAGAGGTGGTCGAAGCGGGTCAGTTGCGCATACCGCCAGCTGGAGCGTAATAGGCCGATATCGATGCCGCCCGACGATTGCGCTCGGCGGCTCTACTGCATGTTTCCTTAAATCGTAGCCGATTCAAGGATAAAAACATGCAGCAACTCAAAGTGCTACAGCGTCCTTTGCGCGTCTGACCAGACGCGCGGCGCTGTAGGCGCGGCATGGTGCTTCGATGCCGCGAGGAAGGATCTTGTCATGAGAGATGATAGCAAACCGGCGTTCTCCTACCCGGTGAAGGTGGGACACATCTCGGCAAACGCGGTCAGCGTCCATCTTTCGGCGAACGAGGCCGAGCGCCGGGCGCTTGCCAAGCTCTGGAATGTCGAAGAAGTACTCTCGCTCGCCGCCGACCTCCAGATCGCGCGTTGGAAGAAGGACGGAGTGAAGATCAAGGGTGACGTGGCTGCCCGTGTCGTCCAGTCCTGCGTGGTGACGCTCGAACCGGTCGAAGCGGAGATAAAGGAACCTGTTGAGGCGATTTTCGTGCCGGAAGGATCGCGGCTTGCACGCCAGGCGCAGAATGACGGTGGCGAGATGGTACTCGATCCGGATGGTCCGGACATTCCCGACACCTTTGCCGGCGATACCATCGATGCGGGCGTCGTGGTCGCCGAACATGTCGCGCTGGCTATCGATCCCTATCCGCGCAAGGAGGGGGCGGTCTTCGGTGAGCGCATCGAAAGCTCTGAGGCGGACGACAAGCGACCGAACCCGTTTGCGGTGCTGAAGAACTTGAAAAAGGATTGAAACGGCGAAAGCCGCGCTTACAATTCGGTTGTCACGCAGACGAAAAGCAGTATTTTGGCCCGACTCCAGCCGGTGGGAGCCGATGCGCCGAGACGTCGCATGTTGGCTCAAGCGTCAGAAGGAACAAGGATCGCCCCGCGTTAGAAGCGATGCGCAGGGCGAGACGCGTTGCGTAGGCAGGAAAAAAGGATAAGACACGCGTGGTCAGAATTTCACTTGACGTGATGGGGGGCGACTATGGTCCTGAAGTCGTCATCCCGGGCGCAGCGAGAGCGCTCGAACGTCACCCGGACATAAGATTCGTCTTGTTCGGTCAGGAGGCGCGATGCGCCGAGCTTCTGGCCAAGTATCCGAAGCTGATAGCAGCGAGCACCTTCAACGATTGCGAAATCGCCGTCGGCATGGACGAAAAGCCCAGCCAGGCGCTCCGCCGCGGACGCGGCAAATCGAGCATGTGGAAAGCGATCGACGCGATCAATGCCGGCGAGGCGGACGTGGTCGTTTCCGCAGGCAATACAGGCGCGCTGATGGCGATGTCCGTCTTCTGTCTCAGAACCATGCAGGGGATCCAGCGTCCGGCAATCGCCGCCATCTGGCCGACACTGAAAGGGGAGAGCATCGTCCTCGACGTCGGTGCAACGATCGGCGCGGACGCGCAGCAGCTCATGGATTTTGCCTTGATGGGCGGCGCGATGGCGCGCGCCTTGTTCGAGGTCGAACATCCCTCGGTCGGCTTGCTCAATGTCGGCGTGGAAGAGATCAAGGGTCAGGAAGAGGTCAAGGAGGCCGGGCGGCTCATCCGCGAAGCCAATATCGAGGGCATCGACTACTATGGTTTCGTTGAAGGCGACGACATCGGCCGCGGAACCGTCGATGTCGTCGTAACCGAAGGCTTTTCGGGCAACATCGCCTTGAAGGCGGCCGAAGGAACGGCTCGTCAGATTGCCGAATATCTGCGCGCGGCCATGTCGCGCACGTTGCTCGCGAAGATCGGTTACGTGTTCGCCAAAGGTGCCTTCGATCGGCTGCGCGAAAAGATGGACCCGCGAAAAGTCAATGGCGGTGTGTTCCTCGGCCTCAACGGCGTCGTCATCAAGAGTCATGGTGGCACCGACGCAGAGGGTTTCGCGGCCGCAATCGATGTCGGCTACGACATGGTAAAGAATGGCCTCAAGGCCAAAATAGAAAGCGACCTGGCGAAATATCACGGCGCGCAGCCGTCTGAATCCCTCCCGCCGGCATGAATGATGAGGTTTGAGTAAATGATCCGTTCCGTCGTTCGCGGCTTCGGCGCAGCGCTGCCGAAGCGAGTGATGACCAACAAGGAAATGGAATCGAAGGTCGACACGTCCGACGAGTGGATCGTGCAACGGACCGGGATTCGCCAGCGTTATATCGCGGGCGAGGGTGAAACGACCGCATCGCTCGGAGAAAACGCTGCGCGTGCCGCGCTTGCGCGGGCCGATCTGACGGCAGACGATTTGGACCTGATCATCGTCGCGACATCGACGCCGGATAACACGTTTCCGGCGACGGCGGTGAACATCCAGAACCGCCTCGGCATGCGGCATGGCGCAGCCTTCGACCTGCAGGCGGTCTGTTCCGGCTTCGTGTATGCGGTGGCGACAGCGGACGCTTATATCCGAGGCGGCCTCGCCAAGCGTGCGCTGGTGATCGGGGCCGAGACGTTCTCGCGCATCCTCGACTGGTCGGATCGAACGACCTGTGTGCTCTTCGGCGACGGCGCCGGCGCGATCATCCTCGAAGCCCAGGAAGGCTCAGGCACGAATGCCGACCGTGGAGTGCTGACGGCGCAACTACGCTCCGACGGCATTCACGGCGACAAGCTTTACGTCGATGGCGGCCCCTCGACCACGGGCACCGTGGGCCATCTCAGGATGGAAGGGCGCGAGGTGTTCAAGCATGCCGTCGGCATGATCACGGACGTGATCGAGGCGGCCTTCGAGGCAACTGGGACGACGGCGGATGACGTCGACTGGCTGGTTCCGCACCAGGCCAATCGGCGTATCATCGATGGCTCTGCAAAGAAGCTGGGTATCCCGCTCGATAAGGTTGTGGTGACGGTCGATGCCCATGGCAATACCTCGGCTGCCTCCATCCCGCTCGCGCTTGATACCGCCGCCGCCGACGGGCGGATTAAAAAAGGCGACCTCGTAATGCTGGAGGCCATGGGCGGCGGCTTCACCTGGGGCTCTGTTCTCATCCGGTGGTAAAGAAAATAATGAAGTACCGCAGGCGCTTGACCGCAAAAGGCAAGGGCAATAGTCTTCGTTCGCTGATCGGCATGCCAGACATCGGTGGGGGAAGATGAGCGGAAAAACAGTAACACGGGCGGATTTGGCTGAGTCGGTTTTTCGCAAGGTAGGCCTATCTCGTACAGAGTCGGCCGAACTCGTGGAAACGGTCATTGATGAAATATGCAACGCAATCGTGCGTGGCGAGAGCGTGAAGCTGTCTTCCTTCGCGACCTTCCAGGTGCGCGACAAGAACGAGCGCATCGGGCGCAATCCGAAAACCGGCGAGGAAGTTCCGATTTCGCCGCGCCGGGTGATGACCTTCAAGGCGTCGAACGTACTGAAGCAGCGCGTGCTGAAGGCGCATTTGAGTCGCAAGGCCAAGCAGAAGCCGGCCTCTCCGGCGCCCTGACCCCTTGCTTCAAACCACAAATGTGGTTGAAAACCCGTCCATAACCCATTGAAATGGGCGCGACTCGTGCGATCATCGCGCGGTGTTCCGTCCATTGCGGTGCTTACATGCCGCATGATCTGTAAACGGGGATGATATGGACAAAAGCCCGGACGCCTTCCGCACAATCAGCGAGGTCGCTGACGAGCTCGATCTGCCTCAACATGTCCTGCGTTTCTGGGAGACCCGATTCCAGCAGATCAAGCCGATGAAGCGCGGCGGCGGTCGACGGTACTATCGCCCGGAGGACGTCGATCTCCTCAAGGGCATTCGTCATCTCCTTTATGATCATGGCTACACGATCAGGGGCGTGCAAAAGCTCCTGAAAGCCAACGGCAACAAGTTTGTCGCGGCGATCGCAAGCGGCGATCTCGCAACTGTCGAAGCACTTGCAGCGTCCAGCAACGAGGAGCCGCAACCGCCAAAAGTCGGCGTCGCCGACGAAGACCAGATCGTTGGCCGCGCGAAGGCGCCGGCAGGCCGGCGGTTTTTCTCCTTCGGCGGCGGTGGCGACGACGCCGAGATATCGATCGGCAAGGCTTCCGTAAGCAAGGAGGACCGGGCGCTTTTGCAGGAAGCGCTTTACGATCTTCTGGAATGCAAGCGGCTGCTCGATCAGGTGCGGTGACACCGAGGTCGCCGTATGGCTGGCGAGTCCCGGGTGCTAGCCTATTTTTGGTCCGCGCGGCTTGGAAGTGCCGTTCGAATGTTGGTCCGGGGTGAAGACGAACGCCGGGAAATGGATATGTTCAAGGAATGCGAAACCTCTGGCCGGAGGCTTCGCGGTAGGCGCGACGTGCATCGTCGCTGAGAGCTCGTCGAGATATTCCAGCGCCTCATGGGCTGCTAACACCGTCAGCATCCCGCCGTCCGCCTGGCCCGCCTTCTGCAGGTCCCTTCTTGTATTCTCTATCGTCTCCCGGACAAAGCCTCGCGGGTCATCGCTCTGTGAAGCGGCCCATTCGAGAAGGCGGCACATCATGATTTCATTCACACGCAAGGCGGCGACTGTTTGACCAAGCAGGAGCGTCAGTTTCTGAAGCTTATCTGCGTCTATTTTACGGGACATCTGGAATCTTCACCTTTTTGGTTTTCTTTCCCTTTCCGGAGTTTCGCCCAAGTTTGTTCGATGACACTGCATCGGTAGAGGTCGAACGGCTCGGTTAAGCTTTTGTTCCCGCGGTTTGGTCGTGTACCGCGCGTCTCTCGCGTCAGCGCTGTCGTGCCCATCGGCAAACTTCATCGCCTCGTATCGGCGAGGCTGACGGCGTATGTTGCATGAAGTTCTGGCACTTGCGCCGGCCGAAATCCGGTTGCTACTCAATCTTCTGAAAGTTCTTCGACCGTAGTCGCGATAGCGGGACAAAGCGCATGCAGGCTTGCCAGGTTCGCTGGGGACGGTCGGCGGCTCTGCCGGAAACCGTGTTGTTCCAGTGCGAACCGTCGCTTCATTCACGGATGAACTTGGTTGGTGATCACCAGTGCCGGCCTGTTCGGCGCCATCTCCACCACTGTTCGATCGACCGTCAGGATGCTCATAACGAGAGCGATGAGCACGAGAATAAGCGCCGAAAATGCGAGGCCTGCTTTATCCATCTCGCATTTTGGTGGGTTGAATGCGCGCAGAACGGGGCAAAATGCCGGGAGAATTGAGGCGGTGTCCGTCGTGGTAAATGTTGTCTTAACGCACCGGATTCTAAGGCCGGCGGCAGTCTCCCCATTTCCACGCGGTTTATTCTCTTTTCAACATGCAGATCAAATTTCGGGCTTGCGCTCCTAGCGTTGAGACTATAGGGGTTTTCTCGGTTCGGAGCGTAGCGCAGCCCGGTAGCGCACTTGACTGGGGGTCAAGGGGTCGCTGGTTCGAGTCCAGTCGCTCCGACCATTTAATCACTTGGCAAACGCCCTTCGCGATCACCGTTCACGGCGTCCTGACGGCATACTCCGTAAGCACAAGCAAAACTTCCCAAGTCTGTGAGAAAAAGCCGCGTCGCGCGACGGGCACGCTTGCGGTACCGGCTGGCGCATGGGTGCTTACTCTGCTTCTCGCCGGGCACTGCGGAACGCATTTCTACGACCCCGATCACGATCGAACCAGAGAACGGTTTTGTGATTTTGTCGGGGCCGCGGCGGCGGATAAACTGCGCCTGCAACAACCAGGAGAAGCCTTATGAAGACCATCCTCGTATTTGCAGCCGCCTTCGCTTTATCGACAACGGTGGCTTCCGCTGAGTGCGTCGGGCATTCCAAGACCACTGCTTCTGTAGACAAGGAGATAACCACGGCGAGCGTCACCAAGGCCGAACAGTCGACGCCGGCGGAAGAGATCCTTCTGCAGCAGAAACAGCAGCAGGAAGAGCGACAGGCGGAAGAATAGCCCAAACACCGTCGGATGCCTGGCCTCCCGGATGCCGGGGCTCGGTCCTGCATCCGACGCTTCTCGTGAATAACACCCCTCAATCCCGCCCCTACACCGCTGCACCGTGACGGTGTGTCTTGGCGACAGCTAGAGCCCTTCAGGGTTAAATGGAAACAGTTCTGTTGGCTCAAACGGAGTCGGATGGTCGACCGGCCGGCGCGCGGCGTAGCCAAAGCATACGTCCAAGCCGGCCGGCCGATCAGGCGGCCCGTTTCAGCCAACCCGAAGGGCCGGGCATCTTTCCGCCAGGCTCAGAGGCGATCGGCTCGGACGTACATCCGGGTACGCGCCTTCGCCAATCGCCTCTGCCCTGACGAAAACCTGCTCCGGCAGAACTGCTTCCATTTAACCCTGAAGGGCTCTAGTCGTTCAAGGGCGCTGGCGCGTGGCCAGACGTCGGTAGAGCGCTTCCGTCCGGTCAATCATCACATCGAGCGTGAAACGATCCTTGCGGAGCTCGGCCGCCTTGAGGAGCGCCGCATAGCTTTCCGGGTTTGCAGCCGCGACCATCGTTTTCGTGAGCTGCGAAACATCATCGCTGTTGGGAATGATGAAGCCGTTCTGGCCGTTGTCGATGACGGTTTTGGCGCCGCCGACATCGCAGATGATGATCGGTCTGCCCGCGGCCGCGGCCTCCAGCATGACATAGGACATCGCCTCATAGCGGCTCGGCATGACGACGAGATCAAAGGCAGCCACTGCCTGAGGACCGGTGAAGGCAGAGGTCAGGTGAATGCGGCTTTGCAGCCCGCTTGCCGCGATCGCGCGGCGAAGCTCGTCCTCCAGTTCGCCGGCACCGACCATCACGAGATAGCTGTTCTTGACCAATGATGCCGCGCCCATGAAGGCGTCTATGAGCCGCGCCGGCGCCTTCTGGCTGGAAAGACGGCCAATGAAGCCGAAGACAAAGGCGTCTGCGGGAATCCCGAAGCTCGCGCGAACCGTCTTCGCCATGTCGGGCGAGGGGGGCAGAACCCCGTTGACGATCACGGATATCCGCTCCTCCGGGATGCCAAGCGACAATGCATGCGCCCGTTCGTCATCGGAAACCGCGATGAGCTGATCGGTGAAAAACCACGCCAAGGCCCACTCGATGGCGCCGTAGATCAATCGTCCGCCACGATCAAGCGCCGGGTCCATGGTCCGGAAGGCATGTGGGGTATAGACGCGCGGCGCATGGCGCCCGGGCAGCCGCAGACGCGTAAGGGCGCCAGCCTTGGAACTGTGGCCGTGCACGATGTCGAATGGTCCCGTGGTTCGGCTGATGCGCCGAATGGCGCGAAAGGCCGGCAGGTCGGACGGTCCGGGCGCACGCTCCATGTCGACCGCGTGGACGGCGGGCAAGTCGATTGCCTTGAGCTCCCGGACGAAGCCGTCTTCAGCTCGCACCGGTGAATAGATCGCCTCGACATGATGGCCGCGTGCCTGCATGCCGCGGCAAATATCGAGAAAGTGCCGGCCGGACCCGCCTCCGCTCGGCTCCAGCACTTCGAGCAGGCGCAGCGGACGGGCCGCCGATCCGTCGGTTACGGGCGTGTCGATGGTCATGCGTGCCTTCCGGCGCGGGCGCGCCTTTGAAAGCGATATTCGAGCGCGGCACATCCCCAGACGATGCCAAGCAGCATGTAGAAATGACGCCAATGGTCTGTGTCGATGACGTTGCCGACACCAGCATGGCCGATCAGCGTGACCCACGCAATCATCAGGTACGGCTGCCATGGCCGGTCGAGCAGAAGGAAGCGGAAGCCCAGCGAAAGCGTCCATGCGATCAGCGTCACGTAGGCGATCAAGCCGATCCAGCCATAGGACGTCAGGCACTTCAGCCAGATATTGTGTTCGTCCTCCGGGAAAATGGTACTGAAGACCAGCGGGCCGATGCCGAGCGGTTTTTCCATCGACATGAGAAAGCCGATCCGGTGCCGGTCGAACCGCCCAAGATGCCCGCCATCATACTCCTGAACAAGCTGGGAACGGCTCGAGAAGAGCGTCGCGACCTGCTCCGACTGCAGGGCGACCGCAAGTGCGGCGACGATGAAGAGCGCGCCGCTGAGCGCCAGCACCAGAATGCGCAGGCGGAAAAGGCCGCTCCGCTCCTTCAGCAGCATGACGAAGACAAAGGCGACGACGCAAAAGAGATTGAGTGCCCATGCCGCTCGCGAGAACGAGAGGAAAACGCCGAGCGTCAGGATGAGAAGCGCGATGATCTTCGGCGGAGCCCGCCGGATCGGCTGGGTGAACAGGCCGTGAATGAGATAAAGCGCCGGCGCGGTGAGAAACGGTCCGAAGACGTTCGGGTCCTGGAACGCTCCCTTCGCGCGGTCGTAGAGCGTGAAATTGGAGCCGCCCGGTATTGCGCCGAAATAGCCGAGAATGCCGAGGAGCGCCGTGATGACCGCGGCAGCAACCCAGGCATTGAAGATCAGCCGCAGTCTTTGATGCCGATCTTCGATGATCGCCGCGAAGAAGACAGCCGAGACCGCCAGGAAGCCGGAGACGGCCATGTACATCGGCCCGGTGGCAAGGTCCGACATCGTGGTCAGCGACAGGATGCCGCCAACCATAAACAGCACGAGGAGCGACAGCAACGGCGCCACGTAGCGGGAAATCTTCAGGCCGAAGAGCGCCCACAGGCCGATGAGGCACGCCATGAAGAGCTCGTAAGGCGCCGGCTCAGCGATGACGAAGCCAGACAGAAAAACGGCGATTGTCACCAAGCCGGAACCAAGCAGCGAAATCGCGGCAAGCTGGGGGCGAAGGACGATTGGCAGGGATGCGCTCGTGGAGATCAATAGGCGTTGTCCGTGTTGAGCAACCGGAACGGCGTCAGGACAAGGATCTTCAGATCCAGGAGCAGGGACCAGTTTTCGATGTAGTAGAGGTCGAAAGCGGTGCGGAAGCGGATCTTTTCGTCATTGTCGATCTCGCCGCGCCAACCGTTGATTTGTGCCCAGCCGGTCACCCCCGGCTTGACGCGATGGCGGGCAAAATAGCCTTCGACGACATCGGAATAGGTTCGGTTCCGGGTTTGCGCCAGAACGGCGTGGGGCCGCGGGCCGACCAGCGAGAGTTCGCCCTTCAACACGTTGAAGATCTGCGGCAACTCATCGATCGACGACTTACGCAGGAAGCGGCCAACGGGAGTTACCCGCGGGTCTCCCTTGGTGACGGCACTGCGAGCGGTCGGATCGCTCATATGCGCATACATGGAGCGGAACTTGTAAACTTCGATCGTCTCGTTGTTGAAGCCGTGTCGGGCCTGCTTGAAGATGATCGGCCCTGGAGACGTGACCTTGACGGCGACAGCCGCGGCAAGCATCACCGGCCACAGGAGAAGAAGCGCGACAACGCTGAAAAAAATGTCGAAACAGCGCTTCGCCACGGAATCCCAATCGGCGATCGGCTTGTCGAAGATGTCGAGCATCGGAACCTGTCCGACATGGGAATAGCTGCGCGGTCGGAAGCGCAGGTTGTTGGCGTGCGCCGCAAGTCGAATGTCGACCGGAAGGATCCAGAGCTTCCTCAACAGTTCGAGAATGCGCCTTTCTGCAGTCAGCGGCAGCGAGATGATCAGCATGTCGATTCTCGCAAGCCGGGCGAATTCGACGAGTTCGTTGACTGTCCCCAATTTCGGATAGCCGGCGATCATGTTCGGCGATCGCCGCTCATCGCGATCGTCGAAGATGCCGCAGATGCGGATATCGTTGTCCGGCTGATGTTCGATCGTGCGGATCAGATCCTTGGCTGGCTGACCACCGCCGACGATGACGGCACGACGTTCCATCGTCCCGTTGCGCGACCAATGGCGGATCGAATAGGCGATGAAGGCGCGTTGAGCGACAAGGAAGAACGCGCCGCCGATGAACCATCCCGCGATCCAGACGCGGGAATATTGATGCCCGGACTTCAGAAAGAAAAGCGCAAGGGCAATGGCGCCGAAGGCGATCGCCCAGGCGCCCAGAACGCGCGGCGTCATTCGCAGCCAGGCCCTGAGCGCGGGAACTTGATAACCATCGGCGATCTGAATGGCTGCGACGGCGAGTGCCGAACCGCCGGCGAGAATCGCAAGATAGACGGGCAGTTGTTCGACGGCCGGTTGGACATAGTAGGCGTTGATGCCATAGCCGATGGCGAAGAGAACGCAGAAGTCGAGCAACCGGATGAGACCAGTGATCATCGCGGGCGAATAGGTGTCGGCGCGAAACTGAAGCGCGATCTGTCGAGCCAGCGGATTGAGCTCCGCGGCGCCTTTCTCCCCGATCGTCTCTTCGGGAGCGGCCGTCCGAATTTCGGAGATCTTCTTGCGAAGCGCTTCCGGATCGAATGCCTCGGGCCTTTCGTAGTGGTTCATGGTCTCTTCCTGGCGCTGAAGTCCCAGCGCCCGGATAGCAGAAAGCCACTAAGAAACGCTTACGTTGTAAGCAACTGTCGTTGCGCATCGGCCGCTTCGCCTGCCAGATCGTGATACAGCCGCATCACGTTCTTCGTCATGACCGACGCGGCGAAGCGCGATTTGAACGCCTTGGGATCCGGCATCATTCTTTCGGGCCAGTCGTGCTCGACGATCGTGGCGGCCATGATCGCAGCGATTGAATCGACGTTGGGTTCAGCAAGAGCGCCGCTGTCGGCTCCGAAAACCTCCGGAATCCCGCCGACCCGTGTTGCGATGACGGGTTTGCTGGCGGCAAGCGCCTCGAGCACTATGTAGGGCATCGATTCCGCCCGCGACGGGATGACGACCGTGCGCGCAAGTGCGAAGGCTTCTCTCACCTTCATGGCCGGAAGCATCTTGATGCGCCGCCCAAGCCCCTTGCGCAGCTTCATCTCTGCGTATTGCTGCTGTTGCGGCCCGTCGCCGATCATCAGGGCGGTGAGGGGGCGTCCTGCGATCCGCTCGGCGGCCGCAAAGCTCTCCACAAACAAGTCGGGACCCTTGAGGTCCCGCATCATGCCGATATACAGAAAGTCCACTGCATCTTGCGCAACCGTGACGGGATCGAATTCGCGGTCGTCGATGCCGTTATAAATTAGTTCGTTGCGACCGGGTGGGCGGCCGACCTTCGTGAAATAGGTTTGGCGTTCGTAATCGCAGACGAAGACGAGAGCGTCCGTGAGGCGCTCCTGCAGCCGCTCGACACGAAAAATCGCTCGACCTTTCAACGATCTCGAATCGTAATGGAGGCTGCCACCATGGGGCGAATAAAGGCGGGCTACGCGATACTTGTTGACCCGCAAGGCTGAACCGATGATGCGCGCAAGGACGCCGCCTTTGGCGCCGTGCCCGTGCAGCACATCCGGTTGCAAACTTCTGATTTCATTGTAGCTGCGCCAAAGTGCGACAATGTCGGACGGTCCGATGGCGCGGTGAATGGGCAGGCGAACGATGCCGAGCGCCAGAAAGGGGCGGATCGCATCGAACAGGGCGTCCTCGTGGGCGCCGCCGGTCGTGCTGTCGCACAGAATTCCAACCTCGTGTCCGGCATTAGCGTGGGCTTCGGCAAGGTCGCGCACGTGCCGGAATATGCCGCCGACCGGCGACCTGAAGCAATGAAGGATGCGCAGGGGACGTTCGCTCTGCATGGATATCAGAACAGCCGTTCGCGCACATAGATCGTGTCGCCGGCCATGACCGGGTCGGAAATCGGCACGCGGCCGGTAATGATGCGGCCGTTGATCTTGCGGGTGATGTCGGCGTTCGACTGGTTTGCACGCGGCGAGAAGCCGCCGGCCACCGCGATCGCATTCTGGACCGTCATGCCAGGAACGTAGCTGTATTGGCCCGCCTGGCCCACTTCGCCCATGATGAACACCGAGCGATAGCGGTCCACCTCGATCGTGACGTCCGGATCCCGGAGAAAGCCCTCGCGCAGCTTTGCGGCGATCATGCCTTCCAGTTCCGGTAGCGTATGGCCTCGCGATGGTATGGAGCCGATCAGCGGGAAGGCGACGTAACCGGCCTGATCGACGGTATAGGTGCCGCTGAGGCCGGCCTGCTCGAACACGTTGATGCGAAGGCGGTCGCCGCTGTCCAGCCTGTAGGGCTGGATCGTGGCCTCGCTGAAGGCTTTGGGAGCCGGCTGGTAGCTCGTGCAGCCGCCGACCACTGCCGACAATATCGCCAATGCGATAGCGCGTGCTGTCTTTTTGCCTGCGGTCGACATGCGGGTCTCGGGCTCCGGAAACGATCACCTCTGGCGACGTTATCGATCCGTTAGGGTTAATAGCCGGTAAACTCGCCCTGGGAATTTTGATTTGGCGTCGACGAGGTGTGCCGCCTTAGGGTTGTGCTGGAAGTTAACCCTTGCGTTACCATGTTCCTTTACCTTCCGGCCGACTGAAGAACCTTCGGAGTTGAGGCATGTCGAGCATCGGCGGCGGGCAGCAGGATGTGGATATAGATCTCGGCGGCCTCTTTCGCGCCATTTGGGCGCAGCGAGCCCGGGTTTTGCTCGCCACGGCGTGTGTCGCGGGCGCGGCATTCGCAACCGCGACGATGATCGCTCCACAGTATCAGAGTGAAGCACGACTGCTGATCGAGTCGCGTGAACCGGAGTTCAGCGGACCGAACCAGGGTGCCCCGACGGGATCCGACCGGGTTTTCGATGAATCGGGTATTTCAAGCCAGGTGCAAGTGCTGCGTTCGGCCGATCTGATCAGACAGGTCGCGCGCAACATGAAGCTGCATGAACGCAGGGAGTTCGATCCTTCGGCCGAACCCTCGGCGCTTTCCGATCTCCTGGTGATGCTCGGCGTCAAGAAGAACCCTCTCGACTTGCCGCCCGAAGAGCGCGTGTTGAAGGAGTTCGAGTCCAAGCTACAGGTCTATCAGGTCGAAAAGTCACGCGTGATCGCCATCGCCTTCACCTCGAAAGACCCCAAGCTTGCGGCTGCCATCCCCGATGAGATGGCAAAAGTCTACTTGTCCCTGCAGAGCGGCGCGAAACTCGACTCGAATTCGGAGGCGAGCCGGTGGCTGGAACCAGAAATCGCCAACCTTCGCGAGAAGGTGCGCGAGGCCGAGGCGAAGGTTGCGGCCTACCGGGCCTCGTCTGGCTTGCTGCCGACCGGCCAGACGGAAAACTTCGCCACACGTGAACTCACCGATATTTCAAGCGAGCTCGCCCGCGTGCGGGGAGAGCGGGCCAATGCCGAAGCACGCGCGAAAGGTGTGCGGACTGCACTCGCCGACGGCCGTGCGCCGGACACACTGGCCGACGTCGCCGGCTCGCAGATGATCCAGCGCTTGAAGGAAAACGCAGCCAACGTCGGGGCGCAGATTGCGGACCTGTCGACGTCATTGCTCGACGGTCACCCGCGGCTCAAGGCATTGAAATCCCAGCTTGAAAGCATCAGAGAGCAAATCCGCTCCGAGACCCGCAAGGTTCTCGTCAGCTTGGAGAACGAAGCGAAGGTCGGGCAGTTGCGCGAAGAGCAGCTGTTGCAGCGCCTCAATACGCTCAAGGCGCAATCCGCGCAGGCGGGAGAGGAAGAGGTCGGCTTGCGTGCACTGGAGCGCGAGGCAACCGCGCAGCGGCAGCTTCTCGAAACCTATCTCGCCCGCTACAGGGAAGCGACATCGCGCACGGTTGCGAACGCAATGCCGGCAGATGCGCGCGTGATTTCGAATGCCGTCGTTCCAAGCACCCCAGACTTCCCGAAGGTGATGCCGATCACGGTAGTCGCGGCGCTCGCCGCCTTCCTGATCAGCTGCGTCGTCATCATGCTCGGCGAACTCTTCAGCGGACGGGCGCTCAGACCCGTTTCCGTCGCGGAACCGGACGCTTCCGAACAATTGCCGGCCGTCTTGGCGCCGCCGGAGCCCGCGGACTCGATGCTTGCGCTCGCGGACACCGGCGCGGCGGAACCGGACCTTGAACCCGCGGAGGAAACGAAACCGGCGGAAAGCGACTTCTCGATCGAGTTCGTTGCCGCCCACCTTCTCGACCAGAACGTCCGGATCGCCGTTTCCGTATCGCCGGGCGGCGACGAAGGATCGACGGCGACTGTCATGCTGGCGCGGCTGCTGGCCGAGGACAGGCAGAAGGTCGTTCTCATCGATCTTTCCGGCTCTGCTTGCCCGACGCGACTGATGGCACAGTCGTTGACGCTGCCGGGGATAACAAACCTGCTGTCCGGCGAAGTCGCCTTCGCCGAATCGATACACGCGGACCGCTTCTCGGAAGCGCACATCATTCCCCGGGGAAGTTCCGACCCGCGGACAGCAATGCGCGGTATCGAGCGCCTGCAGATGATCATCGATGCGCTCACCAATGCCTATGATCTGGTCCTGATCGAGTGTGGTCCGGCTGACGCCAGCGGCGTATCCAGAATTGCCCGGCGAGAGGGAACGGAGATCATACTGTCGGCTTCATCCGTCAACGATGAGCGGATTGTGGAGCTGCTCACAGACTTCGGCGAGGCCGGATACCGCAACATCGTGCTGATGACCGGACAGCGCCAAAGCGACCCCGACTTCCCGGATCGCCACGCAGCCTGAGGCGCACGCGCACCGTTTCGGAGGCTCAAAGCTGGTCCGCCGGCTTCAGCGCTGTTGACGCCGCTGGCGCAGCCGCTGGACGAATGCGTAGGATGCTTTGTTGGCCTTTATCAGCCGCTTGGCCAGCATCGCTCCGAGATGGATACGGGCGGCCAGGTGTCCGCGGAGCGTCACGGGCAAGACGATGTCCCGCAACGGGGTTTCGATTGTGCACCAAGAGCGTTTGTAGGGCTGATCGCCGATCCCGAAATCGAAGAGCGCCACGCCGTCGGAACACAGCCGCTCGATAATCCTGTAAAACAACAACTCTCCCGGACTGCTGTCGGCGGCGATTCCTTCGTCAATCGAGCCGAACTGGCAAATGACGTGATCGCCCTTGCGCGAAAGGCCGGCGATCGCAAGGATCCGGTCTTCATGCTCGCCCTTGAGGCGAATCGCGTTGAGCTCCAGCAATCGACCGTCCACTGTTTGACCACGCTCTACGAGCTGATGGAAGAAGGCGCGTGTTTCGGCGTCCTGAAACACGTCCGGCAGGCCGTGCGCCTCGAAGCGTGCCGCCTTCTGCTGGAAGAAGGTTTCCAGAAGCGCGTGCGCTTCCGATGTCTCACGGGCGACCACGTAGTCATAGCCGCCAAGCGCGGCGAGACGCCGCTCCGAGATCCGCATCTTCCTGCGTCGCCGCTTTGCGTTGAGCTGTGCCAGCGTGCGTTCGATGTTCCCGAGGAGCGGCAATTGAAACGAGGCGTTGGCATTCTGCAAGGCGGGTAGCGCGGCAAGCGGATGAACCTTCCCGCGCCACGTCGCTGGCGTCTTGTCGAGGGTGACGATGTCCGCCAACCCGCGCAGCTGGCGTTTGATTCCGCAGGTCAGCACGCTCATGACCTCCATAGGCGGAGTTGCGTCCTCGTCGGCAAACAGGCCGGTATTGAGATTGCTATGATCGGAGCCGATCAGCCGCGCCGTGCGGAAGAAGCGTCTTCTGTCGATTTCGAACGGCAGGATAAAGAGCGTTTGCTGGCCGCGCACGGCGCGAACGAAGAGCGTCTGGCCCTTGTGTGTTTTCCGCCACGCGGCGCACCAGTCGAAGCTCTGGTGCAGCGAGTTCTGACCGTTCTCGTCGAGAGCGCGCCATTCCGCTTCGAGCACGGCGATGTCGGTGTGGATGGAGATTGTTATCTTTTCGGCGCCTTGTGCTTCTGAACGGTGGGTCGAGGCGCGATCGTTCGGCTGCGGCTCGTCCAACGCCGACAAGGTGAAGCAGGCATTCGTCATTTCATCTACCGTTAGGAAGCGAGGTCGTGTCTCCATTGAAACTCAGATGTCGCTTCAATCAGCTTAATTTCGAGCGAAGGGACGGCTATTTCGCGGGCAACAGCAGATTGCGGTTAGCAAAGCATGAAGCGCACAGCGGTGAGCTCGTATTCCGCGAGCGGTTGGCAAGCCTCGGCGGCTGCGCTAGTTTTGCGCCGATCGATGGAGGGGTAGATGCGCCACTGAAGAAGGTCCGGACATGAGCGGAGTGCCGTGCGGCCGGACCGCCGAAAACCCACACGCTTGACGAGCCTTTCTTTCAAGGAGCAACTCATGCCGGTCACGCTATCCACGCCGAATCCCGGTGACAAATTTCCTGTCGCCGAATTTCCACGCATTGGCTTTCTCAAGAACATCGTGCGTTCATCTCTCATCGATGCTGGCGATTTCAGCTACTACGACGATCCAGAGGGACCCGAGCACTTCGAGGAAAAGTGCGTCCTATACCACTATGATTTCATCGGCGACCGTTTGGTGATCGGCTGATATTGCGCACTCGCCACCGGCGTGAAGTTCATCATGAACGGAGCCAATCACGCCCTCGGCGGTTTCTCGACCTTTCCCTTCAGCATCTTTCCCGGCAGTTGGCGCGACGGTTTTGACCAATCTGCCTATGCCAGTGGCTATCGCGGCGACACGGTTGTCGGCAATGATGTCTGGATTGGTATGCATGCGACGATCCTGCCAGGGACCAGGATCGGGAACGGCGCCATCGTAGCTACAAAGTCGGTGGTTTCGAAAGAGGTACCGCCCTATTCGATCGTGGCGGGAAATCCTGCGCGCATCGTCAAAATGCGATTCCCCGCGGAAACCGTCGACAGATTGCAGGCGATTGCCTGGTGGGATTGGCCGGTCGACAAGGTGACGCGAAACATTGCTGCAATCACCGGCGCGGACCTCCACGCGCTGGAACGCGCACAATAGCGTCAGTCGAGGAAACCGGTCGCAAGAGCCCTTGCCCATTCGGGACGGTTGCGACGTGCGGCAAGGCGCGACATGGCCACATGATCATAACGCACACAGCGGAAGGTGACATCCCAGTCGCCGCCGGTGCGTTCGACGATGGCATAGCGCGCGTCCGGCGACCCGGTTTCGACCTTGTGGGGAACGGGTTCGTCATCGTCGTAGCCGGGGCAGCCGACGCTGCCGGGGTTGACGACGAGTCGGCCGTCCGCGAGCCGCACGGCCCGCGGAATGTGCGTATGGCCGCAGAGGATCACGGGATAACGAATATCCGCGGCGAAGCTCTCGATGATGTCGCGCCCCGCCATGTGAACCACGCCATCGGCCGTCAGCGTTTCCAGCCAGTAGGTCTCATCGCTGCGCGGCGTGCCATGACAAAGGAAAAGCGCGTCTCGATAGACCAGGGTTTCAGGCAAGGAAGCAAGCCACGCAAGGTGATGCGGTTCAAGCTCGTCATACGCCGCGCGGTCGGAAGGCCCCATGCGCGCGGGATCGAGCGTGAGAAGATAACGATCGTGGTTGCCGCGGATCGCGGGCATGTCGTGTCTGGTCAGGATGTCGACGGTTCGCGCGGCGTTGAGCGGGCCGCTTACATGATCGCCGAGATTGACGATCTCGCTGACCCCCTGCGCCGCGATATCGGCAAGCACCGCCTCGAGCGCGAGGTCATTGCCGTGAATATCGGAAATAACCGCGATCCTCATCTCATGCCCCATCTCATGCCTCGACAATCAGCGGTTCTTGGCGGGCTTTTCCATCCACTTGATGATCAGCATCGCGGGGAGGATCCACAGCAGGCCCGTCAGGAAGAAATAGAGCAGATGCACCCACCAGGGCGATGTGCCGAGCAGCAGCGAAGCGAAGGTGACGGCCGCCAGCGCGTAAACGACGACAAGGATGATGATAAGGATCGTGCCGATCAGTTTTCTGAGGCGTACGGGCATTTCATTTCTTTCGGATGGCTTGTGCTTCACTACAGCGCCGCGCGTCTTATCGGACGCACAAAGGACGCTGTAGCACTTTGGATCGCTGCATGTTTCCTCAAGTCGGTACGATTTGAGGAAACATGCAGTAGCCGCGACGGCATGCCGCAAAGGCTTCGGCCTTGTTTTGCACGGCACTCTGGTGCAAATCAACGGCTTTCGGGGCTGGCTGGGCTGGAAGCTTGCCGCAGGCATGGCCGTGTCCCGGTGAGAAAAGAGGAAAATCCATGGCCCACGCCGAGTTGGCAACAGAACAGACGCTGCTGAGCGAGATCGGCAGGACGGAGCGCAACCGCCGGCAAATCCGCGGCTGGCTCGCAGCCGTTCTTTTTGCTCTGTTCGCCTTGGTGCTCGTTGGCGGTGCGACGCGGCTGACCGAATCCGGTCTTTCGATCACGGAGTGGAAGCCCGTTCATGGAGTCATACCGCCGCTTTCCGCCGAGGAATGGAAAGAGGAGTTCCGGCTCTATCAGCGTATTCCGCAGTACGAGCAGCTCAACAAGGGCATGACGGTCGAGGAGTTCAAGACGATCTTCTGGTGGGAGTGGGCGCATCGGTTGTTGGCGCGTACCATTGGCGTCATCTTCGCCCTGCCGCTTTTCTTTTTCTGGGTTACGGGCCGGATCGAGCGACGCCTTAGATGGCCGCTTCTCGGCATTCTGGCGCTCGGCGGATTCCAGGGCTTCATCGGCTGGTGGATGGTCTCCTCCGGTCTCGTCGAACGCACTGAGGTCAGCCAGTACCGGCTTGCCACGCACCTCGTCATCGCCTGCCTGATCTTTGCCGGCTGCATGTGGATCCTGCGCGGTCTTTGCCCGCATTCGAGCGACGCCGCGCCGACGAAAAGGTCGCGATCGATGGCGGCGATCCTCGCGGTCGTGAGCCTGTTCCAAATCTATCTCGGCGCGCTGGTGGCCGGTCTCGATGCAGGATTCACTTACAACACCTGGCCGCTGATGGACGGCGCCATCATCCCGGGAGGGCTGTTCGTGCAGCAACCGGCCTGGATCAATCTCTTCGAGAATCCGAAGACCGTGCAATTCTTCCATCGTGCCGGCGCCTACCTGCTGTTCGCACTGGCACTAGCACACATGCTTGCTTCGTTGCGGGCGGCTCCGGAAACGACGCATGCGCGCCGCTCGGTGGTTCTCTTCGCGTTGGTGACTATCCAGGCCGCGATCGGCATCACCACGCTCGTGCTGCAGGTGCCGATCGGCTGGGGTGTTCTGCATCAGGCGGGTGCACTGGTCGTGCTCGGTTTCGCCATCGCTCATTGGCGGGGCTTCGTCGGCGAATATCCGAAATCGACAGCGATCGAGCTCCGCGACTGACCAAACTTGCAATGGCAATAAAAAAGCCCCCGGCAGGCGACTGTCGGGGGCACGGTTTTTGACGGCTTTATTCAGGCTGACAGCATCAGGTCCATGTTCTGGACTGCCGCGCCCGAAGCGCCCTTGCCGAGGTTGTCGAGCAGGGCGACGAGGTTCACATGGGTTCCGCCACTCGTTCCGAAGACGAAAAGCTTCATTGTGTCCTTGCCTGCGAGTTCCGTTGCGTCGATGCGGGCGAGCTGCGCGCTTTCGGCAAGCGGAGCGACCTCCACGATCGACTGGCCGGCATAGTGCTCCACGAGCGCGGCATGAATGCTTTCGAGCGTCGCGCCGGCGGCGAGATCATCGAGATACAGCGGCACCTGCACGATCATGCCCTGCGGGAATTTGCCGACGGACGGCGAGAAGATCGGAGCGCGTTCGAGCAGGCCGTGCATCTTCATTTCCGGGACATGCTTGTGCTTGAGCGTCAGCCCGTAGAGGAAATGCGGCGCGCTGATGTGGTCCGGGTTCTTCTCGTCCTCCATCTGCGCGATCATCTGCTTGCCGCCGCCGGTATAACCGGAAACCGCATTGACGGTGACCGGATAGCCATCCGGCAGGATGCCCGCCTGACGCAGCGGCCGGATCAGGCCGATGGCGCCGGTCGGATAGCAGCCGGGGTTGGCGACATGGCGAGCGTCGCGGATCTTTTCGGCCTGCGCTTTGTCCATTTCGGCGAAGCCATAGGCCCAGTCGGGTGCGACGCGATGGGCGGTCGACGTGTCGATGATGCGTACGCGATTGTTGCCGGCGACCATCGACACGGCTTCGCGCGACGCGTCGTCAGGCAAGCAGAGTATGGCGATGTCGGCATCGTTGAGCAGGTCTTCGCGCATCGCGGCGTTGCGGCGTTCCGCTTCCGGGATCGACAGCAGTTCGACATCCGTGCGACCAGCCATGCGGGTGCGGATCTGCAGCCCGGTGGTGCCGTGTTCGCCATCGATGAAGATCTTCGGTTTCATGATTTACCTGTTCCTCCAGACGGTTACGGAAATTTCCGGAATCAGTCTGGCATAGAATCGAATCAATTTCTTACTGCATGTTTCCTTAAATCGTATCCGATTTAAGGATAAAAACATGCAGCAATTCAAAGTGCTACAGCGTCCTTTGCGCGTCTGACAAGACGCGCGGCGCTGTAGCGGTCGCTGCGAATTAGCCGCGCCTTTCCGCGAGCCATTCGGCCCGCAGGCCCAGCATATACATGGCGATCGTCGAGCCAGCAATGGCGGTCATGTCGGCATGGTCGTAAGCCGGCGCCACCTCGACGACGTCGCTCCCGGCGATGTGGAGAGCACCAAGCTTGCGCAGCACCGAAAGGATTTTCGCGCTCGACGGTCCGCCGGCCACGGGCGTGCCGGTGCCAGGCGCATAGGCTGGATCGAGGCAGTCGATATCGAAGGTCAGATAGGCGGGCGGGCTGCCGACATGCCGGACGATCGTGTCGGCGATCTCCTCGGCGCGCATCTCCTCGACCTCGTAGCCATAGACGATCCGGATGCCGCAATCCTCGGGCGCGTGCGTCCTGATGCCGATCTGGATCGAACGCTCAACGTCGATCAACCCCTCGCGTGCGGCGCGACCGACAAAGGAGCCATGGTCGATGCGGCCCCTCTCGTCCGGCCAGGTATCCTGATGGGCGTCGAACTGAACGAGGGCGAGGGGGCCATGCAAGGCGGCGTGAGCCTTGAGTACGGGATAGGTGACGAAATGGTCGCCACCGAGCGTCAGCAGATAGGCGCCGGATTTCAGGATCCTCGCCGCCTCACGCTCGATCGTCGCGGGCGTCTTGGTGTGATTGCCGTAGTCGAGCAGGCAGTCGCCATAGTCGATCGTCGCCATGTCGGCAAAGAGATCGCGCTCGAACGGATATTGCGGATCGTTGTCGAAGATGGCGGAGGCGCGGCGGATCGCCTGCGGTCCGAAACGGGCGCCGGGGCGGTTGGAGGTCGCTGCGTCGAAGGGAATGCCCCAGACGACGGTGTCCACGCCCTTCAATTGCTTGGTGTATTTCCGCCGCATGAAGGAAAGGATGCCGGCGTGGGTGGGATCGGACGCCGCCGCAGTCAGTGATCTTGCCGTGATCGCGTGGTCGATCGTCTTGTTTGCCATGCCCGTCTCCCGTCAGTTTGACGGGACGTTGGACAAACGATGCCGGCAAGGCAAGAGCTTGCCGGCAAAATCATGTGCATTCCAAGGGGACAACCTTAGGACGCCTTGGCCTCGAAGGTCGGCGCAAAATCACCAAGCCTCTTGGCTTCATTGATCCGTGCAGGGATGTCCTCCTCGATAATCGTCTCGAGCTGGGCGAAGCTGTCGATGACATAGTAGATCGGCTGGACGATATCGATGCGGTAGGGCGTCCGCAGAACGCTCATCAGATCGAAGGGGCGGAATTCGCAGTCCATCGTCTCCATGGCATGGCGCGTCTCGCTCGTTGACGAAACGACCCCCGCGCCGTAGCAGCGCCGGCCCTTCGGTGTGTTGATAAGGCCGAACTCGACCGTGAACCAGAAGAAGCGGAACAGATGCCACGAATAGTCCTTGCCGAGCTTGACCGCCTTCTGGCCGAAGCGGCGGACGAAGTTGGCGTAGCTCTGGTTGGTCAGCAGCGGGCAATGGCCGAAGACCTCGTGGAAGAGGTCGGGTTCCTCGATATAGTCGATGTGCTCCCGGCGGCGCATGAAGGTCGCGAGTGGGAACTTGCCTTGTGAAAGGAGTTCGTAGAAGCGCGAAGGCGGGATAAGCGCCGGCACGCCCTCGACGCCGAAGCCCGTGGTTTCGGCGAGCCTGCGGTTGACGTCCTTGAGCTGCGGGACATGGTCCGGATTGAGGCCGAGGGTCCGCACGCCTTCGAGATATTCGTCGCATGCCTTGTCGGCAAGCAGCTTCATCTGCCGCAGATAGAGTTCGCCCCAGACCGCATCCTCCTCCGGTGTGTAGAGATAGGTGCCGTCCGGTTCCGGCAGTTTCGCGGTGTAGGTGCTTTGTTTGGTCATGACGTCTCCTCATTCGTCAGAACAGATTGCTGTTGCAATTGTATCCCCAACGGGCTGAGTATTTGTTTCACAGTTGCCGGTCAGCGGCTTCCTGGCGGGAGGAAATTTCGAAATGCCGTCAGATTTGAAGGAATCGTTCCAACCGTTGCGCCGATTGCTTCGCCTGATCCAGGCCGACGGCGGCCAGTCGCTCGCGGAGCTGGCGGAGAAGGCCGGCATGTCGCAAAGCTCGGCCTGGCGTCGGCTGCAGGAACTCGAGGCCGATGGCGTGATCCGCAAGCGCGTGGCGCTGCTCGATCCGGCAAAGCTGGATCTGAAGCTCTGCATCATCGCCCATGTGACGCTCGAGGACCATCATGACGAGGCGATCGCATCGTTTTCGGCTGTGGTCAGGGACAGACCGGAAATCATGGAATGTTACGCGCTCTCCGGCACGTTCGACTATATGCTGAAGATCCGGGCGGCGGATGTGGAAAGCTATGACGCGTTCATGACGCGCTACCTGATGCGCAATCCGCATGTACGGACGGTGGTGTCGAGCTTCGTGCTGAGGGAGCTCAAGTCGACCACGGAACTGCCGATCTGACTCTTGGAAATCAACGAAAAAAGGCCGGGACATGCCCGGCCTTGGAAGTGCAGTAACTGCCAGCGATTAACGCTTGGAGAACTGGAACGAACGGCGTGCCTTTGCACGGCCGTACTTCTTGCGCTCGACCACGCGGCTGTCGCGGGTGAGGAAGCCACCGCGCTTCAGAACGGAGCGCAGGCCCGGTTCGAAGTAGGTGAGAGCCTTGGCAATGCCGTGACGAACGGCACCGGCCTGGCCGGAGAGACCGCCACCGGCAACGGTCGCGTCGATGTCGAACTGGCCGTCACGGGCAGCAGCGACGATCGGCTGCTGCAGGATCATCTGCAGAACCGGGCGAGCGAAGTAAGCCGCATAGGGCTTGCCGTTGATCGTGATCTTGCCGGAGCCGGGCTTGACCCAAACACGGGCGACAGCGTCCTTACGCTTGCCGGTCGCGTAGGAACGGCCCTGCGTGTCGACCTTCTTGACGTGAACCGGAGCAGCCGGTTCCGCGGTCGTGGCGATATCCTTGAGAGCGGAAAGGTCAGCCATTATCAGGCGCTCCTTGTGTTCTTGCTGTTCAGCTTGGCGACGTCGAGGACGGTCGGCTGCTGTGCTTCATGCGGGTGATTGGAGCCGGCGTAAACACGCAGGTTCTTCATCTGGCGACGGCCGAGCGGGCCCCGCGGAACCATGCGCTCTACAGCCTTCTCGATGACGCGCTCCGGGAAGCGGCCTTCGATGATCTGGCGCGCGGTGCGCTCCTTGATGCCGCCCGGGTAGCCGGTGTGCCAGTAGTACTTCTTGTCGGTGTACTTCTTGCCGGTGAGGACGGCCTTCTCGGCGTTGATCACGATGACGTTGTCGCCATCGTCAACATGCGGCGTGAAGGTGGCTTTATGCTTGCCGCGAAGGCGGTTTGCGATGATGGAAGCGAGGCGACCGACAACGAGGCCTTCGGCGTCGATGACGATCCACTTCTTCTCCACCTCTGCAGGCTTCTGAACGAAGGTTGCCATATCTAAACTCTTTCGTTGGACCCGGAAGCATAGCGCCGGGCTTTTCTTGTTGCTTGGTTTGACCCGCAGGCGGGTCAAAAAAGAAGGCGGCCCGAAAGGGACCGCGATCTGCGGCAGCTTATACGGAAGTGCGAAAATGCCGTCAAGGGCGGATTTTTGCGCTTCGTAAAAGAATGATGTTTAAAATCAGTAAGTTAGCAATGTGGTGTGGACATACCACAAATTAACGCGACGGAATCGAGTATGTCGCCGTGGCATGAGCAACGAGATCGTCCGCACCAACAGGTCTTATCGAAGCGTCGAGAACCGCGAGTCGCTTCCCGAGTTTCAGGATCCGGCAGGTGCATTCGAGCGGCTCCGGCTCAGGCTTTCGCAGGAAGTTGATGTTGAGGCTGGTGGTGACGGCAAGGGCTATCGGGCCGATATGCGCAATCAGCGCGATATAGGCGGATACGTCGGCGAGCGCGAACAGCGTCGGCCCCGAGACGGTGCCGCCAGGGCGAATATGTCGTTCGTTCGGATCGAGCCGCATCGTTGCAAAGCCCGGCCCGGTGCCGGTCACGGCGAAGACCTTGCCGTCCGTGTGGACCTGCGGAAAGTCAGTATCGAGGAAGCTGTTCAACTCGTCGACGGTCATGATCGGCTGCAGCTTCATCGCTTTCCTCCTCTTTTCTTGCACTCGTTACAGGATGTCCGCGGCGATCGCGCAAGCTGGAAAATGGTCTTACAGCGCCGCGCGTCTTGTCAGACGCGCAAAGGACGCTGTAGCACTTTGAACTGCTGCCTGTTTCCTTAAATGGCAACGATTTAAGGAAACAGGCAGCGGGCTTGAAAGAGCGGTTTTAGCGGCGTACCACGCGTCGCCAACGGCAATCATTCGGAGAAGGTCATGGCGGACGTCGTTTCATTCAGGAAGGAAGAGCCGAACGGCTTGCTGCTCCGCGAGGTAAACGGCCCGGTCCTGCGGCTGACGCTCAACAACCAGCCAGCGAATGTCCTTTCGATTGCCTTGATGGAGGCGCTTCTGGCCGAGTTTGATGCGGCCGCCGGCTCGAAGGACATCAAGGTGATCGTGATAGCCGCTGCGGGCAAGCTCTTCTCCGCCGGTCACGATCTCAAGGAAATGACCCTGCATCGCGCCGACGAAGATCGTGGCCAGGCCTTTTTTGAGCGCACGATCCGGCTTGCCGCAGACCTGATGCTGAAGATCACCCGGTTGCCTCAGGCGGTGATCGCCGAGATCGATGGTCTCGCGACGGCCGCCGGCTGCCAGTTGGTGGCAAGTTGTGATCTGGCAATCTGCACCGACAGTTCGACCTTCTGCACGCCGGGCGTGAACATCGGCCTCTTCTGTTCGACGCCGATGGTTGCGCTCTCGCGCGCCGCTCACCGCAAGCAGGCGATGGAGATGCTATTGACCGGCGAGACGATCGACGCCTCCACGGCCAAGGATTTCGGCCTCGTCAATCGCATCGTGCCGCAGCAGTATCTGCGCCAGGTGGTGGACAAATACGCCGCCGTCATCGCTTCGAAGTCGCCGCAGGCACTGAAAATCGGCAAGGAAGCCTTCTATCGGCAAGCAGACCTGCCGTTGGCGGACGCCTATGACTACGCGGTCGACGTGATGGTCGAGAACATGCTCGCCCGCGATGCGGAAGAAGGTATCGGCGCCTTTCTCGGCAAGCGCATGCCGGAGTGGAAAGAAGACTGACCGTCAGGCAAGCTTGAGGAGCAATGCGCCGAGCGCGATGACTGATGCGGCGGCGATGCGCCAGATGCTGACCCGCTCCTTGAGGAAGACAACGGAGATCACGACCGCGAAGAGGATCGATGTTTCGCGAAGCGCCGCGACCGTTGCGACCGGCGCCTTGGTCATCGCCCAAAGCGCGAGCCCGTAGGCGCCAATCGACCCGGCGCCACCGATCAGTCCGCGCCGCCAGTGCTGATGGACATGGCGCAGCACGGGCTTGACGCCGCGGTGAACGAACGCCCAGGCGAAGAGAAGCACGGGTGGCAGCAGCGCCATCCACAGCGTGTAGGAAATCGGGTTCCCGGAGAGCCGCGCCCCGACGCCGTCGACATAGGTGTAGCACGCGATCACGAAGGCATTGGCAAGCGCCAGCAGGATCGCATGCTTGCCGCCCTTGCGGGCTTCGAAGGCGAGCGTGAGCACACCGGCGCAAATCGTCATGATGCCGGCGACGGCGCCGCGGCTCAGTTCCTCACCGACAACGAGGCTGCTCGTTGAGGCGACGATAAGCGGTGCGACGCCACGCATCAGCGGATAGACGAGGCCGATGTCACCGGCGCGATAGGATGCCGCCACCAGCTGAAAATAGACGAACTGGAAGATTGCCGAAACCAGGACGAAGGGCCACGCTTCGGATTTCGGGAGCGGCAGGAACGGCAGGAAAGGCACGGCCACGGTGGCCGCGCCGAGCGCAACCATGGCCGCATCCAGCGACTTTTCCGAACCGGCCTTGACGAGTGCGTTCCAGGTTGCGTGCAGAAGCGCCCCGAAGAGGACAAGCACGATAACGTCAAGCGGCAAAATGAACCTCGGCGGGACGATGTGGAGCGCTCCGGGTTTGTGGAGCGGTGCCGGGCGAAAAGCAACCGGATTCGGTCAGGCGAACGGGAAATCTCCGGACGGTTGTTGAAATGGCGAATGATCCTGCCCGCTTCGGTTGACTTGTGGACATGCGAGGCCAAGTATCCAGACGTGTAAGTGATCCTTGGATATGCCAGCATGAATCATGATGCCTACCCGGACTACTATCTCACCGACATTCTGCGCACGACGAAGACGATCGCCCTGGTCGGCGCTTCGCCAAAGGCCGAGCGGCCGAGTCATCGCGTGATGGCTTTTCTGTTGCGCAAGGGATATCGCGTTATTCCTGTCAATCCGGGTCAGGCCGGGAGGACGATCCATGACCAGCCAGTCGTGGCGAGGCTCGCGGACATCAAGGAGCCTATCGACATGGTCGACGTCTTCCGCGCCGCCCATGCGCTGCCCGCGCTCGTCGACGAAATCCTCGAGCTCCCATCCTTGCCGAAGGTGATATGGGGACAACTATCCGTGCGGGACGACAAGGCTGCGGCCAAGGCCGAGACCGCCGGGATCAAGGTCGTCATGGACCGCTGCCCCGCGATCGAGTATCCGCGCCTGATAGGCTGACCGCTGGATGATGCCTTAATCGCAGACGCTCTACCGACAAATCATGCAACAATGCAAAGTACTTCAGTGACTTTGCGGGTCTGATTACGACTCGCGGCACTGGAGTGGGCGCAGGGAGGAACGAATGACGAAGGCCGGTCCCGGTTTCAGCACGCTTGCAATTCACGCCGGTGCCCAGCCCGATCCGACGACCGGCGCACGCGTGACGCCGATCTATCAAACGACAAGCTTCGTTTTCGACGACACCGATCACGCCGCCGCACTCTTCGGCTTGCAGCAGTTCGGCAACATCTACACGCGGATCATGAACCCGACACAGGCGGTGCTGGAGGAGCGCGTCGCCGCACTCGAGGGCGGCACGGCGGCACTTGCGGTCGCTTCGGGACATGCGGCGCAGCTTCTGGTCTTCCACACGATCATGGGGCCGGGAGACAATTTCGTTGCGGCGAAGCAACTCTATGGCGGCTCCGTCAACCAGTTCGGCCATGCCTTCAAATCGTTCGACTGGCAGGTTCGCTGGGCGGATTGCGTAGATCCCGCAAGTTTCGATGACAAAATCGATGAGCGAACCAAGGGCATCTTCATAGAAAGTCTCGCCAATCCCGGCGGCACCTTCGTCGATATCGCGGCAATCGCCGAGGTGGCGCGGAGACACGGTCTGCCGTTGATCGTCGACAACACGATGGCGACGCCCTATCTGCTGCGGCCGCTGGAGCACGGCGCGGACATCGTCGTTCATTCACTCACCAAGTTCATCGGCGGCCACGGCAATTCGATGGGCGGCATCATCGTCGATGGCGGCACTTTCGATTGGTCGAAGTCCGGCAAATACCCCCTTCTTTCCGAGCCGCGTCCGGAATATGCCGGGGTGGTGCTGCACGAAGTCTTCGGCAACTTCGCCTTCGCGATCGCGGCGCGCGTGCTCGGGCTGCGCGATTTCGGGCCGGCGATCTCGCCTTTCAACGCCTTCATGATCCTGACCGGCATCGAAACGCTGCCGCTGAGGATGCAACGCCACTGCGACAATGCGTTGGCGGTCGCGAAGTCGCTGAGGGAACACGACAAGGTATCCTGGGTCCGCTATACCGGTCTGGACGATGATCCGAACAACGCGCTTCAGAAGCGCTATTCCCCGAAGGGGGCGGGCGCCGTCTTTACCTTCGGCCTCAAGGGCGGCTACGATGCTGGAAAACGCTTCGTTGAGGGGCTCGAACTGTTCTCGCACCTCGCCAATATCGGTGACACGCGGTCGCTCGTTATCCATCCTGCATCGACCACGCATCGCCAACTGACGCCGGAGCAGCAGGTCGCGGCCGGCGCCGGGCCTGACGTCATCCGCCTCTCCATTGGCATTGAGGACGTTGCCGATATCATCGCCGACCTTGAGCAATCCCTCGCGAAGATCTGAAACGCGATGTGGCCTTTCGACCCCTGCCAGATAGGTGTCCCATGAGCAATCTCTTGAAGTTCGATCCCTCTTCCGTCGAAGCAGAGGTTGGAGCGCCGGCGCCCGACCGGCTGATTTCCGGAACCCCCGAGTTTCGCACCTGGAACTTGGAAGAGGCGGGAGGCAGCCTCTATGCGGGCGTCTGGGAAGCGACGCCCGGAAAGTGGCGGATCATTTACGACGAATGGGAATATTTCCACATCCTGTCCGGCCATTCGATCGTAACGGAGGAGGGGCGGGAGCCCATTCACCTGAGAGCCGGCGACAGCATGATCCTCAGACCCGGCTTCAAGGGAACCTGGGAAGTCGTTGAAACGACTCGCAAGGATTATGTCATCCGCCTGTAACATCGCTCCGCCGCGATCAATGCTCCGACCGACCGGCGGAACGCTACGGCGCGCCGCGTCTGAGCGAAGGTCTGCAGCTGACTACCAGACGAGATCCAGACGCTCCAGCCCGTGGAAATGGAAGCTGTCCTTGACATGCGGCTCGTGCTTGAGCCGCATGCCTGGCAGGCGTCGGAAAAGGATCGGAAGGGAAAGCTTAAGCTCGAGCCGCGCGAGCGGCGCGCCGATGCAAAAGTGCAGGCCGGCACCAAACGAGACATTGGGGCCTTCGTCCCGATCCGGTTTGAATGTGCCGGGTGCCGAGAACTTTCGCGGATCGACATTGGCCGCGCCAAGCATCAGCCCGACCTTGTCGCCCTTCTTGAGGGCGATGCCGTCCTCGAGCTCGATATCTGTCAGCGCATAGCGCTGGAAGATATGCAGCGGTGCCGCGAAGCGCAGGCATTCCTCGATGGCCCGTTCCGTCGATTCCTCGGTCGCAAAGAGTTCGCTCGGGAAAAGAACCGATTGCAGGATCGTCCGCACCGCATTGCCGATCTGATGGACCGTTGCCTCGTGGCCCGCATTCAGCAGCAGAACGGTTGTCGAGATCAGCTCGGCGTCCGACAGTCGCTCCCCATCTTTCTCCGAAGTGATCATGTGCGTCAGCAGATCGTCGCCCGGATTGGCGCGTTTTTCGGCGATGACGTCGCGGAGATACGCGGCGAATTCGGCGGACGCTTGATTGGCGTCGAGCTCCGTTTCGAAGCTCGGATTGAAGACGTACATCCGGACCATTCGATGCGACCAGTCGAGAAGGCGAGGGGCCGCCTCCACGGGGATTCCCAGCATGCGCGCGATGATGGTCACCGGGATCGTCTCGGCATAGGCCTTCAGCAATTCCACCTCGCCGTTTTTCTCGAAGCTTTCGATGACGGCGTGCGAAAGCGTCTCGATCTCCGGCTTTAGTTGTTCGATCTGCCGCGAAACGAAAGCGCGGTTGACGAGCGTCCTCAGCCGCGTGTGCGCCGGCGGCTCCAGTTCCAGCAGCGAGTGCGCCTCCAGCGCATCGAAATCCTTCAGATGCGGTTTCGGCTCGGGCATGCCGAGTTCGTCGCGCGTCGCGACATGCAGAATCTGGCGACCGAAGCGGCGATCGCGCAGCAGGCCGTTTACCTGATCATAGCCCGCAAAATACCATTGCTGCCGTTCCTCCCAGAAGAAGGCCGGACATTGCGCATGGAGAGCTGCATAGGCGGGAAGCGGATTGCGGAAGAAGTCCGGATCGCGAACGTCGAGAGAAACGCGGCGGCTCGAACCGTCGATCGAAATACCGGGGACTACGGGCATGACTCAACTCTTCACGTATGGGTAGACTCGCTGCTTCATCTGCATCTCTATTGCGCCGGGCGCGGCTGCCGCAAGCGTAATCGGTCGGCGCGTGTAGGGTGCAGGCTCTCGATGTGAGCCCGATCTTCCGTAAGAAACAAGATGCGTGGCCCGGACTTTTTCGGTGGCACGAGCGGACCTATTTGAGCATGATGCGGCAGCAAGCAGGGAGCGGCATGGCAAAAGTACAGAACAGTTTATCCGCGGGCATTCTGGCGGCGATCCGCAAGCGACGGCCCACGGTCGTGGGGCGCGAGGCGGCAGTGGAGCGCGGAGACATCGTCATCGCCTCCTACAATATCCATAAATGCGTCGGCACCGACGGCCGGTTTGACCCGGCGCGCACAGCCCAGGTTATCAGCGAGATCGGCGCGGATATCGTTGCCCTGCAGGAAGCGGATCAGCGCTTCGGCGAACGGGCCGGTCTTCTCGATCTCGAACACCTGCGGCGCGAGGCGCATCTGGTTTCGGTGCCGATCTCACCCTTTTCAGCCAAAGGGCACGGCTGGCACGGCAATGTCCTCTTGCTACGAGAAGGGGCGGTTTCCGACATCCGCCAGTTGAAGCTGCCTGGTGTCGAGCCGCGGGGCGCGTTGGTCGTCGATCTCGACCTCAAGGCCGGTCCGCTGCGGGTGATCGCCGCCCACCTCGGACTGTTGCGTCACTCGCGAGCCCAGCAAGCCGAGGCCCTTCTGCGCGCCGCCGCCGATGGGGTCGGCCGACCGACCCTGCTTATCGGCGACCTCAACGAATGGCGCATGGGCAAGCGTTCATCGCTCAAGTTTCTGAGCCCGACCTTCGATCCCTCGCACGCGACGGTCGCTAGTTTTCCCTCGCGTTTTCCGCTACTGCCGCTCGATCGGGTGCTTGGCAATCCGCATCATCTGGTCACGTCCGTGGCTGTGCATGACTCGCCGCTCGCGCGTATTGCTTCAGACCATTTGCCGGTAAAGGCATCAATTGACCTGAAGGCCGTTCAAAAAAGCGACAACGATCCAGGTCGCGCCGAGCTGATCGAGACGGATTCGGCTTAAGCAGGCTGAGGCGGCGTGCGATGTTTTCTTGGGTTACGGTATTTCTTGCCGTTGTGATCGCCCTCGCCGGTGCGGCGATCCTTTACATCTACGGGCGGTTTGGGCGTCGTCCCCAGGCGCCGCCTTCCTATGCGCTGCCCGTCGCCGAGAACGAGACCGAGATCGATCTGGATATCGGTCTGCTTCTGCTCGATCATCCTCATCAAAGCGGCGTGGCATTAATATCCGACAGCATCGAGGCCTTTGTCGCGAGGGTGCACTCCGCGCGGCGAGCCGGACGTAGCCTCGACCTGCAATATTATTACTGGAAGGACGATCTGACTGGGTTTCTGCTGACGCGCGAACTCGTCATGGCCGCCGACCGTGGCGTGCGTGTTCGATTGCTGCTCGACGATATCAATGCGGGGATTCATGACCGCCTGTGCATCTCGCTTGATGCGCATTCGAATATCGACGTGCGCCTGTTCAATCCGAGCCGGGCGCGCACAGACCGCCTTCGCCGCGGTTTCGAAATGGCCATCCGCGCCTTCAGCGCAACCCGCCGCATGCACAACAAATTATGGATAGCGGACGGCCGGTTGGCTATTACCGGCGGACGCAATATTGGCGATGCCTATTTCGACGCTGCCGAACTCTCGAACTTTCGCGATCTGGATGTCTGGATGATTGGGCCGGTCGTCGATCAGGCGACGGAGATGTTCGATCGCTATTGGAACAGCGCCTCCGTCCTGCCGATCGCAGCGCTGCGCACGCCGCGCAGGCAATTTCTGCCGGCGCTGCGTGAAACGCTCGATGTGCTTGCCCGCACGCCCGCCGCGCGGTTCTACCTGGAACAGGTCGGCAAGGCGGTCGCTGAGAAGGGTTGCTTTTGGGGCAGTCGCCCGCTTCACCGGAGCGCCGATGTACGCATTGCCTTCGATCCGCCCGAAAAGGCGCTGATGCAGAAGCGCCAGAACTGGCTGCTGCGTGAGCTCTTTCCGCTGATCAACGCCGCCAAGCGCGATCTGCGCATCATTTCCCCCTATTTCATCCCGGGCGCCGAAGGAACGCGCGAACTGACGACGCTTGCCAAGAAGGGGGCGAAGGTGGCCGTGCTGACGAATTCGCTGGCAGCGACGGACGTCGCGGCCGTCCATGGCGGCTATGTGAAATATCGCAAAGGGCTGCTGCGCGGCGGAGTGGATCTGTTCGAGCTTAAGGAGCGCGGGGATTTCATCGACCGTCACCGCATGTCTCTGTTCGGCGCCCGCAATGCAAGCTTGCATACCAAGGCCTTCGTCATCGACGGGATGATCGGATATGTCGGCTCGATGAATTTCGATCCGCGTTCCGCGTCGCTCAACACCGAGATGGGGGTCGTGTTTTCGGATGAAGCTCTAGCCAAAGAACTTCAATCGATATTCGACGACGAGACATCGCCGGAAATGAGTTATAGGCTGGCCTTGGAGAATGGCAGGCCGGTCTGGCGCGATCGCACGAACGGAACGGAAAGATGGCTGCGGCGCGAGCCGGATGCTGGCATTCTTCGGCGGCTGATCGCCGGCGCAATCCGCTTCTTGCCGCTGGAGTCCCAACTGTGAAGCGCGGACGTTTCACGCGAAGCGAGGTTTACCGATCGTTTACCGCCGCATCCGCAATGCCTGTGAGCAATGCGGCGCACACCGGGCGGTAGCGCCGGAAAAATGTTCTACCGGCAATCGGTCGGCAAGCATTTGGGCTTTGCGTAATGTGGCCGCGACCATTGAGCCTATCGAATGTTCGCGACTTGAAGTGAAGGGCATTGACACTCTATGTAAGGACTGAGGCTAATCCGATGATTCCGGTCCGCGAGGGATTGCGGCCCCGATTGATGAAGGTTCGATATGAGAAATCCAGTTGATACGGCCATGGCGCTGGTGCCGATGGTTGTTGAGCAGACCAACCGCGGCGAACGTTCCTACGATATCTTTTCGCGTCTGCTCAAGGAGCGGATCATCTTCCTGACAGGCCCGGTCGAAGATCAGATGGCAACGCTTGTCTGCGCCCAGCTGCTTTTCCTCGAGGCTGAAAACCCGAAGAAGGAAATCGCGCTGTACATCAATTCGCCGGGCGGCGTCGTGACGGCCGGCATGGCGATCTACGATACGATGCAGTTCATCAAACCGGCTGTCTCGACGCTCTGCATCGGACAGGCGGCATCCATGGGTTCACTGTTGCTGGCGGCGGGTCACAAGGACATGCGTTTCGCGACGCCGAATTCCCGCATCATGGTGCATCAGCCTTCCGGCGGGTTCCAGGGGCAGGCATCCGACATCGAGCGGCACGCGAGAGACATTCTGAAGATGAAACGCCGGCTGAACGAGGTCTATGTCAAGCATTGCGGACGGACCTATGAAGAGGTCGAACAGACGCTCGATCGCGACCATTTCATGAGCTCTGACGAGGCTCTGGACTGGGGGCTAATCGATAAGGTCATCACGTCGCGTGAGGCAGCCGAAGGCGCTGAACAGGCTTGATATCAAGCTTTTGTGTCACCACCGATGTAATTGTGACACATTTGTAATGGCTAAGGGGCTTTATCGCTAAGTTAAAGCCGTTAATATGAACCAAAGTGCTGTGTCGGAGTTTGGAAACACGGTGCTCGGGTTTCGGCGGGAGAGTCGTTGCGGCCGAAATTCAGGCGATTGCCTGTTACGGTGAGTACTCCCAAGAACCTTGCGATGGGTGGCAAGCTTTTGCGCAAGGCGGATTGAGTGGTCCGGTATATCTTTCCGAAGGTGTCCGGCGTGCTGGAAGGAAGTGGACATGAGCAAGGTCAGCGGTAGCAACGGCGGTGACTCGAAAAATACCCTCTATTGTTCGTTTTGCGGCAAGAGCCAGCATGAGGTTCGCAAGCTGATCGCAGGGCCGACCGTGTTCATCTGCGATGAATGCGTGGAACTGTGCATGGACATCATCCGCGAAGAGAACAAGACCTCGATGGTCAAGTCGCGCGATGGCGTTCCCACCCCACAGGAAATCATCAAGGTTCTCGACGAATATGTCATCGGCCAGCAGCAGGCCAAGCGTATCCTGTCGGTCGCCGTGCACAACCACTACAAGCGCCTCGCGCATGCCGCGAAGAGCAGCGACGTGGAACTGGCGAAATCGAACATCATGCTCGTCGGACCGACCGGCTGCGGCAAAACCTACCTGGCGCAGACTCTCGCCCGGATCATCGACGTTCCCTTCACCATGGCCGACGCAACGACGTTGACGGAAGCGGGCTACGTCGGGGAGGACGTCGAGAACATCATTCTGAAGCTGCTGCAGGCGGCAGACTACAACGTCGAGCGCGCCCAGCGCGGCATCGTCTATATCGACGAGGTCGACAAGATTTCGCGCAAGTCGGACAATCCTTCGATCACCCGCGACGTTTCGGGCGAAGGCGTGCAGCAGGCCCTCCTGAAGATCATGGAAGGCACCGTGGCGTCTGTTCCGCCGCAAGGCGGCCGCAAGCATCCGCAGCAGGAATTCCTGCAGGTGGACACGACGAACATCCTCTTTATCTGCGGTGGGGCGTTCGCGGGCCTCGACAAGATCATTTCGGCCCGTGGTGAAAAGACGTCGATCGGCTTCGGCGCCACCGTCCGCGCTCCGGAAGATCGCCGCGTCGGCGAGGTATTGCGGGAGCTTGAGCCGGAAGATCTCGTCAAGTTTGGCCTGATCCCCGAGTTCATCGGCCGTCTGCCGGTTCTGGCGACGCTCGAAGATCTCGATGAGGATGCATTGATCCAGATTCTTTCGGAGCCGAAGAACGCCTTGGTCAAGCAGTATCAGCGTCTGTTCGAAATGGAGGACGTCGAGTTGACCTTCCACGAGGACGCTCTGCGCGAAATCGCTAAACGCGCCATCGTGCGCAAGACCGGTGCTCGCGGTCTGCGCTCGATCATGGAAAAGATCCTGCTCGACACGATGTTCGAACTGCCGACGCTCGAAGGCGTTCGCGAGGTTGTAATATCGGACGAGGTGGTCAAGGGCACCGCACGGCCGCTCTACATCTACTCGGAACGGTCCGAAGAGAAGACCAACGTTTCGGCCTAGTCTGCACATCTGATTAAGACGCGCGGCGGTGTAGTCGCTCTCTTTCACGATTGTTTGAAAAGCCCGCCGCGCGCGGGCTTTTCCGTATCGTGCACATAGCTGTTGAGATGAGGCGGCTGCCCGCTCGATTTAATGAAACGCTTGTTGCTAAACCGCGGCAACAACGCGATGATGCGACGATTCAGTGAAGGCTCGTTTGCTGCCTGTCGTTGATGTTTCAGCGTCCCCGCGCAAGGTACGCAACAGCGTCCGGGCATAGGGATCGGGAACTATCCGTGAAGGGGGAGGCTGCGCCGTACCTTGAAAAGGCCGCTCTTGCACTCCACCTTCATGAAGAAAAAATGACAGCCGGGAGTGCCTTAGAGGCTCTCGGGAACGGGCCCGAATTCGGGACGGAAAGGAAATGATATGACGAATAAAACGTCCTCGGCGACTGAAAGCGCGACCTATCCGGTTCTGCCGCTGCGTGACATCGTAGTCTTCCCGCACATGATCGTGCCGCTCTTCGTCGGGCGGGAGAAGTCGATCCGTGCGCTGGAAGAGGTCATGGGCACCGACAAGCAGATCATGCTTGCCACCCAGATCAACGCCACCGACGACGATCCGGAACCTTCCGCCATCTATCATGTCGGAACCATCGCCAATGTGTTGCAGCTGCTGAAGCTTCCCGACGGAACGGTCAAGGTTCTCGTCGAAGGCCGCGCGCGTGCGGACATCGATCGCTATACGCAGCGCGAAGAGTTCTATGAAGCGCAAGCCCATGTGCTCCACGAACCGGAAGAAGATCCGGTCGAGATTGAAGCGCTGAGCCGTTCGGTGGTGTCCGAGTTCGAGAGCTACGTAAAGCTCAACAAGAAGATTTCTCCTGAGGTCGTCGGCGTCGCAAGCCAGATTGAAGATTATTCGAAGCTTGCCGACACGGTTGCATCGCACCTCTCCATCAAGATCGTCGAAAAGCAGGAGATGCTGGAGACGACGAGCGTGAAGATGCGCCTCGAGAAGGCGCTTGGCTTCATGGAAGGCGAGATTTCGGTCCTGCAGGTCGAAAAGCGCATCCGTTCGCGCGTCAAGCGCCAGATGGAGAAGACCCAGCGCGAGTACTACCTCAATGAACAGATGAAGGCGATCCAGAAGGAGCTTGGCGACAGCGAGGACGGCCGCGACGAGATGGCCGAAATCGAAGAGCGCATTGCCAAGACCAAGCTCTCCAAGGAAGCGCGCGAGAAGGCTGATGCAGAACTGAAGAAGCTGCGGCAGATGAGCCCGATGTCGGCGGAAGCGACCGTCGTGCGCAATTATCTGGACTGGCTGCTCGGTATGCCGTGGGGCAAGAAGTCCAAGATCAAGACCGACCTTAACCACGCCGAGAAGGTGCTCGATACCGACCACTTCGGCTTGGACAAGGTCAAGGAACGCATCGTCGAGTACCTGGCGGTACAGGCGCGCTCCACAAAGATCAAGGGACCGATCCTGTGCCTCGTCGGTCCTCCCGGCGTCGGTAAGACTTCGCTCGCCAAGTCGATCGCGAAGGCAACGGGCCGCGAATATATTCGCATGGCGCTCGGTGGCGTTCGCGACGAGGCCGAGATCCGCGGCCACCGCCGCACCTATATCGGCTCGATGCCCGGCAAGATCGTCCAGTCGATGAAGAAGGCGAAGAAGTCCAACCCGCTCTTCCTGCTCGACGAGGTCGACAAGATGGGCCAGGACTTCCGCGGCGACCCGTCTTCGGCGCTTCTCGAAGTGCTCGATCCGGAACAGAACTCGACCTTCATGGATCACTACCTGGAAGTCGAATATGACCTCTCGAATGTGATGTTCATTACCACCGCGAATACGCTGAATATTCCGGCGCCGCTGATGGACCGCATGGAGGTGATCCGGATCGCCGGTTACACCGAAGAGGAAAAGCTGGAGATCGCAAAGCGGCACCTGCTGCCGAAGGCGATACGCGACCACGCGTTGCAGCCGAAGGAATTTTCGGTGACCGACGATGCGCTGATGGCTGTCATCCAGACCTATACGCGTGAGGCCGGCGTCCGTAACTTCGAGCGCGAACTGATGAAGCTCGCCCGCAAGGCTGTGACCGAGATCCTCAAGGGCAAGTCCAAGAAGGTCGAAGTGACGGCGCAAAACATCGCCGACTATCTCGGCGTGCCGCGGTTCCGCCACGGCGAAGCCGAGCGGGACGATCAGGTCGGCGTGGTCACGGGATTGGCCTGGACCGAGGTTGGCGGCGAATTGCTGACGATCGAAGGCGTCATGATGCCCGGCAAGGGCCGCATGACGGTGACCGGCAACCTGCGCGACGTGATGAAGGAATCGATTTCGGCGGCAGCGTCCTATGTCCGTTCGCGTGCGATCGATTTCGGCATCGAACCGCCGCTTTTCGACAAGCGTGACATCCACGTGCACTTGCCCGAGGGTGCGACGCCGAAGGACGGCCCGTCGGCGGGTGTCGCGATGGCGACTGCCATCGTCTCGGTGATGACCGGCATCCCGATCTCCAAGGATGTGGCGATGACCGGCGAAATCACCTTGCGCGGTCGCGTATTGCCGATCGGTGGCCTGAAGGAAAAGCTGTTGGCAGCTCTGCGCGGCGGCATCAAGAAGGTGCTGATCCCCGAGGAGAACGCCAAGGATCTCGCCGAGATCCCGGACAATGTGAAGAACAACCTCGAAATCATCCCGGTTTCGCGGATGGGCGAGGTGCTCGAACATGCCCTGACGCGTCGCCCCGAACCGATCGAATGGGACCCGGCGAACCAGCCGGCGCCGGTCGCGGCGGTCGATTCGCAGGACGAAGCGGGCGCTTCGATCGCGCACTGATCAAGTCCCGGAAGGGGCGCGGGACTGTGTCCCGCTTGCGCCCCTCGCCAGAAAAACAAGGAAGACCGGCACTTTGCCGGTCTTTTTTGTTGTAAAAACTCTCCGCAAGCCTTGCATTCCAAGGGATTAGGCGCAATTGGGAATGGCAAGACGTGGGCGATGCGCAAGCCGCCCCGGCTTAACAAGACAGTCGTTTCGAACCAATTGAAAGGGGTGGAAACATGAACAAAAATGAGCTCGTGTCTGCCGTTGCTGAGAAGGCCGGACTTTCCAAGACCGATGCGTCTTCTGCAGTTGATGCAGTTTTCGAGACCATCCAGGCTGAACTGAAGAACGGTGGCGACATCCGCCTCGTCGGTTTCGGCAACTTCTCCGTGACCCGCCGCGAAGCCTCGAAGGGCCGCAACCCGTCCACGGGCGCGGAAGTTGATATCCCGGCCCGCAACGTGCCGAAGTTCACGGCCGGCAAGGGCCTCAAGGACGCTGTCAACTAATCAGGTGTTTGCGGGTTCCAGAACCCGAGCGAACATCGCATTGCACCCTGTCTTGCCGTTCCCCTTGTGAGAACATAGGCAGCAGAGAGGTTCATGTTTCATCTGCCGCGGCGCCGCTTGATGGCGGAAGCAAGCAAGCAGATCAATTGAGGCCCGGTCCGTCCGGGCCTCTTTTCGTTTCTATCGCCGTGTCATTGAGCTGTTACACGACGGTTGCAAAAGCCTCCCATCCGGCGCGTGAAACGATCCAGCGATTCCGGATGCCAACAGCGGCACAGCGCAGGGGCTATTTGCCATGTGTCGCGACACGGAGGGACACATGAAGACATTTTCAATCACCACAGCATTGGCGGCAGCGCTCGCCGCATCGACGGCATCAGCCGTGCATGCAGAACAGGTTTTCAACCGCGTCGCATCCTTTGCCGTCATGGACAATCTGCCGGAAGGCGCAGATCGCAAGGCCGCGACCTCGGCCGAAATCATAACGGCAAGCGAAGATGGCAACACGCTCATCTATTCCGACAGCCCCGGAAAGCGCGTCGGCTTCGTCGACATCACCGATGCCAAAGCACCGAAGGCGGGCGGCATTGTGTCTTTCGATGGTGAGCCGACTTCGGTTGCAGTTGCTGGCGCGAAGGCGCTTGTTGCTGTCAACACGCGCGAAAGCTTTGCCAAGCCCTCCGGTCTCGTTGCTGTGGTCGATCTCGCGACGAAAAAGATTGACGCGACTTGCGACCTTGGCGGCCAGCCGGACTCGATTGCGATCAACAAGGACAAGACGCTCGCCACGATCGCGATCGAAAACGAGCGTGACGAGGAGGTGAACGACGGGCAGATTCCGCAAATGCCGGCCGGCGATCTGGTGATCCTCTCGTTGAAGGATGGTGTCGCCGATTGCTCGAGCATCAAGCGCGTGGCGCTGACTGGTCTCGCCGAGATAGCCGGGGAAGACCCGGAGCCGGAATTCGTCGCCTTCAACGGCAAGGACGAAATTGCGCTGACGCTGCAGGAAAATAACCACATCGTCATCATCGACGGCAAATCCGGTGCCGTGAAGACGCATTTCTCGGCCGGCACGGTCGATCTCAAGAACATAGATGTCAAGCGCGACGGTGCAATCTCGTTTACCGGCGAGCAGGCCGGCCGCAAGCGTGAACCGGATGCAGTGAAATGGCTCGACGATAACCGTCTGGTCGTCGCCAACGAGGGCGACTACGAGGGCGGCGCGCGCGGCTTCACGATCTTCGATACGACGGGCAAGGTACTGTTCGAATCCGGTGCAGCCTTCGAACATGCGATCGCGGCGATCGGCCACTATCCGGACAAAAGATCGTCTGCGAAAGGCGTCGAGCCGGAAGGCCTCGAAGCGGCACGCTTCGGTGACGACAATCTCTTCTTCGTGCTCTCGGAACGCGCCTCGATCGTTGGCGTCTACAAGGACACCGGCACGGAACCCGAGCCGCTCCAGCTTCTCCCGTCCGGCGTATCTCCCGAAGGCGCAGTCGCGATTCCGGGTCGTAACCTGTTCGCGACGGCGAACGAAGTCGATCTCGTCGAGGACGGTGGTGCGCGCGCCCATGTCATGATCTATGAACGGGCGGACGGCGACGCCGTCTATCCGCAGATCCGCTCCGCTCAGAAGGATGGGCTGCCCATCGGCTTCGGCGCGCTCTCAGGGCTCGCTGCGGTCGAAGACAAGCCCGGTTTCCTGCGTGCGGTCAACGACTCGGTCTTTGCCTCCCGGCCGACGATCTACACGATCGACGCCTCGCAGAAACCGGCCGTGATCACCGAAGCACTGCCGATCACCCGTGACGGTTCGTCGGCCCAGAAGCTCGACATCGAAGGCATCGCTAATGACGGCGAAGGCGGCTTCTGGCTCGCCTCCGAAGGCAACTCGGACAAGCTTTACAGCCACGCGATCTTCCACGTGAACAAGAAGGGCGAGATCAAGGAAGAGATCGCGCTGCCGGAAGAACTGCGCGCGAACGAGATTCGCTATGGCTTCGAAGGCATTGCGGCGGTCGGCGAGGGCGATAACCAAGTCCTTTGGATGGCAGTCCAGCGTGAATGGAAGGATGACGAGAAAGGTTTCGTCAAACTCGTCTCCTACAAGCCGGCGAGCAAGGAGTGGGGCGCCGTGCGCTATCCGCTCGACAAGGCGGAAGAAGGTTGGGTCGGTCTTTCGGAAATCACCGTCCATGGCGACTATGTCTATGTCATCGAGCGCGACAACCTGATCGGGCAAGCGGCCAAGCTGAAGAAGCTCTACCGCATTGCGCTTGCCGACCTGAAGCCGGCTGCACTCGGCGGCGAACTGCCGGTCGTCAAGAAGGAAGAGGTGCGTGATCTCATTCCGGAACTCAAGGCGCTGAACGGCTACGTCGTCGACAAGGTCGAGGGCTTCACGGTTGACGCGGCTGGAAACGGTTATGTCGTCACGGACAACGATGGCGTCGACGACTCCTCCGGCGAGACCCTGTTCTTCTCCATCGGCGCGATCAACGCAATGTAAGCGCAAACGCCTGGAGAAACGCAAGGGGCCAGGACATGACGTCCCGGCCCCTTCTGATTCTTCAAGCTTTTCAGTGTCGCTTGCCGCCGAGTCTAGGGCTGGATGAGGAAAAGTGTGCGCGGCTTTTCGCCCGGATCCCACTCTAGCGCGCGACGGCCACCTCTGCCTCTTCGGCCTCTTCCTTGCGTTTGCGGATTTCGTCGGTCTTTTCCACGAGCTTGCTGACGATGTCGTAAAGCTGGTCGAGTTGCTCGTCATCGAGCGCCGAGAAGATTTCCTCGATGAGTTGCTTGCGCGGATGTTCGGCCGCTTCGAGCACGATCCGGCCGGTCTCTGTGATCGAGACGATTTTCGCGCGGCGGTCCTCGGGGTCAGGCTTCCTCATCACCAGACGGTCGCGCTCAAGTCCGTCAATCGCCTCGGTGACGGTCCTCGGCGCGAAGTTGAGCGCACAGGCGATATCCGTGGATCGGCAAGGCCCCAGCTTGCTCAGAAAGAACAGGAACTTGCTTCGGGCAAGCGATACGCCTTCCTCCGTCATCGACTCGTTCACCAGGCGATGAACGCGATGATAAAGTTCGAACAGCTTGTCGGAAACTTCGAATGTCTTCTTCATGACCTTCATAGGTATATGTTGAGGTGCCATGTCAAATGGCAGTAACACTATTGATAGTTACAAATGGCACATTTGTCGACAAAAACCTCCTAATTCTTACGGCGTCCTTGTTCAGCAATAGGAAACGGTCCCGTTGTCGAGGGCGTTTGTATGCTCAGCTGGGCAACTGCCACCCGGATCGTGAAGGCTTGCAGCAGTCCGTCCAGAGGGAGGTGATTATCGCGGATGACGCCGACGATATTGGCAGTGTGATCACCTGTGGTCGACCGGTTGAGCGCCATTGACGGGCGAGGCGGCGCCGGGTCATGGTCGGCCATGCCCTTCCGCTTCGTCCACACCGCAGACCTCCATCTCGATTCACCCTTTCGCAGCCTGGCTCTCAGAAATGCGGAGCTCGCCGACCTCGTGCGCGGAGCCACCCGTGGCGCACTGACAAGCATCGTCGACCTATGTATCGCCGAAAGCGTCGACGCGCTGTTGATCGCCGGCGACCTCTATGACGGTAGCCAGACCTCCATGAATACTGCGCTTTTCCTCGCCGGCGAACTGCGTCGCCTGGACGAGGCCGGCATCCGGACGTTCCTCATTCGCGGCAACCATGACGCCCAGTCCCAGGTAACGCGCGAGTTGACGTTGCCACCGTCGGTTCACGTTTTCCAAGGGCAAAGCAAGCCCATGCTCGCCAAGACCTTGGCAAGCGGCAGGACGGTTCATATTCACGGGGTGAGCTTCGCCAATCCGCATGCTCCGGAGAGCCTGCTGCCGTCATTTCACCCGCCGATCGCCGACGCGATCAACATCGGCATGCTGCACACGAGCCTTTCCGGCTCGCCGGGGCATGATCGCTACGCCCCCTGCAGCGTCGCCGACCTCCAACGGCACGGTTTCGACTATTGGGCGCTCGGCCATGTCCACCAGCGCCAGGTACACAGCGAACAGCCCTTCATCGTCATGCCGGGCATGCCGCAGGGCCGCGAGATCAACGAAGCGGGCGCCAAAGGCGTGACCGTCGTCACGATCGACGATGACGGCCGTGTGGAAATAGAGGAGCGGCCGATCGGCGTGGCCGTGTTCGAGCGGCTCTCCGTGGATATCACGGGCGCGGTGGAGTGGCGCGATGTACTGGAACTGGCGACCCGTGCGCTTATTCGCCTTCGGCACGCGATCTCGGCGGAAAATCTCATCCTGCGCTTATCTCTGACGGGCACCTCTGCGCTTACCTGGCGCCTGAGAAGGGACGCGGATCTTTTGCAAACCGAGGTCACAAACATTTCTGCCGGGCTCAGCGGATGCTGGGTGGAGAAAATCGACCTTCTCTGCCGGGAACCGCGAGCGCAGGCCGATCGACCGTCCCGGGAGCCGGTGGAGGAACTTGCCTCCCTTGTCGAAAACGAAGTCCTGCCGGCCTTCGGCTTTCGCACGGAAATAAGAGCTGTCACAGAAGAACTCTTGCAGCATCTCCCGCCTGAGTTGCGACAGGCGCTGGCGCCCGATGAAGATGCGCTTGAAGAACTGGCGATGAATGTCGGCCTGATGGGGAGTGCTGACGTGCTGGCGCATCTCCACGGTGCCGCCGCCAAGGGTGGTGGCGACTAATGCGGCTTCAGCAACTCAATCTTGTGCGCTACGGAAAATTCACCGCGCGCAGTCTCGATTTCGGCAATGCCAAACCCGGGCAGCCGGACTTTCATCTGGTTTACGGTCCGAACGAGGCCGGCAAGTCGACCCTGTTTTCCGGCTTCCTCGATCTGCTTTTCGGGATTGAGCGCCTCAGCCCCTATGGTTTTCTGCACCCCTATCAGACGATGCGTGTCGGAGGCATCGTGGAAACCGGCGGCCGGCATCATCACGCCTATCGTATCAAGCGCAACGCAAACAGCTTGATCGGCCCTGACGAGCAGCCGTTGCCGGACAATATCTTTTCGGCCGCCCTCGGTTCTATCGATCGCACAACCTACCGCATGATGTTTTCGCTGGACGATGACAGCATCGAACAGGGTGGTGAAAGCATTCTGAAGAGCGAGGGCGAGCTTGGCTCACTGCTGTTTTCCGCGAGTTCCGGCCTGCCGGACAGCAGCGCCGCATTGGCGACGCTGCGGGCCGAGGCAGATGCCTTCTACAAGCCGCAAGGACGCAAGCACGAACTTGCCGAGCTGAGGGGAGCGCTGGAAGCGCTGAAGGCCGAGCGTAGCGCGATCGATATCAACGCCCGCGAATACGCGTCGCTTCGCAAGACCCTGGCAAGTGCCCGTGAGCGCCATGACAGCGCGTCGGCACGGCGCGCGGAACTGCGCGTTGCCCGGGACCGGACGCGCGCGCAGCTCGACTGCATGCCGCTTCTCGGTCGTCTTCGCAGCGTGCGGGAAGAACTCGCCCGACAAGACGCTCTACCGCTGCCGCCTTCGCAATGGTGGAGCGACCTTGCGGCGCTCCGCAAAACGGAAACGGAAATCGCTGCCCGGTTTTCGCAACTGAACGAGGAACTGCGCCACCGACGCGAGGAACTGGAGGGCCTGCCTCTGGACGAGCTGGCGCTGACGTTCGCCGAGCGATTCGACATGCTCCGCGAAACCGCGCTCGACGCCCGCTATCTGACGGCAGCGCGCGACATGCCGTCTCGCATCGAGGAGCTTGCCGTTACGTCAGCCGGTATTGATGCCTGTCTCGTCCGCCTCGGCCAGAAGGACCATCCCGATCCTGTCGCCCTTCTCCTGCCTGCGGCAGCCGGCGCCCGGCTGCAGGACCTCGTGCGGCGCCACGCGACGCTCGCCGAGCGGCTTTCGTCCGCGCGCGAGGAGGCCGGGAAAGCAAGGCGGCTGTGGCAGGAGGCTGACCGGGACCTCGCACGGCTCGACGGAAACGGGAGAGATCTCTGCCATCTCACGGAGCGCCTGCGGCTGGCGCGACAGAGCGACTGCCTGCTTCGGCAGGAGGCGGCAAGCCGGGAGATCGATCGGCTGGAGGCGGAGCTTTCCGACAAGCTCGACGACTTGCGGCCGTTCGAGGGAAGCGCCGACGAGCTTGCGGCGATCTGCGTCCCGGCGCCTGGTGTGGTGGAGGCCTGGCGGGCGGAAGCAGCATTGCAGGCGGAGCGGCGGCTGCGTCTCGATGCCAGGATTGCAGACGAGAGCGAACGCCAGGCCGGAGACGAAGCGCGTCTTGCGGCGCTCAACTCCTTCGGCGGCGCCGTGGACGAGCCGGCCGCGAGCGAGCTGCGCATGCGGCGCGATCTTGCCTGGCAGGAGCATCGGCTTCGGCTGGATGACGTCACGGCGAGCACCTTCGAGACGCTGCTGAAAGAGGACGACAGGGCGATCGCGTCCCGGTTGGGGCAGGCGGAACGGGTAGCGGAGTTGCGCGGCCTGACCTGTGCGATCACCGAACGACGCGCCCGCCTGGGCGAGCTTGAAGAGCAAAGACGCGTGGCGGTCAGCGTACGCGGGGAATTGGACGCGGTGGTGGGACGCGCCGCGAGCGCCTGCGGTTTACCTAACGTCACGCTGTTGCCGCAACTGGAAGCCTGGCTGGCGGCACGTGCCGCCGCGCTCGAAACACGGGCGGCTTTGCGAGCGACGCATCTGCAGCACGAGCGGGCGGCCAGCGAAGAAGCGACAACGGTTCGCGCACTGCAGGACGAGCTTGCGCGCATTGGAGTGACCGGAAATTTGCCATTGCGTCTCGACGGCCTGCTGGCCACCGCGGAGCGTGTCGTCTCCGAGGCGCAGACGGCCGCCGCCGCCCATCGTGCTGCTGTTGAGCAGCATCGCCGGGCCTCAGAATCGCTGGAAAACCGGGAGATCACGCTCGGAATCGCGGAGGCCGAAATGGCCGCCTGGCAGCGTGAATGGCACGAAGCGCTCGCAGGGACCTGGCTCGCCGGTGAGATCGAACAGCCAAATCCACAAGAGATCGGGCCGATGCTTGCGGTCCTGCAGGACTTCGACAAGCTGATGCAGCGCAAGGCCGATCTCGATCACCGAATCTCAGGCATGCTCAAGGACCAGATCGCGTTCGGCGAGGCGGTTTCGAACTTGGCCGAAGCGTTCAGGTTGCGAGATGGCGCCGATGACCCCTTGGTGCTCTTTGCCGCCTTGCGCGACCGGATCGGTAGCGCTCATCAGCAGCAGGAGCGCCGCAGGGCGGCCACTGCCAGCATCGAGCGAATGGACGAGGACCTGCTACGGCTGCACGCGGAAGAGCGGCTCCATATTTGCGCGAGGCAGGCCATGCTCGACTTCTTCGGCTGCACCACGCTCGATGAAGCCGGCGCATGCCTTGACGCAGTGCGCGAGCAGGAGAGGTTGCGGCAAAGGCTCGCGGAACTTGAGGACGATCTTGTCGCGCGGCTTGGCGTTGCCACATGTGATGAGGCCGAGGCGACGCTGGCAGCGGTCGACGAGACGGTGCTGCGGCACGAACTCGCCAGGTTGGAGGAGGCGATTGAGGCTGCTGATCGCGATGTCAGCGAATTGCATGCGGAGGTTCGGACTCGGGAAAAGGCGCTTGCGAATGTCGAAGGCGGGGACAGAGTCGCCGAATTGGAGCAGCGGCGCCGAACGCTGCTTCTCGACATCGAGAACAAGGCGATCGGCTATCTGCGATTGAGGGCAGGGGTGATTGCGGCGGAGCAGGCGCTACGCCTATTCCGCGAGCGCCACCGCAGCGCCATGATGCAACGGGCATCCCGGATGTTCATGCAGATCAGCGGCGGCGAATATTCCGGCCTCTCCACCCATGCGGACAAGGGGCAGGAATTTCTGATCGCCAATGTCGCCTCGGGCGGGTCGAAGCTCGCCGGCGATCTTTCGAAGGGTACGCGGTTCCAGCTCTATCTCGCTCTAAGAATCGCCGGCTACCACGAGGTTGCCGCCGCCCGGGAGGCGCTGCCGTTTATCGCCGACGACATCATGGAAACGTTCGACGACGATCGCGCCGGTCGTGCCTTCGAATTGATGGCGGACATGGCACGCGTCGGACAGGTGATCTATCTTACCCACCATGAACACCTTTGCGACGTCGCGCGTGACGCTTGTCCGTCGGTGACCATTCACAGGCTGTAGCGAAGCGCCGGGTTCACGCTGTCTTGGACCTTGGAACTACAACACGGAGGACCCCCGGATGGAAATCATGGAATGTGGATCGCGGCCTTCGGTGCGGGGCCCAACAGAGTATTTCACCGGATCGGTGCGGCAGGACCCGGTGCTGGAGGCACCTCAGCCAGCGCGCGTTCGCGTCGTCACGGTGACTTTCGAGCCTGGCGCACGTACGGCCTGGCACACGCATCCGCTTGGCCAGACCCCTCATCGTGACGGCTGGCCGCGGATTGGCGCAAAGCTGGGGCGGGACGCTACGCGAGATTCGCGCGGGCGACGTCGTCTGGTTTCCGCCGGGCGAAAAACACTGGCACGGTGCCGCGCCGGACACGGCGATGACCCATATCGCGATCCAGGAAGCGCTCGACGGCAAAGTGGTTGACTGGCTCGAACACGTTACGGTCGAGCAGTATAGCGGAGCGTGAGGAGGCGACGCAGACAGTGTCGCGCAAGAAATTAAGGTAGCTCTTTGAGAAAATGGTGGGCGATGAGAGACTCGAACTCCCGACATCCTCGGTGTAAACGAGGCGCTCTACCAACTGAGCTAATCGCCCTCTCGCGTTTCGAACAAGCGTGTCCGCCGCGTCGGTGGGCGTGATCTATGCGCAACCGGGAAAAACCGCAAGAGCATTTGCAAGGTTTTTTTCGATTTTTTTGTGAACGCGGGTTTCGCACCGGAGCCGTGTTGCTATCGCTTGTGGACAACTTCGCGCGGGATGGGCGGTTGACTTAAGCCAGGGGCATGGCTTCCGTGTGCGTCGTCATCACGCAAAGAAAGCACGCAATGATGTCCGGCGGGTGCGGGTTGCCCGATGCCGTCTCGGCTGGTGCCTGATTCCGTGTCGCCAAGCGGGCTGTGGATCAAAATCCGCTCCGTCACGGATTTGTCTTCAAACACGCTTGACACCCAAATGCGAACCGCTTAGTTAGCCGCTCATCGAACGGCAGGGCCGCTTTGATGCGGGGCGAACGAAAGTCGCTCCAGCCAAGCAAGATGATGCGGGTGTAGCTCAGTCGGTTAGAGTGCCGGCCTGTCACGCCGGAGGTCGCGGGTTCGAGCCCCGTCACTCGCGCCACTCTTGAAAGGCAAAGCAGCGGCATTCTCAAAATGTGCCGATGATGTAATAATGGCCGCATGGCCATGATGCGCGGGTGTAGCTCAGTCGGTTAGAGTGCCGGCCTGTCACGCCGGAGGTCGCGGGTTCGAGCCCCGTCACTCGCGCCATTTCTCCTGTCTTTCGATGCGATCTGGTGGTGCGGATTTGGGTGTTTTCGCATTGCGGCAATCTGTCTCGGTGCGCGATCGTCCGTGGCAAAGCTCGTGCATTCGCGCAAATGCGCGCTTTGTCGCTACTACGCCGAATAATGCCGCTCCATCCTGTGCCGCCAACCGGTTTAAATGCCCCTTGAAGGCTTGCGCGCGGGCGCGGGCTGCGCTAACCACTCTGGCGTTGCAACATATTTTTCGGCCTGCGAGATTTGTTGTTTTAGCGCTTCTTCTCCGGCGCTTTCCCGCAGGCAGGGACGGATAACAATGACTGAACTTCTCGGTTCCTATGTTCCGATCGCGATTTTCATTGGAATCGCGCTTGTGATCGGCCTCGCACTCTTGGTCGCCCCCTTTGCTGTCGCCTTCAAGGCGCCCGATTCGGAAAAGCTGTCGGCCTACGAATGCGGCTTCAACGCGTTTGACGACGCCCGCATGAAGTTCGACGTCCGTTTCTATCTCGTGTCGATCCTCTTCATCATCTTCGACCTGGAAGTGGCGTTCCTCTTCCCCTGGGCTGTCTCGTTCCGGGAAATGGGCTGGTTCGGCTTCTGGTCGATGATGGTCTTCCTCCTGGTGCTGACGGTCGGCTTTATCTATGAATGGAAGAAGGGAGCGCTGGAATGGAACTAACATCCGGCACCGCGCTCGTTGCGCCGCAGCCGAAGGGGATCATCGATCCCTCGACCGGCAAGCCGATCGGCAGCAATGACGCTTTCTTCGGCGAGATCAACAACGAGCTCGCCGACAAGGGCTTTCTCGTTACCTCGACCGACGAGCTGATCAACTGGGCCCGCACCGGATCGCTGATGTGGATGACCTTCGGTCTTGCCTGTTGCGCCGTCGAAATGATGCAGATGTCGATGCCGCGCTATGACGCCGAACGTTTCGGCTTCGCGCCGCGCGCCTCGCCGCGCCAGTCCGACGTCATGATCGTCGCCGGCACGCTCACCAACAAGATGGCGCCCGCGCTTCGCAAGGTCTACGACCAGATGCCGGAGCCGCGCTATGTCATCTCGATGGGCTCCTGTGCCAACGGCGGCGGCTACTATCACTATTCCTATTCGGTCGTGCGCGGTTGCGACCGCGTCGTACCCGTCGACATCTACGTGCCAGGCTGTCCTCCCACGGCAGAAGCGCTGCTCTACGGCGTGCTTCTGCTGCAGAAGAAGATCCGCCGCACCGGCACGATCGAGCGCTAAGGGCAGGAGTCTTAAGATGAGTGAAGCCCTGAACGAGCTTGCCTCCTATCTGCGCGAGATGCGGGGTGCGCTGATCGCCGATTCGGCGATCAAGTACGGCGAGTTGACCCTGACGGTGAAGGCCGAGCACCTCATTGCGCTCTTGAGTTTCCTGCGCGACGACGTGCAGTGCGGTTTTGTCAGCCTGATCGATGTCTGCGGTGTCGACTACCCGCAACGGCCGGATCGTTTCGACGTCGTCTATCATCTGCTTTCGCCGCGCCAGAACCTGCGTGTTCGTGTCAAGGTCGCGACCGCCGACGGCGACCCCGTACCTTCTGCCACTTCGGTCTATCCGGGTGCGGATTGGTTCGAGCGGGAAGCCTATGACATGTACGGCATCCTCTTCACCGGGCATCCGGATCTGCGCCGCATCCTGACGGACTACGGTTTCGAAGGTCATCCGCTGCGCAAGGACTTCCCGCTGACCGGTTTCGTCGAGGTGCGCTACGACGACGAGGCCAAGCGGGTCGTCTACGAGCCCGTCGAGCTGAAGCAGGAATTCCGCAACTTCGATTTTCTTTCGCCGTGGGAGGGGACGGAATACGTCCTGCCCGGCGACGAGAAGGCGAAGTCACGGTGATTTAAGTCGGCCCGTGGCGGTCCAGCGAGGACGCCATCCGGCCTGGAGCAATCGGTATGACCGAACATAACGTCCGCAACTTCAACATCAACTTTGGTCCGCAGCATCCGGCGGCGCACGGCGTTCTGCGTCTCGTGCTTGAGCTCGACGGTGAAATCGTCGAGCGCGTCGATCCGCATATCGGCCTTCTGCATCGCGGCACCGAGAAGCTGATCGAGGCCAAGACCTATCTGCAGGCCATACCCTATTTCGACCGGCTCGACTACGTCGCGCCGATGAACCAAGAGCATGCCTTCGCGCTTGCAGTGGAGCGGCTCACGGGGACGGAAGTGCCGATCCGCGGCCAGCTTATCCGTGTTCTTTACTCGGAAATCGGCCGCATCCTTTCGCATCTCCTCAACGTGACAACGCAGGCGATGGACGTCGGTGCGCTGACGCCGCCGCTCTGGGGTTTCGAAGAGCGCGAGAAGCTGATGGTCTTCTACGAGCGCGCCTGCGGCGCCCGCATGCACTCGGCCTATATTCGGCCGGGCGGCGTGCACCAGGATCTGCCGCATCAGCTCGTCGAGGATATCGGCAAGTGGATTGATCCGTTCCTGAAGACCGTCGACGATATCGACGAACTCCTCACTGGAAACCGCATCTTCAAGCAGCGCAACGTCGATATCGGCGTCGTCAAGCTGGAGGATTGCTGGGCCTGGGGCTTCTCCGGCGTCATGGTGCGCGGCTCGGGTGCCGCCTGGGACCTGCGTCGCGCACAGCCATATGAATGCTATTCCGATCTCGAGTTCGATATCCCGATCGGCAAGAACGGCGACTGCTACGACCGCTACCTGATCCGTATGATCGAGATGCGCCAGTCGGCGAGGATCATGCGCCAATGCGTGAACCGTCTGCTCGGCGACGCTAAGGTCGGGCCGGTCTCTTCGATGGATGGCAAGATCGTGCCGCCGAAGCGCGGCGAGATGAAGCGCTCGATGGAAGCATTGATCCATCACTTCAAGCTCTACACCGAGGGCTACCACGTGCCGGCCGGCGAAGTCTACGCCGCGGTCGAAGCGCCCAAGGGGGAGTTCGGCGTCTATCTAGTCTCCGATGGTTCGAACAAGCCTTACCGGTGCAAGATTCGCGCCCCGGGCTACGCGCATCTGCAGGCCATGGACTTCATCTGTCGCGGACACCAGCTCGCCGACGTCTCGGCCGTGCTGGGCTCCCTGGATATCGTTTTTGGCGAGGTAGACCGCTAATGCGTCTGGCGCCGCTTGCCGTTCTCGGGCTTCTTGCGTTCACTTCTGCAGCCCTGGCCCAGGAGAACGTGACCAGTGCGTCGTCCGAGGCTTTGCGCGGCGGCTCCATATCCGCGCTCCTGTCGAGGGGCTATGAGATCAAGGCCGCGGTCGCCAACGGCACGCGCTACATCGTATTTTTGCAGAAAGACCAGTCAGCCTATGCCTGCGAATTCGTCTCGGTAGCGAAGTCGCGGTGCGGTTCGATTAACTGATAAGGTGTCCACTAGAATGTCCGTTCGTCGACTAGCCGAAGACACTGTCCAGCCAGCGAGCTTTGCGTTCAACAAAGAGAATGCTGCCTGGGCCAAGGCAACGATCAAGAAATATCCGAAGGGCCGCGAGCAGTCGGCGGTCATTCCCTTGCTGATGCGCGCTCAAGAGCAAGACGGCTGGGTAACGAAGGCGGCGATCGAGTCGATCGCAGACATGCTTGGCATGCCCTATATCCGCGTTCTCGAAGTTGCGACTTTCTACACGCAGTTCCAGCTGAAGCCGGTCGGCACGCGCGCGCACGTGCAGGTTTGCGGAACGACGCCGTGCATGCTGCGCGGCGCCGAGGACCTGATCAAGGTCTGCAAGAGGAAGATCGCTTCGGAGCCCTTCACTCTGAACGAAAGCGGCACTCTCTCGTGGGAAGAGGTCGAATGTCAGGGTGCCTGCGTCAACGCACCGATGGTGATGATCTTCAAGGACACGTTCGAAGACCTGACGCCTGAGCGCTTGGAACAGATCATCGACACTTTCGAAGCAGGTAAGGGGGCAGAGGTCACGCCAGGCCCGCAGATCGATCGCGTCTATTCCGCGCCCATTGGCGGTCCGACGACATTGTTGGCGCTGGATTCGGCGACTACAAATAGCCCCGCACAGGCTAACCCTGGTCGGCGGAAGAAGGCCTCGAGCGAGCCGGCCGTCAGCATACCGCCGGCGAATGCTGCGCGGGCGAAGACCGCAAGCGCCGTTACCAATCCGACATTGAAGACGCCGGTGACCGCGAGGAAAGAGGCGGCCGCCATCGCCAAGATCGAAGGTGAGACCGTCGACAAGTCCAAGCCGGCCAAGCCTGCGGTAACGGGCCGGCCGTCTCTCGAGGACAAGAACCGCCCGGCCGGTATCGAGAAGCCGGCGACGGTCGACGATCTCAAACTGCTCTCGGGCGTCGGCCCCAAGATCGAAGGCACCCTGCACGAACTCGGCATCTACACCTTTGTGCAGATTGCCTCCTGGAAGAAGGCCGAGCGCGAATGGGTCGACGGATATCTGAATTTCAAGGGCCGCATAGAGCGCGATGACTGGGTCAAGCAGGCCAAGGCGCTCGCCAAGGGCGGCGAAGCCGAATACATCAAGGTTTTCGGCAAGAAGCCGCGGTAAAGAGGTGAACCATGCTAAGAGATGAAGACCGCATCTTTACCAATCTCTACGGCCTCAAGGACAAGTCCCTGAAGGGCGCGATGGCGCGCGGACACTGGGATGGCACCAAGCAAATCCTGGAAAAGGGCCGCGACTGGATCATCAACGAAATGAAGGCTTCCGGCCTTCGCGGGCGCGGTGGCGCCGGCTTCCCGACCGGGCTGAAGTGGTCGTTCATGCCAAAGGAAAGCGACGGACGGCCGCATTATCTGGTGGTCAACGCCGACGAGTCGGAGCCCGGCACCTGCAAGGATCGCGACATCATGCGCCACGATCCGCATACGCTGATCGAAGGCTGTCTGGTCGCGAGCTTCGCCATGGGCGCCAACACCGCCTACATCTACGTGCGCGGCGAATATATCCGCGAGCGCGAGGCGCTGCAGGCGGCGATCGACGAATGCTATGACGCGGGTCTGCTCGGCAAGAACAACAAGCACGGCTGGGACATGGACATCTACGTCCACCACGGCGCCGGCGCCTATATCTGTGGTGAAGAAACCGCATTGCTCGAAAGCCTCGAGGGCAAGAAGGGGCAGCCGCGCCTGAAGCCGCCGTTCCCGGCAAATATGGGTCTCTACGGCTGCCCGACCACCGTCAACAATGTCGAATCGATCGCGGTAGCGCCGACCATCCTGCGTCGCGGCGCCAGCTGGTTCTCCTCCATCGGCCGCCCGAACAATGTCGGCACGAAGCTGTTCATGATCTCCGGTCACGTCAACAAGCCGTGCACCGTCGAAGAGGCGATGGGCATCACGTTCCGCGAGCTGATCGAAAAGCATGCGGGCGGCATCCGCGGCGGATGGGACAACCTCTTGGCCGTCATTCCGGGCGGTGCATCGTGCCCGGTCGTCAAGGCTGAAGACATCATCGACTGCCCGATGGACTTCGACGGCCTGCGCGAGGTCAAGTCGTCGTTCGGTACCGCCGCCGCGATCGTCATGGACAGGTCCACCGACATCATCAAGGCGATCGCCCGCATCTCGGCATTCTTCAAGCATGAGAGCTGCGGCCAATGCACTCCGTGCCGCGAGGGTACCGGCTGGATGTGGCGCGTGATGGAACGCATGGTGCAAGGTCGCGCTCAGAAGCGCGAGATCGACATGCTTTTCGATGTGACGAAGCAGATCGAGGGCCACACCATCTGTGCGCTTGGCGATGCGGCCGCCTGGCCGGTCCAGGGCCTCATCCGCAACTTCCGTCCGGAGATCGAAAAGCGCATCGACGAATACACACGCAACGCCACGTCACACGGCGCGGTGCTCGAAGCAGCGGAGTAACGACCGATGGCCGGGACACGTAAGGATGGACAGAGCATGGAAAAGGCCGACGTAGTCGTTCCATTTGCGCGATCCCTCGGCGTCGACCCGGCCGATCCGTTCGGCATGGCCGAATGGATGAAAAACATGCCGAACCTTCCGCTGCACCCGCTGATGGCGCATCCGACGGCAGCTGTCGCCGCCGCAACGGCACTTGGTTTTGGCCTCTCGAGCCACATCGCCGGTATCATGTTCGGCGCCATGCAGGGCGCTGTCGGTGCGATGCAGAAGGGCACCTCGGTTCCGCAACAGCCACAGGCCACATCGCCGAAGCCAACGCCTGCACCGGCTAAGCGGGTGGTACAGCAAGCTCCGGAAGCCTCGCCGGCTCCCGTTGCGGCGCGGTCTTCCAAGGCGTCCAAGCCGAAGGCGAAGGCGCCGGCCAAGGCAGAAAAGCTGGTCGGTGCCGATGACCTCAAGCGGATTTCCGGCATCGGTCCGAAGCTTGAGCAGCTCTTGAACGCCAGGGGCATTCGCCGCTTTGCCGACATCGCCGCCTGGAACGAGGCGGAAGTGGCACGGCTGGATAAGGAACTCGGCTTCGATGGCCGCATCCTGCGCGACGATTGGGTGGGGCAGGCGAAGGCGCTCAAGGGCGCGTGATGAAGGATTAAGAGGCGATGACCCTCGGCGGCCATCGCCAGCAAGCGGCGTGGCTGTAAAGGAATTGTCTGCCGCCGAGAGGCAGGCGGACGGAAGACAGGATTGAGTGCGAAGATGGCAAAGCTGAAAGTCGACGGAAAAGAGATCGAGGTCCCGGATCATTTCACCCTGCTTCAGGCGTGTGAAGAGGCCGGCGCCGAGGTTCCGCGCTTCTGTTTCCATGAGCGGCTTTCGGTGGCCGGCAACTGCCGCATGTGTCTGATCGAAGTGAAGGGCGGACCGCCGAAGCCGGCAGCCTCCTGCGCCATGGGCGTGCGCGATCTGCGTCCCGGCCCGAACGGCGAGGTGCCGGAAGTCTTCACGACCACGCCGATGGTCAAGAAGGCGCGCGAAGGCGTGATGGAGTTCCTGCTGATCAACCATCCCCTCGACTGCCCGATCTGCGACCAGGGCGGCGAGTGCGACTTGCAGGACCAGGCCATGGCCTTCGGCATCGACAGCTCGCGCTACCAGGAAAACAAGCGCGCGGTCGAGGACAAGTACATCGGCCCGTTGGTCAAGACGGTGATGAACCGCTGCATCCACTGCACGCGCTGCGTCCGCTTTACGACGGAAGTCGCGGGCATTGCCGAGCTCGGCCTCATCGGTCGCGGCGAGGACGCCGAGATCACCACCTATCTCGAGCAGGCGATGACCTCCGAACTGCAGGGCAACGTCGTCGACCTCTGCCCGGTCGGCGCCCTGACCTCGAAGCCCTTCGCCTTCACGGCCCGTCCTTGGGAGCTGAACAAGACCGAGTCGGTCGACGTCATGGACGCACTTGGCTCGGCGATCCGCGTCGACACGCGCGGCCGCGAAGTGATGCGCATCATGCCGCGCGTCAACGAGGACATCAACGAGGAGTGGATCTCCGACAAGACGCGCTTCATCTGGGATGGTTTGAAGACACAGCGTCTCGACCGTCCCTACGTCAAGAAGGATGGCCGTCTACAGCCCGCAAGCTGGAGCGATGCGTTCCAGGCGATCAAGGCTGCCGTGGCAAACACCTCGGGCGACAAGATCGGTGCGGTCGCCGGCGACCTCGCTTCCGTCGAGGAGATGTACGCTCTGAAGGAGCTCGTCGCGTCGCTCGGCTCTGAGAATATCGACTGCCGACAGGATGGTGCCGCGCTCGACCCGTCGCTCGGCCGCGCCAGCTACATTTTCAACCCGACGATCCAGGGCATCGAAAGCGCCGATGCGCTGCTTATCATCGGCTCCAATCCGCGCTTCGAAGGGTCCGTGCTCAATGCGCGTATCCGCAAGCGCTACCGCATGGGTAATTTCCCGATCGCCGTGATCGGCGAACAGAGCGAGCTGCGCTACGAATACGAATATCTCGGCGCGGGAAGCGAAACGCTTGCCGAACTCGTTTCCGGCAAGGCCAAGTTCTTCGCGACCTTGAAGAAGGCTGAACGGCCGCTGATCATCGTCGGCCAGGGCGCGCTGGCAGGAGAGGGCGGCGCCGCTGTCCTCGCCAACGCGGCAAAGCTCGCGGTTGCGGTTGGCGCGGTTAACGCGGACTGGAACGGCTTTGCCGTACTTCATACCGCCGCCTCGCGCGTCGGCGGTCTCGATCTTGGCTTCGTCCCAGGCAAGGGCGGCAAGTCGGCCGCGGAGATGGTCGCCGGCGCCGACGTGCTGTTCCTGCTCGGCGCGGATGAGATCGACCTTTCGACGCGCAAAACCGGCCTCACCGTCTATATTGGTTCGCATGGCGACAACGGCGCACATGCAGCCGATGTCATTCTGCCGGGCGCGACCTATACCGAAAAGTCTGGGACCTGGGTGAACACCGAAGGCCGGGTACAGATTGGCAGCCGCGCGGGCTTCGCCCCGGGCGATGCGCGTGAGGACTGGGCCATCATCCGTGCGCTCTCCGATGTGCTCGGCCGGAAGTTGCCCTTTGATTCGCTTGGTGAATTGCGTGCGAAACTCTACGCGGCGCATCCGCATTTCGCCGAGATCGATGCAATCGCAGCCGGCAACAGCGATGAAATTGCCGCACTCGCGCAAAAAGCAGGTGAGATGGCGAAATCCGCGTTTGCGTCTCCGGTCAAAGACTTCTATTTGACGAACCCGATAGCGCGCGCTTCCGCCGTTATGGCCGAATGCTCGGCTTTGGCACGCAACAATTTCAAAGCTGCGGCGGAATGAGCGCGAGGGAATAGAGTATCATGGACGCTTTCGTTTCGACCTATCTCTGGCCTGCGATCATCATGATCGCCCAGTCGTTGCTGCTTCTGGTCGCGCTGCTGGTCTTCATCGCTTACATTCTGCTCGCCGACCGCAAGATCTGGGCTGCCGTGCAAATGCGCCGCGGCCCGAATGTGGTCGGTCCTTGGGGATTGTTCCAGTCCTTCGCCGACCTCCTGAAGTTCGTGTTCAAGGAGCCGGTCATTCCGGCTGGTGCGAACAAGACGATCTTCCTTCTTGCGCCACTGGTCTCGGTCACGCTTGCGCTTGCTGCCTGGGCGGTCATTCCGCTCAACGCGAACTGGGTGATCGCGAACATCAACGTCGGCATCCTCTTCGTCTTCGCCATATCTTCTCTCGAAGTTTATGGCATCATCATGGGCGGCTGGGCGTCTAACTCGAAGTATCCCTTCCTCGGCGCCTTGCGCTCCGCCGCGCAGATGGTGTCCTACGAAGTCTCGATCGGCTTCGTCATCGTGACGGTTCTGCTTTGCGTCGGCTCGCTCAACCTGACGGATATCGTCACTGCGCAGACCGACGGCCCCGGAACGATGATCGGCCTGCCGGCGTCGTTCCTCGACTGGCATTGGCTGTCACTCTTCCCGATGTTTATCGTGTTCTTCATCTCGGCTCTTGCCGAGACGAACCGTCCGCCCTTCGATCTGCCCGAAGCCGAATCCGAACTCGTCGCCGGCTTCATGGTCGAATACGGCTCGACTCCGTATATGATGTTCATGCTCGGCGAATACGCGGCGATCTGCCTGATGTGCGCGCTGACGACGATCCTGTTCCTCGGCGGCTGGCTTCCCCCGCTCGACGTGTGGTTCCTGAACTGGGTCCCGGGCATCGTCTGGTTCGTACTGAAGGCCTCGTTCGTGTTCTTCATGTTCGCGATGGTCAAGGCTTTCGTGCCGCGTTACCGCTACGACCAGTTGATGCGTCTCGGCTGGAAGGTCTTCCTTCCGCTCTCACTCGGCATGGTCGTCATAGTCGCATTCGTTTTGAAGCTGATGGGGTGGGCTTGATGTCCGCACGAGCTTCGCTGCATACCGCTGGCGTCTCTGAAGCCGGCAAGTTTGGAGGTAAATGATGGCCGGTCTTTCGCAAGCCGTCAGCTCGCTGTTCCTCAAGGAATTCGTCGGCGCGTTCTTTTTGTCCATGCGCTATTTCTTCAGGCCAAAGGCGACGCTGAACTATCCCTTCGAAAAAGGACCGGTCAGCCCGCGTTTCCGCGGCGAGCATGCGCTTCGCCGTTATCCGAACGGGGAAGAGCGCTGCATCGCCTGCAAGCTGTGCGAGGCGATCTGTCCTGCCCAGGCAATCACCATTGAGGCCGGCCCGCGCCGCAATGACGGCACGCGCCGCACGGTGCGCTACGACATCGACATGGTGAAGTGCATTTATTGCGGGTTCTGCCAGGAAGCTTGTCCGGTCGACGCCATCGTCGAAGGACCGAACTTCGAATTCGCCACCGAAACGCGCGAAGAGCTTTACTACGACAAGGAAAAGCTCCTCGCCAACGGCGACCGGTGGGAACGGGAAATCGCGCGCAACATCGCGATGGACTCGCCCTACCGCTGAGGCTATCTGCGTGACGCTGTATCGCGCCGCTTAAGAGGGGCGCATGTGAAACAGGTATTGGGCTCTGGCCGGACCATGTCCGGCTTTGCCCGTGGAGTGGGGGCAGGCGCCTTCACGCCGAGCAAGACGAAAAAGGCACCGATCATGGGTCTGCAGGTTCTTTTTTTCTATCTCTTTGCCTTCATTGCGGTGGCATCGGCATTCATGGTCATTGCATCGAAGAACCCGGTTTATTCGGTTCTGTTCCTGATCCTGACCTTCTTCAACGCGGCGGGGCTCTTCCTGCTGACGGGGGCCGAGTTCCTGGCAATGATCCTGCTCGTCGTCTATGTCGGCGCGGTGGCGGTTCTGTTCCTGTTCGTCGTCATGATGCTCGACATCGATTTCGCAGAGTTGCGCGCAGGTGTGCTTGAATATGCGCCGATCGGCGCGCTGATCGGATTGATCCTTGCGGCCGAACTCATCATCGTCGTGGGCGGCACGACGTTCTCGCCGGAAATCGCCAAGGGTATCGCGATGCCGATCCCGCCGGTAAACGAACGCACCAATACAGCCGCCCTCGGCGACGTTCTCTACACGCATTACATCTACTTCTTCCAAATCGCGGGGCTCGTGCTGTTCGTCGCCATGATCGGCGCCATCGTGCTGACGCTGCGCCACCGCGAGAACATCAAGCGCCAAAGCATTCCGCGGCAGGTTGCCCGCGCACCCGAGACAGCCGTCGAAGTGATCACGGTCAAGCCGGGACAGGGCATCTAATCGGACGCTAGGTCGAGGACTACACGCATGGAAATCGGAATTTCCCACTATCTGACCGTTAGCGCCATTCTATTCACGTTCGGCGTCTTCGGCATCTTTCTCAATCGGAAGAACGTCATCATCATCCTGATGTCGGTCGAGCTCATCCTGCTTGCGGTCAATATCAACATGGTGGCGTTCTCGGCCTTCCTGAACGACATCACCGGCCAGGTCTTCGCGCTGTTCATTCTGACGGTGGCGGCCGCCGAAGCGGCCATCGGACTTGCAATTCTCGTCGTCTTCTATCGCAACCGCGGCTCGATCGACGTCGAAGACATCAACACGATGAAGGGCTGACAGGGCTATGGACACCATCATCAAGGCTATCGTCTTTCTGCCTCTGATCGGCTTCCTGATCGCCGGCCTCCTCGGCACGCAGATCGGCGCCAAGGCATCCGAATACGTGACCAGTGGTCTGATGCTCATCGCGCTCGCGCTGTCCTGGCTCGTTTTCTTCAACGTCGCGCTTGGCGAAGAGGAAATGATCAAGGTCTCGGTGTTGCGCTGGATCCAGTCCGGTGGCTTCGATGTCGAATGGGCTTTCCGCGTCGACACGCTGACGGCGGTCATGTTCGTCGTCGTGAATACGGTTTCGTCGCTGGTGCACGTCTATTCGATCGGATACATGCACCACGATCCGAACCGTCCGCGCTTCTTCGCCTATCTGTCGCTCTTCACCTTCGCGATGTTGATGCTGGTAACGGCCGACAACCTCTTGCAGATGTTCTTCGGCTGGGAGGGCGTCGGTCTGGCGTCGTATCTGCTGATCGGATTCTGGTACAAGAAGCCTTCGGCCAACGCTGCGGCGATCAAGGCCTTTATCGTCAACCGTGTCGGCGACTTCGGCTTCTCGCTCGGCATCTTCTTGGTCTTTGTCCTTTTCGGCTCGATCAACCTCGAGACCGTCTTTGCTGCCGCGCAGAGCTATCTGCCGGCTGAAGGTGCCGAGGCAGCGGCTGCCGGGGCAGGCGCAGGAGAGGCGGTCATCAACCTCTTCGGCATGCAGCTCGACAAGGCGCATGCCCTGACAGCCACCTGCCTGCTGCTCTTCATGGGCGCGATGGGCAAGTCGGCGCAGTTCCTGCTGCACACCTGGCTACCGGACGCCATGGAAGGCCCGACACCGGTGTCGGCCCTCATCCATGCCGCAACCATGGTCACCGCCGGTGTCTTCCTCGTCGCCCGCATGTCGCCGCTCTTCGAGCTGTCGCCGGATGCGCTGACCGTCGTCACCCTGATCGGTGCGATCACCGCCTTCTTCGCCGCGACGGTCGGCCTCGTGCAGAACGACATCAAGCGCGTCATCGCGTATTCGACCTGCTCGCAGCTCGGCTACATGTTCGTGGCACTCGGCGTCGGCGCCTATGGCGCTGCCATCTTCCACCTCTTCACGCACGCCTTCTTCAAGGCGCTCCTGTTCCTTGGCGCCGGTTCGGTGATCCACGCCGTCGATGGCGAGCAGGACATGCGCTACATGGGCGGGTTGCGCACGCACATCCCCGTCACCTACTGGATGATGTTCGTCGGCACGATCGCGCTGACCGGCGTCGGTATTCCGGGAACCGCCATCGGCACGGCCGGCTTCTTCTCGAAAGATGCGATCATCGAGTCCACCTTTGCCTCGCATGGCGCTGTCTCCGGCTTCGCCTTTATCCTTCTGGTAATCGCCGCTCTGTTCACGAGCTTCTATTCGTGGCGTCTGACTTTCATGACCTTCCACGGCAAGCCGCGGGCTTCTTCGGACGTCATGCATCACGTCCATGAATCGCCGCAGGTGATGCTGGTACCGCTCTATATCCTGGCCGCCGGCGCGCTCTTCGCGGGATTCCTGTTCCACGATTATTTCTTCGGCCATTACTATGTCGAGTTCTGGAGGGGCTCTCTCTTCACGCTGCCGGAAAATGAAATTCTCGAGGAATACCACCACGTTCCGCTGTGGGTGCGGTGGAGCCCGTTCGTGGCCATGGCGCTTGGTCTCTACACCGCCTGGTACATGTACATCCGCTCGCCGGAGACGCCGAAGTACCTCGCGGAGCAGCACCGTGGCCTCTACCAGTTCCTGCTCAACAAGTGGTATTTCGACGAACTCTACGATTTCCTTTTCGTCCGTACCGCCAAGCGTCTCGGAACCTTCCTCTGGAAGGAGGGTGACGGCCGGGTGATCGACGGCTTCGGACCGAATGGTGTTGCGGCGCGTGTTCTCGATGTGACCGATCGCGTCGTGCGGCTGCAGACCGGTTACCTTTATCACTACGCGTTCGCCATGCTGATCGGCATCGCTGCGCTCGTTACATGGATGATGCTCGGGAGTTCCTTCTGATGACCGATTGGCCCGTACTTTCCGCGGTCACCTTCATGCCGCTCGTCGGCGTTCTGCTTCTCTTGCTGACAAGGGAAGACAGCGTCTACGGACGCCGCAACATCCTGAACGTATCGCTGCTGACGACGATCTTCACCTTCGCCGTGTCGCTCTACATCTGGTATCAGTTCGACGCCTCGAACCCGGGCTTCCAGATGATCGAGAAGCGCGAGTGGCTTGGCTCCGGCATCTCCTATCACCTGGGCATCGATGGCATCTCCGTCCTGTTCGTTCCGCTGACCGCGCTCTTGATGCCGTTCTGCGTGCTGGCGAGCTGGCTGACGATCGAGAAGCGCCTGAAGGAATACATGATTGCGTTTCTGATCCTGGAAACGCTGATGCTCGGCGTCTTCGTCTCGCTCGACATCGTGCTCTTCTACGTGTTCTTCGAAGCGGGCCTCATTCCGATGTTCATCATCATCGGCGTCTGGGGCGGCAGGGATCGCGTCTATGCGAGCTATAAGTTCTTCCTCTACACGCTGTTAGGCTCGGTGCTGATGCTGCTCGCCATCATGGCGATGTACTGGCAGGCCGGCACGACCGACATGACCGAACTGCTCACCTACAAGTTCCCGCGCGAGATGCAGACCTGGTTGTGGCTCGCCTTCTTCGCCTCCTTCGCGGTGAAGATGCCGATGTGGCCGGTTCACACCTGGCTTCCGGACGCGCACGTTCAGGCCCCGACCGCCGGCTCGGTCATTCTGGCCGGCATCCTCTTGAAGCTCGGCGGCTACGGCTTCCTGCGCTTCTCGCTGCCGATGTTCCCGCTCGCTTCGGATTATTTCGCGCCGTTCGTCTTCACGCTGTCGATCATCGCGATCATCTACACCTCGCTGGTGGCGATGATGCAGACCGATATCAAGAAGCTGATCGCCTATTCCTCGGTGGCGCACATGGGCTATGTGACCATGGGCACGTTTGCCGCGAATACGCAGGGCGTACAGGGCGCCATCTTCCAGATGCTGTCGCACGGCGTCGTCTCGGGCGCTCTCTTCCTCTGCGTCGGCGTCGTCTATGACCGCCTGCACACCCGCGAGATTGCCGCCTATGGCGGCCTCGTCAACAACATGCCGAAATACGCGGTCGCCTTCATGGTCTTCACCATGGCGAACGTCGGCCTTCCCGGCACCTCGGGCTTCGTCGGCGAAGTGCTGACGCTGGTGGGTGCCTTCCGCGCCAATACCTGGGTCGCCATGTTTGCGACCAGCGGCGTCATCCTCTCGGCCGCCTATGCGCTCTGGCTATATCGCCGGGTGATTTTCGGTGCGCTCGAGAAGGAAAGCCTGAAGGCGCTCCTCGATCTGTCGGCACGTGAGAAGCTTATCCTCTATCCGCTGGTGATCCTGACGATCTTCTTCGGTATCTATCCGGCACCGGTATTCGATGCGACAGCGGCCTCCGTGGATCTGCTCGTCAACAACTACTCCGCAGCCCTGCAGGCAGCGCAAGACGTTGCGCTTTCGGTGCAATGACCACAGGACGTGACTGGACATGACTGCTGAAACCCTCTTTGCAAGCCTGCAACTCTCGGTTCCCGAGCTGATCCTCGCGGCCGGCGCGATGGTGCTGTTGATGATCGGCGTCTTTTCGAGCGAAAGGTCGTCCACACCAACCGTAACCGGACTTGCCGTCGCACTGCTAATCATTGCCGGCCTGTGGCTCGTCCTGAATACGGGCGAGGGTGAGGCCTATGGCGGCGCCTTCCTTTCCGATCCTTTCGCCAAGTTCATGAAGGTCCTGGCGTTGATCGGCTCGATTACGGCAATGGTGATGACCGTCGGCCATGCCCGTTCGACCCAGATCGACCGCTTCGAGTTTCCGGTGCTGTTGGTGCTGGCGACACTCGGCATGCTGCTGATGATCTCCGCCAACGATCTCATCTCGCTCTACCTGTCGCTGGAACTGCAGTCGCTGGCGCTCTATGTCGTGGCGGCGATCAATCGTGATAGTATCCGTTCGACCGAAGCCGGCTTGAAATACTTCGTTCTCGGTGCCCTGTCGTCGGGCATGCTGCTCTACGGCATGTCGCTCGTCTACGGCTTCACCGGTCATACCGGTTTCGACGAGATCGCTGTGGCACTGACGACGGAAGGTCGCTCGCTGGGCCTCGTTTTCGGCCTGGTCTTCATCCTCGCGGGCCTTGCCTTCAAGATTTCCGCAGTTCCGTTCCACATGTGGACGCCGGACGTCTATGAGGGTGCACCGACCCCGGTCACCGCCTTCTTCGCGGCCGCACCGAAGGTCGCGGCGATGTCGATCCTCGTTCGCATCGTCATCAACGCCTTCGAACCGGTGGTCGCCGATTGGCAGCAGATCATCGTCTTCATCTCGATCGCTTCCATGCTGCTCGGCGCTTTCGCGGCAATCGGTCAGAGGAACATCAAGCGGCTGATGGCCTACTCCTCGATCGGTCACATGGGCTATGCGCTGGTCGGTCTTGCGGCCGGTTCGATGGCCGGCGTGCGCGGCGTGATCCTCTATATGCTGATCTACATGATCATGACGCTCGGCACCTTCGCCTGCATTCTCGCCATGCGCCGCAAGGAAGGTGAGCACGTCGAGAATATCGACGACCTTGCTGGCCTCTCGCAGACCAATCCGTTTATGGCAACGGCTCTGACGATCCTGATGTTCTCGCTAGCAGGCATCCCGCCGCTCGCAGGCTTCTTCGCGAAGTATTTCGTGTTCGTCGCCGCAATCGAGGCGCATCTCTACGCGCTCGCGATCATCGGCGTACTCGCGTCTGTCGTCGGTGCCTATTATTACCTGCGCGTCATCAAGGTCATGTGGTTCGATGAAGCCAAGGGTGAATTCGCGCGCACTGCCGGCGAGCTGCGCCTTGTCTTCGGCCTCTCCGGTCTGTTCGTTCTCGGGTACGTGCTGATCGGCGGACCGCTTGGAAGCGCCGCGGAAGTTGCGGCCCGGACCTTCTTTTGACCGGCGGGAGGGGCGGCGGCCGGATTTCGCCTGACGACTTCCGGCACGTCGCGCTCGCCGAGACCGTCTCGACCAACAGCGAGTGCCTGGAGAAGGCGCGCGAGGGTGATCCGGGCAATCTCTGGATCACTGCCGGGCGCCAGACGGGTGGTCGCGGCCGCCGTGGCCGGGCATGGGTTTCCGAACCCGGCAACCTCTACGCATCGCTGCTTCTCATCGATCCGGCGCCGATCGCGCGCTTGCATTCACTGCCGCTTGCCGTCGCCGTGGCAGCGCACCGGGCGATCCGGACCGTAATGCCGCCGGCCGCGGCGCCGGTTGAGATCAAGTGGCCGAACGACATCCTCGTCGATGGCAAGAAGGTCTGCGGCATTCTCCTCGAAGGAGAGGAGCTTGCCGATGGCCGCCGGGCGCTGGTTATCGGATTCGGAGTGAATGTCGGTATCGCGCCGGAAGGGGCGCTCTATCCTGCGACGTCTCTTCGTCGTGAAGGAGCGTCGGCGTCGCCGGAAGAGCTGTTTGCCCACCTGTTTCTCGCCGTGGCCGAGATGCTCTCGCTCTGGTATCGCGGCGCGGGCATCGCCAAGGTCATCGAGCTCTGGCGTGCAGCGGCGCGCGGGATCGGCGAGGTGATCACCGTGAACCTGCCGGATCGGTCGCTTTCGGGCCGCTTTGTCGGTATTGATCACGACGGCAGGTTGTTGCTCGACACTGGCTCCGGCACGCAGCAGGCGATTGCCGCCGGTGATGTATTTTTTGGATGATTGAAGAATAGGGGCGCGCAAAGATATGGCGCAAGAAGAAGAACTGGTGTTCTTGCCGCTTGGCGGCGTCGGCGAAATCGGCATGAATCTCGGCCTTTATGGCTATGGCCGGCCGGGCAACCGCCAGTGGATCATGGTTGATTGTGGTGTGACCTTTCCCGGCCCGGAACTGCCCGGCGTCGAACTGGTCCTGCCGGACATCGCCTTCCTCGCTGAAGAGCGCCGCAATCTGAAGGCGATCATTATCACCCATGCGCATGAGGACCACTATGGTGCTTTGAACGACCTTTGGCCGGGGCTCAACGTTCCGGTCTATGCCTCGCCCTTCACCGCCGGCATGCTTGAGGCGAAGCGCGATTTCGAAAAGAGCCGCGGCGAAATTCCGATCACGATCTTCAAGCAGGGTGACCGGATCAATGTCGGTCCCTTCAGCATCGAGGCAATTGGCGTCAATCACTCGATCCCGGAACCGATGTCGCTCGTCATCCGCACGCCCCTCGGCACCGTTGTCCACACGGGTGACTGGAAGATCGATCTCGAACCGTCGCTCGGCCCGATCACGAACGAGGCGCGCTTCCGCCAGGTTGGCGAAGAAGGCGTGTTGGCGCTCGTCTGCGACTCCACCAACGCGCTTCGCGATGGGGTTTCGCCTTCCGAACAGCAGGTTTCCGAAAGTCTGGCCAAGATCATCGGCAATGCTGAAGGTCGTGTCGGCATCACTACGTTCTCCTCGAACGTCGGCCGCATTCGCTCTGTCGCCGAAGCGGCGGAGGCAGCGGGCCGGGAGGTGCTGCTGCTCGGCAGCTCGATGAAGCGCGTCGTCGACGTGGCGAGGGACCTCGGTCTGATGGAAGGGCTGAAGCCGTTCCTGGCAGAGGACGAATTCGGCTATATTCCGCGCGATAAGGTCGTCGTGATCCTGACCGGCAGCCAAGGGGAGCCGCGGGCAGCACTTGCCAAGATTGCCCGGGATGAGATGCGCAACGTGGCGTTTTCCGCCGGTGACACGATCGTGTTCTCGTCGCGCACCATTCCGGGAAACGAGAAGGCGATCAACGATATCAAGAATGGTCTGATCGAGCAGGGCATTCACATCATTACCGACAGCGAGGCGCTGGTGCATGTTTCCGGCCATCCCCGGCGCAACGAGCTGCAGCAGATGTATCAGTGGGTCAAGCCGCAGGTTGTCGTGCCCGTCCACGGCGAGGCAGCCCACCTGACGGCGCATGCAGAACTGGCGCTGCACTCCGGGATCCCCAGTGTGCCACGGCTGCGCAATGGTAAAATCCTTCGCCTGGCGCCCGGCCCGGCGGAGGTGATCGACGAAGCGCCGCACGGTCGCATCTACAAGGATGGAACGCTGATCGGCGATTTCGATGAGATGGGCATCGGCGAGCGGCGCAAGCTTTCCTTCGCCGGTCACGTCTCCGTCAACGTCGTGCTCGACAACCGGTATGATTTCCTCGGTGATCCGGTTGTCGTGCCGATCGGACTTCCGGAGTTCGATGACGAAGGCGAGGACATGAATGACACGCTCTACGACGCGGTGCTCGGCGCAGTGGAAAGCATTCCTCGGGCAAAGCGGAAGGATCTTGCGATGCTGCAGGAAGCGGTTCGCCGCGCCGTGCGCAGCACCGCCAATCAGGTCTGGGGCAAGAAGCCGGTCGTCACGGTCTTTGTTACCAAAGTCTGATTTTCTCGTCTGAGGACGCGACGTAAACCACTGCGGAGCCTCGGCCTTCGAGGGAAGGGAGCATTCGATGTTGGGAAGGGTAAATCACGTGGCGATCGCCGTGCCGGATTTGGCCGCGGCGGCTGAAAGCTATCGTTCGATGCTCGGTGCGAACGTCACCGAGCCGCAGGCGCTTCCCGAACACGGTGTCACGGTCGTGTTCGTAACACTCCCCAACACGAAGGTGGAACTGCTGGAACCGCTGGGCGAAGCATCCCCGATTGCTGCCTTCCTTGCGAAAAACCCCGCAGGCGGCATGCATCACATCTGCTATGAGGTGGCGGACATCATAGCGGCTCGCGACCGGTTGAAGGAGGCGGGCGCACGGGTGCTGGGCGATGGAACGCCGAAGATCGGCGCCCATGGCAAACCGGTCCTGTTCCTGCACCCCAAGGACTTTCAGGGCACCTTGATCGAACTGGAAGAGGTGTGACAGTCGGGCGCGGCCGACTTATTTGCCGGTCGGGCCGAGTGGCGTTATAAGGCGGACGCGATGGCCTTGCGGTAATTCGGCGTGCCGGCGCTACTGCATGTTTCCTTAAATCGTACTCGATTTAAGGATAAAAACATGCAGCAATTCAAAGTGCTACAGCGTCCTTTGCGCATCTGATCAGAGGCGCGGCGCTGTAGGGCCATCCAGCGATAAGAATTGAGACCCGCAATGTCCGTTTTTTCGACCCTTGCCATCTACTTCATCATCTGGTGGCTGACGCTGTTTGCCATTCTGCCGCTGGGAGTGCGCACGCAAGCGGAGGAAAACGATGTCGTGCCCGGCAGTGTCGAAAGCGCTCCGGCGCGGTTTCGCGCTCTGCGCGTCGTGCTGCTGACGACCACCATTGCTGCTGCCATTCATCTCGGTTGGTACATCGTTTCGGTCAAACTGGGATACGGGATCGATTCCATCCCGCGGTTCGCACCCAAATTTTACTGAACGGCTGCCACGTCCCACAGCGCAGCTCGCAGGATGTGTAAAGGACGCTGCGGCACTTCGATTTGCTGATGGGCAAAAATCGTGCCACCGGGCAAAAGCCCGCCGCCGAATTTGCAGCCGAATAATTGCCTTCTCGCGATTCCGGGACGTGCAGGCGGCATTCAGGCCGGGACATCGGCCGTAAGAGAATGCTCCTCGCCTTGACAGCCAGAGAATTGACATATTCCAAAGGTGCTTCGGTGAAGCGAAAATCGCGAAAAGCAAAAAAAAACAAGGCGTAAAGCCTTGTTTTTTAAGTTTCGCGTGATCTTTAATCCGTTTCCGGCGGCAGCGAACGAGCGCGCCTAAGATCTTATCCTCCCAAGACTTGACCGCGAATTTCGGCAAGAATTTGGTCTTCTTGCCTGTTTTGTGAGCCGAAATTAGCTCAAACATTGGGCGCTGTCATCTGCTTTTTTTGCATTTTTGCTACAGTCTGGCAATTTTTTTCCGTTGACAGGAGCCGCCCCCGTCCTGTTACTACCGTGCTCTTTTGACGCAGGCTAAGTCTGCGCATTTCCTGTCAAATGCCATCTGTTATGTGGTTTTCTTCCCGCTGCGGCAGGGTTTTCATCTGCGCGCGAAGCGGTTATGAACGCTGAGCTCGAAATGCTTTCCGCCGGCCGTGTCGGAGGAGAAACTCAAGAGTACGATCGCAATAAGGCAAAGCCGCTTCTCCTTGCTCAGGCGAAGACGGCGGCCGAAGCACAACGTCATTTCGCCCGAATCCGTCGATAGTGCGAAGTCCACCAAGTTCCGGAACCCGTCATGCGCCTGTCCCGCTTTTTCATGCCCATCTTGAAGGAAAACCCGAAGGAAGCGGAAATCGTTTCCCACCGCCTCATGTTGCGGACGGGCATGATCCGCCAGCAATCTGCCGGCATCTATACCTGGCTGCCGCTTGGCAAGCGCGTGCTTGACAAGGTCAACGCGATCATTCGCGAAGAGCAGAACCGCTCCGGCGCGATCGAGCTCCTGATGCCGACGCTGCAGTCGGCGGAGCTGTGGCAGGAGAGCGGACGCTACGATGCCTATGGCAAGGAAATGCTGCGCATCAAGGACCGGCAGGACCGGCCGATGCTCTATGGCCCGACGAACGAGGAGATGATCACGGATGTGTTCCGCTCCTACGTGAAGTCCTATCGTGACCTGCCGCTCAATCTCTATCATATTCAGTTGAAGTTCCGCGATGAGATCCGTCCGCGCTTCGGCACGATGCGCTCGCGCGAGTTCCTGATGAAGGACGCCTATTCCTTCGATCTTGATCGCGAAGGGGCGGAGCACGCCTATAACCGGATGTTTGCCGCCTATCTGCGCACCTTTGCGCGCATGGGCCTGCGTGCCATCCCGATGCGCGCCGATACCGGTCCGATCGGTGGCAATCTCAGTCACGAGTTCATCATCCTTGCCGATACCGGTGAGTCCGAAGTCTTCTGCCACAAGGACTTCCTTGGTTTCGACATTCCGGGAGAGGATACGAATTTCGACGATGTCGCCGGCCTGAAGGCGATTTTCGAGAAGTGGACGTCGCGTTATGCGGCAACCTCGGAAATGCATGACGAGGCGGCGTTCAACGCTGTTCCCGAGGGCGAACGCCTGTCGGCGCGCGGCATCGAGGTCGGCCACATCTTCTACTTCGGCACAAAATATTCCGAAGCGATGGGCGCGAAGGTGCTCGGGCCGGACGGCAAGGAGCACACCGTGCACATGGGTTCCTATGGCATCGGTCCGACCCGCCTCGTGCCGGCGATCATCGAGGCCTCGCACGACGAAAACGGCATCATCTGGCCGAAGTCGGTCGCCCCGTTCGATGTCGTCGTCATCAACATGAAAGCGGGTGATGCCGCTTGCGATGCGGCCAGCGGCACGCTCTACTCTCGACTCGGGAAGGCTGGATTCGACGTGCTTCTGGACGATACCGATGATCGCGCCGGCGCGAAGTTTGCGACCGCCGACCTTATTGGTGTTCCGGTTCAGATCATCGCCGGACCGCGTTCGGTTGCGAACGGCGAAGTCGAGGTCAAAGAGCGCAAGACCGGCGAGCGCGAGACGATGACGATCGAAGCCGCGATCAACAAGCTGGTTGCGACGAGATAAAGGACGAAGGAAGCGAAGATGACCGCGGCGACGGAAGACCAGGTGCAGGCTGCCGCTCAGTCTGGTGTGCCTTCCAGCCGTCCCTTTTGCGCGTTCGAGCGCATGGTGGCCTGGCGCTATCTGCGCTCGCGACGGAAGGAAGCCTTCATCTCGGTCATCGCCGGCTTTTCCTTCATCGGCATCATGCTGGGCGTGGGGACGCTGATCATCGTCATGGCGGTGATGAACGGATTCCGTACCGAGCTTATTTCGCGCATCCTCGGCATGAACGGCCATATCATCGTTCAGCCGCTCGATGGACCGCTCACCAACTATGCCGATCTCGCCACCAAGTTTTCCGCGGTCCCCGGCGTCACCATGGCGATCCCAATGGTCGAAGGGCAGGTTCTCGCCCAAGGGCTGGGTGACGCGTCAACAGGAGCCCTCGTTCGCGGTGTCCGTGCCGACGACCTCTCGAAGATGAAATCCATCTCGGAGCACATTCAGCAGGGCGATCTTGTCGGCTTCGCGTCGGGCAGCGGCGTCGCCATCGGTTCGCGTATGGCCGAACAACTGGGCATCCGTGTCGGTGGCACGATCACGCTGACTTCGCCGAATGGCGATGTGACGCCGATGGGCATGAATCCGCGCGTCAAGGCCTATACCGTCTCGGCGATCTTCGAAATCGGCATGTCGGAATATGACGCAACGATCGTCTTCATGCCCCTCGAGGAGGCGCAGCTTTACTTCAATGCTGAGGGCCTCGTCCAATCAATCGAAATTTTCGCCGAGCGTCCGGACGCGGTCGATTCCTTGCGCAAGCCCATTGAAGATGCCGCCGGCCGGCAGATCTTCATCACCGACTGGCGCGACCGCAACAAAACCTTCTTCTCCGCGCTCGAGGTCGAGCGCAACGTGATGTTCATGATCCTGACGCTGATCGTGCTGGTGGCGGCGTTGAACATCATTTCCGGCCTCATCATGCTGGTGAAGGACAAGGGCAGCGACATCGCGATCCTGAGAACGATGGGCGCGACGTCCGGATCGGTAATGCGAATCTTCTTCATGACCGGCGCCGCCATCGGCGTCGCCGGCACGATCGCCGGCGTGCTCCTTGGTGTCGTCGTCTGCCTCAACGTCGAGTCGATCCGCCAGTTCTTCTCCTGGGTCTCGGGGACGACGCTCTTCAACCCGGAACTTTATTTCCTGAGTCAGCTTCCTGCGGATATGAATGCCGACGAAACGGTCGCAGTCGTCATCATGGCGCTTGCCCTTTCCTTCCTTGCCACGATCTTTCCAGCCTGGCGCGCCTCGCGCCTCGATCCGGTGCAGGCCCTGCGGTACGAATAACAAGGACAAGAACGCAAAATGAATGCGCGTGTGGCACTGCAGCTCTCCGGCATCGAGCGGCACTACGGAGAGGGTGAAACCTACCTGCCGATCCTCAAAGGTGTCGATTTCACACTGCGAAGCGGCGAGACCGTCGCGCTCGTGGCGCCTTCGGGAACCGGCAAGTCGACGCTCTTGCATGTCGCAGGCCTGCTCGAACATCCGGACGCGGGCGAAGTCGTCGTGAACGGTTTGGCTTGCAACGGGCTCAGCGATGATCGGCGCACCGCGATCCGGCGCAAGGAGATCGGCTTCGTCTATCAGTTCCATCACCTGCTGCCGGAATTTTCCGCGCTGGAAAACATCATGATGCCGCAACTAATCGCCGGCCTGCCGAAGGCGGAAGCAGCGGAGAGAGCCGCCGCTTTGCTCGATTATATGCGCATCGGCCACCGTGCCAGCCATCGACCGGGCGAACTCTCCGGCGGCGAGCAGCAGCGCGTTGCGATCGCCCGCGCCGTGGCCAATGCGCCTCTCGTTCTCCTGGCTGATGAGCCGACCGGCAATCTCGATCCCGAGACCGCTGGCTATGTTTTCGAGGCGATGGAGGCCCTGGCACGCCAGTCGGGCCTTGCCGCACTGATTGCGACGCACAACCATGAACTCGCCTCCCTGATGGATCGCCGTGTGACGATCGAGGATGGGAAGGTCGTTGAACTGAAGTAGGCTTAAGGCGCTATCGAGCGGGATGCGGGAAAAGTGCGCGCGGTTTTCTGCCCACATCCGCGTCTCAACTTATTAGAGTCAATCACGATGAATTTCGGCCGATTCGACCCAAAATCACCGTGATCTCGTCACGGAACGATGAGCCCGCCTCGATAATCGAGCTCGTAGGCCTCTTCGCCATCGACGAAAATGACCTCGCGTCCGGAAAAATGATCGGTCGCGCCGCGGCTGCTGTCGACGTAACAACCGTAGGCGTGCTGATATTCCGTGCCGCCGAGGAAATGGCGCTTGTCGCGATACATGGTCTGTAGTGCAGCTTTAATAACGGTGCCGGCTCGTTCCGCATCGATCAAGTCCCGACGGATAATGCGACCGAAGTAGTTCATCGCCCAGCGCGGTTTGCCATCATGCCAGACTGCTTCCTGGCCGGCAAAATCCGTTCCGCCAAAATAGCTGTCGAGATAGCGCCACGCGCCGCGCTGGTGACCGATATCGCGCGAGCCGAGCCTGCAGGCGGGCAGGGCCGCGCCGTCGCCGACATATGTCCTCGATTTTGCCTCGACGATGAAGTCGGTGAGTTCCTTGATGCTGAACATGAGCGTGCTCCCATTTTCGTGAGCGAGGATGCCGTAACATCGCCAGCTTGTAAAGAACAAAAAGGGAACAAACGTCGATGCACCAGGCCTCCGAACCCTGACGGCGCCCAGCCACAGGCGCGTTAACCATCACCTTTGAATTGCGGGATCTTTTATGCAGGCTTACTTGACTATGGAACAAAAAAAGAACAAAAGAAAAACAATAGCGGAAAGGAGCCATCTAATGACTGATTTCGTTCGTGATCTCGCCGCCTTCGCCTCCATGAGCCTGTTCATCGCCAGCATTTCGGTGATTGCGCTCGGATTGTGATCCTTCTGCGCCGGCGCGGCTTCGCATGGCGCGGCGGCGTCGGATCTGTGCTACCTCGGATGCAATGTTGAAAAAGACGGCGGTCCCGGTCGTTGCGCTGGACATCAAGGACCGGAAACGGGATATCCTCTGCTCCGAACGGGAATCGGAGTGTAACGATGGCGAATGACCAGAGCCTTGGGCAGGGCGCAGCTGCGACGGATCCGCAGTTTGTTCACTTGCGCGTGCATTCGGCCTTCTCGCTGCTCGAGGGTGCGTTGCCGCTGAAGAAAGTCATCGGCAAGGCTGTTGCGGATGACCAACCGGCCATTGGCATTGCCGACACCAACAATCTTTTTGCTGCGCTCGAATTTTCACAAAAGGCGGCGGATGACGGCTTGCAGCCGATCATTGGCTGCCAGTTGTCGATCGACATGGAAGACGAGGCGGAAGCAGAACGGCGCGGCCATCATCATCAGCTTGCAAAGCTGCCGTCGCTCGTGCTGATCGCCGCAACGGACGCCGGCTATGTACGGCTCGTCGACCTCGTCAGCCGCGCCTATCTCGACGGCGAGGGCAGCCAGGCGGCGCGAATAACGCGGTCATGGCTGGCTGAGGGCGGGACCGATGGCCTGATCGCGCTGACGGGGGCGGCAAGCGGCCCGATCGACTTGGCATTGAGGGCGGGCTCGACGGTTCTGGCAGAGACCCGCCTGAAGGCGTTGATCGAGCTCTTCGGCGACCGGCTCTATCTGGAACTGCAGCGGCACGGCAACTATGACCGGCGCCACGAGAGCCGCATGATCGAACTCGCCTATCGCTTTGATGTACCGCTGGTGGCGACCAACGAGGCGTTCTTTCCTGCGCCGGCTGACTATGATGCGCACGACGCTCTGATGGCGGTCGCGCACAACGCGATGGTTTCGGATGACAGCCGGTTCCGGCTGACACCGGACCACTATCTGAAAAGCCGCAAGGAGATGGCGGCGCTCTTCGCCGATCTTCCGGAAGCCCTGGAGAACACGATCGAGATCGCCCGGCGCTGCTCCTTCATGCTGAAGACCCGTGGGCCGATCCTGCCGCGCTTCACCGGCGCTTCGGAGGACCCGGAGGAAGCAGAACGTGCGGAGGCGGCGGAGCTCCGCCGGCAGGCGGAGGAGGGGCTTGAGGTCCGCCTGGCGAAGCTCGGCATGGCCCCCGGCTACAAGGAAGAGGATTACCGCGAGCGGCTGGCCTTCGAACTAGGCGTCATCGAACGGATGAAGTTCCCGGGCTACTTCCTGATCGTTTCGGACTTCATCAAATGGGCCAAGCAGCACGACATTCCCGTCGGCCCGGGCCGCGGCTCGGGTGCGGGATCGCTGGTGGCCTATGCGCTGACGATCACCGACGTTGATCCGATGCGTTTCTCGCTGCTGTTCGAGCGCTTCCTCAATCCCGAACGCGTGTCGATGCCGGACTTCGATATCGACTTCTGCCAGGACCGGCGTGAAGAGGTCATCCGCTACGTCCAGGGCAAATACGGTCGCGAGCAGGTGGCGCAGATCATCACCTTCGGATCGCTGCAAGCGCGCGCGGCGTTGCGCGATGTCGGCCGCGTGCTCGAAATGCCCTATGGCCAGGTCGACAAGATCTGCAAGCTGGTGCCGAACAACCCTGCCAATCCGACGCCGCTTTCGAAAGCGATCGAGGAGGAGCCGCGGCTGCAGGAGGAGGCGGAAAAGGAGCCGGTCGTGGCTCGCCTTCTCGATATCGCCCAGAAGATCGAGGGCCTCTACCGCCATGCCTCGACGCACGCCGCCGGCATCGTCATCGGCGATCGGCCGCTCTCGAAGCTGGTGCCGATGTACCGCGATCCGCGCTCGGACATGCCGGTGACCCAGTTCAACATGAAGTGGGTGGAGCAGGCCGGCCTCGTCAAATTCGACTTCCTTGGCCTGAAAACGCTGACGGTGCTGAAGACCGCGGTCGATTTTGTCGCCAAGCGTGGCATCCATATCGATCTTGCGAGCATTCCGCTTGACGATGTGAAGACCTACGAGATGCTTTCCCGCGGCGAGACGGTCGGCGTGTTCCAGGTGGAAAGCGCCGGCATGCGCAAGGCGTTGATCGGCATGCGGCCGGACTGCATCGAGGACATCATCGCCCTCGTTGCGCTCTACCGCCCAGGCCCGATGGAAAACATTCCGGTCTACAACGCCCGCAAGCACGGCGAGGAAGAAATCGAGTCGATCCATCCGAAGATCGATTATCTGCTGAAGGAGACGCAGGGCGTCATCGTCTACCAGGAGCAGGTGATGCAGATCGCCCAGGTGCTCTCGGGCTATTCGCTCGGCGAGGCCGATCTGTTGCGCCGCGCCATGGGTAAGAAGATCAAGGAGGAGATGGACAAGCAGCGCGCCCGCTTCGTCGAAGGGGCCGTCAAGAACGACGTGTCGAAACCGCAGGCCGATCTGATCTTCGACCTGCTTGCGAAGTTCGCCAACTACGGCTTCAACAAGTCGCATGCGGCCGCCTACGCCATCGTCTCCTACCAGACCGCCTATATGAAGGCGCATTATCCGGTCGAGTTCCTCGCTGCGTCGATGACGCTCGATATGTCCAACACGGATAAGATCAACGATTTCCGCCAGGACGCCATGCGCCTCGGTATAGAAGTGATCGCGCCGTCGGTGCAGACCTCGTTTCGCCATTTCGAGACCGGCGACAACCGCATCTACTATTCACTTGCCGCCATCAAGGGCGTCGGTGAGTCGGCCGTCGAGCATATCGTTGCGGTTCGTGGCGAACGGCCCTTCGCGAGCCTCGAGGACTTCTGCCTCCGGATCGACCCGAAGCTCCTGAACAGGCGTGTTTTCGAAAGCCTGATCGCCGCAGGCGCTTTTGATTGCTTCGGCTACGACCGGGCCGAACTCATCGGCGGTCTTGATCGGGTCCTGGGCTTTGCCCAGCGCGCGCAGGAAAACAAGGTGAGCGGCCAGAGCGATATGTTCGGGGCCGGTGCCGCCACTGGACCGGAGAGGATCGCGCTGCCGGCCTACACGCCTTGGCTTGCCTCCGAGAAGCTGCACCGGGAGTATCAGGTGCTCGGCTTCTATCTTTCTGCCCATCCGCTCGATACTTACAACAAGCTGCTGGCGAAGATGCGCGTGCAGACATTTGCGGATTTCGCAGCGGCGGTGAAGCAAGGGGCGACCGCCGGCCGGCTCGCTGGAACGGTAACCTCGAAGCAGGAGCGCAAGACGCGCACCGGCAACAAGATGGGGATCGTCGCCTTCTCCGACGCATCGGGCCAGTTCGAGGCCGTTCTCTTCTCGGAAATGCTGAACCAGTATCGCGATCTACTGGAGCCGGGCAAGTCGCTGGTCATGACGGTGGCCGCCGAGGAGCGGCCGGAAGGGATCGGCCTCCGCATTCAGACTTTGCGATCTCTCGAAGAGGAATCGCTTCAGATGCAGAAGGCGCTCAGGGTTTTTGTCCGGGACGCCGGTCCGCTGCGCTCCATCGCCTCCCATCTCAACACGAAGGGTGATGGTCTCGTTTCCTTCGTGGTCATCAAGGAAAACGGTCAGCGGGAGATCGAGGTCGAGCTCAACGAGAAATACCGCATTTCGCCCGAGATTGCCGCGGCGCTCCGCTCGGCCCCCGGCGTCGTCGATGTCGAGCTTGTCTAAAGCGGGATGAGGAAAAGCGTGCGCGGTTTTCCGCCCGGAATTGCGCAGTATTAGCAGTATTAAAGGCGTGCGGCGGGGCGCTGTCAGTGCGGCAGCGAGCGTGTGATGGTGATGAAATCCGTTCCCTCGCCGGTTTCCTGCCCGCTCTCCGAATCAGAGATCGATAGCGACGATCCATTGACGAGAAGGCCTACGATCCGGGCCCGCACATCGGCGGAGACGATGATCCGGTCCAGCGTTGCCTGAAGCGCATTGGACGCCGAAGGATCGGCATCGACGGAAACGCCGAGACGTTTTTTCATCGACGCGGACAAGTGGTTTTCCAGGGAAACGCCAAACCACTTGCCGGTGCCGCTTGCGGGATCGTGATCCTGGAACTGCAGGAAATGCGTTCCCAATGCGGCTTCCGGCTGCTCGATGTCGACGTCGGCCGAGAAGAGCGGTTGGAACCGTTGACGCACGAGCAAGATGCCGTTCGACGGCTTTTCGCGGCCGGCCTTGCGGAACACCTTGTCGATCAGTTCCGGCGTTATTTTGCCGTCGGGTGGAAGACCTTCGGCAGACTGGAAGGCGCGCACGGCGTCAGACGTGGCGGGACCGGTCCAGCCATCCGGGACGCCGGCATCAAAGCCGAGGCTGTTTAGCAGCATCTGCAACTCGCGGACGGTGTCGCGGGTGCTGCGCCGCGTGATCAAGATGCGGATCGGTGCCGGCGATTGGGCGGAAGCGGTCGGCACGGAGGCCGTCTTGATCATTGCCACTTCGAGTGGATTGTTCTCCTTCTGGCTGAGCGCCGGACGCAGGGGAACGTCCGAAAGCGGAGCCGGCTTTTCCTCAAGTGTTTGGTTCGGTTGGAAAAGCGAGTCGCTTGAAATCTCGGCAGGAACCACCTGTCGATCAGATATCAGAACGTGCATTCCGTGCCTGGTCATCTTGAACAGTTTCGCCGCAAATTTGCTGGGCAACCGCACGCAACCGTGCGAGGCCGGGTATTTCGGTACGTGGCCCGAGCCATGGAGCGCAATTCCGGACCAAGTCAGTCGCTGCATGAACGGCATCGGCGCGTTCGAATAGATGTTGGACTTGTGGTGGCGGCGCTTTTCGAGGATCGAGAAGATCCCCGTGGGCGTCGAATGGCCGGCTTTCCCGGTCGATACCTTCGAGGTAGCGATGACGGTATTACCGTCATAGACGACGATCGATTGCTGCTGCGTCGAGACGATCACCTGCAGCGGTGCATCGCTGGCGGCAATGACGGACGACGCCGACGCCAGCAGGAGGGCGAACCCGCCTCCGAGAGTGAAACGCAAAACCATACTCTCATTCCAACGCAAGAACTGTCGAACGAGCGTATCCGCCAATATTTAAGGAATTCGATCACTGCGAGCGGCGCCGTGCATCTTTCAGGCGCACAAGATCGCTGTAGGAATTTGAATTGCTGCGCGTTTGTGAATCGGCTCCGACTTACGGAAACATGCAGTAGGCGACCGCATTACTGATCGCGACGCCGGTGGCTGAAAGTGTAGCCGGTCTCGACGGTCGTCTTGCCGAACTTGTCGCGCAGCTTGTTGATGGCGTCCTCGGCAGCCGCGCGCCTCGTCGCTGCCGGATCCACCAGATCCGGCGGATCGGCGAAACCGGGATCGGACAGGTCGCTGACGCCGATGCCGATTAGCCTGTATCGCGTTCCGTCGACTTCCTTTTCCAGAAGCTGGAGGCCGGTGCGGAAGATACGATCTGCCAGACGTGTCGGGCTGTCGAGCCGCCTGTTACGCGTGCGAATCTTGAAGTCGGCGGTCTTGAGCTTGAGGACGACGGTTTGTCCGGCAAGCTCTGCTTTGCGCAGCCGCAACGCCACCTGTTCGCTGAGCCGCCGCAGATGCGGGACCAGTTCCTCCGGGCGCGAGAGGTCGTCGTTGAACGTGGTTTCTGACGACACGCTCTTGGCTTCCCCGTCGGTCTCCACGATCCGCTCGTCCTGGCCGCGCGAGAGGCGGTAGAGCCTTTGGCCCATCGTGCCGTAGCGGCGCATCAGGTCGGCCTCCTCCATCATCTGCAACTGGCCGATGGTGCGGATGCCGTCCCGTTCGAGCGTCGCGGCAAAGGCCTTGCCGACGCCCCAGATCATTGTGACCGGACGCTCCTTCAGAAAGTCCACGGCCTCGGCCTGACCGATAACAGAGAAACCGCGCGGCTTCTGTAGGTCGGACGCAACCTTGGCGAGGAACTTGCAGTAGGACAGACCGATCGAGACGGTGATGCCGATCTCCTGCTCTACCCGCCCCGCAAACCGGGCAAGTGTGCGGGCCGGGGGATCATGGTGGAGCCGCTCGGTGCCGCTGAGATCGAGAAAAGCTTCGTCGATCGAAAGCGGCTGCACAAGCGGCGTCAACTCCAGCATCAGCGATCGTACTTCGCGCCCGACGCGGGAATATTTCTCCATGTTCGGCTTGATCACGACCGCATGCGGACAGGCTTCCAGCGCCTTGAACATCGGCATGGCGGAGCGCACGCCGTGAATGCGGGCGATATAACAAGCGGTTGAAACGACCCCGCGTTTGCCGCCTCCGATGATCACTGGCTTATCGGCGAGTTCCGGATCGTCGCGCTTTTCGATCGAAGCGTAGAAGGCATCGCAGTCGATATGCGCCAAGGTCAGCTTGAAGAGCTCGGGGTGGCGAAGAAGTCGCGGGCTGCCGCAGGAAAGGCACCGCCGCACCGCGACGGTTTGTTCCCTGAAGCAGTCTCGGCAGAAGCCAGGAATCGATGCAGCGCTGTCGGGCATATCCGGAACAAATGTTGAACGCGGCGACTTTACGCTCTACGCTACTGAGTCTCAAGGCGGCACTCGGAGGCTACTTTGGATATCGCCCTGCAATTTGCGCCGGTCACGGCCAATCGCTGGCCGGATTTCGAGGCGCTCTTCGGTCCGAAGGGAGCGTTCTGCGGCTGCTGGTGCGTCGCCTTGCGCCTGCCTTATGCAATCCGCGGCAACATGACGATCGACCAGCGAAAGGACTTCATGCGCGCGCGAATCGAAGCAGGGCCGCCGCCGGGTATCCTCGGCTACTCAGAGGGAAAGCCGGTAGCCTGGGTTCAGGTCGGGCCGCGTCATGACGTGCCGCAGTTCAATTCGCCGCGGACGTGTTCGCGGCCGCTCGAAGAGCGTGAGGCGGAAGACGCAAGCGTCTGGGCGGTCAGTTGCTTCTTCCTGTTGTCGCCGCTGCGCGGCAAGGGGTTGAGCCACCACATGCTTGCAGCCGCGATCGATCACGCGCGAAAGGGAGGTGCATGCTATCTCGATGCGTGCCCAATCGACCATACCAAGCAGCCGAAGTCGGTAACGCTCTGTATCGGTTCGACGGCGATCTTCAATGCTGCGGGCTTCGAGATGGTCGCTCGGCGCAAGGACGGCCGGCCGCTGATGCGACTGGATCTGAGCCGATGAGTGCAATAACTGGCACCACCTACGCATTGAATTTGGCGATCGTGGCGATCGGCGAACGAGCGGCGCGCCGACAGAACCGATCGAGATGCTGCGCCAGGTCAGTTCTGCGCCGTCGGAAGTCCGAAATGAAAGCGGACCAGCCGCGCAGCCTCCGCCCAATCCGTAACGGCATGGATGCTTGCGTCTGGTACAGGGGCGAGAGCGCGAAATTCGGCGTTCGCCATCAGGTTTATGAGAAGGCAGGAAGGGGCGTGATCCCTTACCGAGTGAAGATTGCGCAGGATGTCGTCGATGAAGACGATAGGGAGTTCCCGGTCGCCGTGCAGGTGCTTTACAAGCGGGCCCTTTGGTTCCTCGGAGGCGAGCAGCGGGTAGGGGAGGCCGAGGGCATCGAGCAGTGCACGCCGCTTGGCCGCGTGCCGCGGTGGCATCGCGGTCAGAAACACGATATCCGCCTCGGCGGAGAGTTCCGCAAGCGTGTTGACCACCAGCGTGGCCGGCGTCTGCCACTGCTCCTGCGCATCGTAAAAGGCGTCGAGCAGCGCCCTCACAGTGGCCTCGCTCGCTGCTTCGCCGTTTTCCAGATCGACGATGTTGCCGGTCAGGCGGAAAGAACTGGGCAACAGCCTGTGCTGACGGCTTTCGAGGAAGAGTTTGAACGGTGTCAGGAATTCAAGGACGACTTCATCGATATCGCTGACGATCAGGGGTCTGTGCCCCAGACGAACGACGTCGTCGGGTCGGTCGGCGGCCATGCTCAGCTATCCTCGAGATCCGACGCACCGGAGAGAAGCTGGTGTGCCCGGACCACTTCTTCCGGCCGCGTTTGCGTCGCTGCGCAGAAAGCCATTAGCGTCGGTTCGTGGTCCATCAGGAAAGCGACCAAGCCGCCCATAAAGCCCGGCTCGCCGATTGCCGTGCGCAGTGAACCGGGGTCGGTGCCGGTCAGGGCGAGGAAACGGGACAGAAGCTCCGGTTCGTCTGCGAGCCAGGCGAGGATGGCGATTGCCGTTTCGTCAGCGCTCTTCATGGTGTCGAATCTCTCGTCATCTTGCGCCCGGAATTACCTATTTTTCAACCAAATAGCGCTAGCCTCGCGACTGAAGAAATGGGCCGAGTCGTTGATTGTGCAACTTATATGTCTAGAGCGGGATGAGGAAAAGTGTTTGCGGTTTTCCGCTCGCATCCCGCTCTCACTTATTAGAATCGATCACAACGTGATCTCATGGACTTGCAAGGCGGCGGCGGACAGCAAGGTATCGACATGCCCAAACAGGTGATGATTGTTGAGGACAACGAGCTGAATATGAAGCTCTTCCGCGACCTGATTGAGGCTTCTGGCTATCAGACGATCCAGACGCGGAACGGCATGGAGGCGCTCGAGCTTGCGCGCAAGCACCGGCCCGATCTGATCCTGATGGACATCCAATTGCCCGAGGTTTCCGGCTTGGAAGTCACGAAGTGGCTCAAGGAGGACGATGAGCTGCACGTCATTCCGGTCATTGCCGTAACCGCATTCGCCATGAAGGGCGACGAGGAGCGTATTCGCCAGGGTGGTTGCGAAGCCTACGTCTCCAAACCGATTTCGGTTCCGAAATTCATCGAAACAATCAAGACCTATCTTGGCGATGCCTGAGTGGCGGGAAACTTGAGATGACAGCACGTATCCTCGTCGTCGATGACGTACCAGCCAACGTGAAGCTCCTCGAGGCGCGGCTGCTGGCTGAATATTTCGACGTCCTGACGGCAGGGGACGGGCAATCTGCCTTGGCGATCTGCGAAAAGACGCCCGTAGACCTGGTGCTGCTCGATATCATGATGCCGGGCATGGATGGGTTCGAGGTTTGCGAGAGGCTGAAGGCGAACGGCCGGACCGCACATATTCCAGTGGTAATGGTAACGGCGCTCGACCAGCCGTCCGATCGGGTGCGTGGACTGAAGGCCGGTGCCGACGACTTCCTCACCAAACCGGTCAACGATCTGCAACTGATGTCGCGGGTCAAAAGCCTGGTACGGCTGAAGAATGTCAGCGATGAATTACGCCTTCGCGCGCAAACGGCACATACGATCGGTCTGCAGGACCTTGCGCGCCCAGATCGCCCGGATGAGCCGGGTCACATTCTCCTAGTCGACGCGCGCGCCTCGTCGCAGGAGCGGCTTCTGCGGGCGCTGAAACCGATCGCCGACGTCTCGGTCATTTCGGATCCTCACGCGGCCTTGTTCGAGGCAGCCGAAAGCAATTTTGATCTCGTCATCGTCAACGCCAACTTTGACGACTACGATCCGCTGCGCTTGTGCTCGCAATTGCGTTCGCTGGAGCGCACACGCTTCATACCGATCCTGCTGGTCACGGAGCAGGGGCGTGACGAGATGGTCGTTCGGGCGCTCGAACTTGGCGTCACAGACTATGTCATGCGCCCCGTTGATCCCAATGAGCTTGTCGCTCGCTCGCTGACGCAGATCCGCCGCAAACATTGCAATGACCGGCTGCGGGCGAGCGTCCAGCAGACGATCGAACTGGCAATCACAGACGATCTCACGGGCCTGCATAATCGGCGTTACCTGGACAATCATCTCAAGCTGCTGATGGACCGGGCCGCCGCTCGCGGTCGGCCGCTTTCCATCTGCATCACTGATATCGACCGGTTCAAACACATCAACGATACCTACGGCCACGATGCGGGCGACGAAGTGCTGCGCGAATTTGCCGACCGCGTGCGTGCGACTGTCCGGGGTGCGGATCTCGCGTGCCGGTTTGGCGGCGAGGAATTCGTGATCGTCATGCCGGACACAACCCCGGAAATGGCGGCAATCGTCGCCGAACGCCTTCGTCTGATGGTTGAGAGCCGAGCATTCGCTATTCCTCAGGCCGATACGGTTCACGTCGTCACGGCCTCCCTTGGCATCTCCAGCCTGAGAGCCGAGGGTGATACGCCGGAAGCCTTGTTGAAGCGCGCCGACATGGCGCTCTACCAAGCCAAAAACAACGGGCGCAACAGGGTGGTGGCGGCGGCCGCCTAACCTTGAGGGCAGCAAGTAATGCGGTCACTCGACCGCGATTAGAATGCTCTTTTCAGGCTCTTGTTAAGTTTCTTTAAAGTTGTATTCTCCGCTGCGTCGCTGGTGCTGGGGCAAAGCATTTCCATAAGCGGCAGATTCGGCATTGTCCGAATACGAGACAGAATTAACCAAACGCCGAGCAACCTTGCTCCGGCGATTAAGAATTCGTTGATTTTTTTTTATTTTCAGGCAATGCTGATACTCATGGAAGCGTGACTTCCATCACCAATCGGTTACCCCATGATGCTCAGGTCCGCCGCATCTCCTGGGTCGTGGGGTCGGTCGGCTGGTTCTCGATGCTTGCGGATTCCTCGTGCCGCAGTCGGAAGCCAGTCGACCCCCATTCAAAACGCCGCTTCGCAAGAGGCGGCGTTTTTCGTTCCAGTTCAGCTAGATAGAGCTGTCCGGCGTCGGGAACAGCGCACCATTGGGCCGTCGTCGAAGACAACAAGGCAAAAGAAAAAGCGCCGGACCTCGCGGTCCGGCGCCTTAAAACAGACTGGAACTCTGATCTTACTTGATCTTCGTTTCCTTGAATTCGACGTGCTTCTTCGCGACCGGGTCGTATTTGGTCTTCGTCATCTTTTCCGTCATCGTACGGCTGTTCTTGGTCGTGACGTAAAAGAAACCCGTGTCGGCTGTCGACAGCAGCTTGATCTTGATGGTGGTAGCTTTCGCCATGGTCGTCCTGCCTTTATAAAAATGAAAGCCGTGGACAACCGGTTGCGGGCCACGGACAAGGTTGGCGCGAAACTACAAATCGCGACCGAAAAGTCAAGGCCGTTTTGGTTTCAAAACGATCCGAGCCACCGAAAGCGCAACATAAAGCCCGAAGAATGCTGCGATCGCCCAGGCGAAACCGTCGTTGCCGGTAACGTCCATTGCGGCGCCGATCACCTGCGGACCCGCAACGGTGCCGACGGCGTAGGAGAAAACAAAGGCCGCATTGGCCGCAGCGAGGTCGGCGCCCTGAAGCCGAGAACCCAGGTGGCTCAGCCCGACTGTGTAGAGGCCGGAAACGCATCCGCCCCAGAACAACAGCACAAGGGCCATCAGGACCCAGCTTTCGACCAGCATTGGGAGACAGAGGGCGCCGATGAGGCCAATCACCGTCATCGCGGATAGGAGCGTGCGGCGATCTTTCACGCGGTCGGACAACATCCCGAGCGGGATCTGGAAGATGAAGTTCCCGACTCCCATGACCGTCAGCAGCAGCGCTGCCTGCGATTCGGTAAAGCCAGCCCGCGTGCCGAAAATCGGGAACAACGAGAGACCGCCCGATTCGACGGCGCCAAAAATGAAGACCGCGGCGGTTGCCGTGGGCACGAGGAACACATAGCGCATGAAATGGCGCTCGGGTTTCTCGCCGAGAACGGGGCTTTCGTTGCGCGCCAGAAAGATCGGTATGGCCGCAAGCAGGATCACGCCGGCACCGACGGCGAAGGGCAATATCCCCTCGCTGCCGAGGATCGAAAAGAGCAGGGGACCGCTCGCAAAACCGAGCGAAAGCACGGTACCGTAGATCCCGAGCACGAACCCGCGCCGGTTGGGCGGTGCCGTGGCATTGATCCAGAATTCCGAGAGGATGAAAAGCACGGTGATCGCGCCGTGGAAGACGACACGCAAGGGAAACCACAGCCAGAAATTCGTGATGTAGTAAAAGCCGAGCGCGCTCACCGCGGCAAACAATATCGCCAGGAGCATTGTCGGAGCGACACCGTGACGGTGCGCGAACTTCGTCGTGAACGGGGCGGCCGCCATGGAGGCGAAGCCGGCCATTGCCGAGTTGAGCCCGATCAGTGTCGAGGGGATTCCGCGCTTCTCCATGATGATGCTGAGCAGCGGGAGGCCCAGGCCGATGGCAATGCCGACCGCCGTGATTGCGGCTACGGCCGCAATCAGCGAAAGCCAGTGAATTTCGTCAACCGGTGCAGGCGTACCGGACGGCGGCTTTGACATTCGAAAAGAACCCTTAGAGGAGCGTGCGGACAAAGCGCCCACGGCGCATGAAGTAAAACGGCACCGACCTTTCACGAGGAAGGGAGGGATCCGATTCGAGGCTGCTCCTCAGGTCCGCAAGGATCGTGACGGTGATCTCCGGTATCTGGAGGGGCGGAAGGTCGTTCACGTCGATCCACTGCAAGTCCTGAAGCTCCCGGCTTTCCAGAATCAGCGAAGCGTCGATGTAGGCCTCATCCGCGAAAACCGCGAAGAAACGTGTGTCGAACCGCCTCGAGTGTCCCGGAGGAGTGATGGCCCGAGCCATATAGCGTAAGTTTGCAAGATCGGGAAGGAAGGGAAGGCCGGCGTTCGGCTTGAGGTTTGGCTTGCCGACGCGGACGCCGGCCTCTTCGTAAAGCTCCCTCACGGCGGCCAGAGCGAGCGCCCGCGCCCGGGCTTCGGTCAGCGGTCGCCCTTCGACCGACTTTAGCGATTGCAGAACGGCCGGATGGAGATCGCCCGCAAAAGCCAGCCGATGGTCGGAGGGATCGCGCCGGCCGCCGGGGAAGACATAGACGTCCGGCATGAAGGCATGGGCGCTGTGGCGCTTTCCCATGAGCACATGAACGCGCGCGCCTGACCGGTCTAGGATCATGATGGAAGCGGCGTCCCGCGGTCTTACGGGCCTGCCTCTGGGGGATTCGGACTGCGGCGAAGCTGCGCTGCCGCTACGGCGCTCCGGCGTCATGCCGAGGCGTCTCGCGCCGGAAGCACGTCTTCCGGGCCATCCTCCTTGCCGCCGAACCCATGCATTTTGAGAGCCCATTGCAGTCCGATGACGGCACCCTTTACCGGCTGCAGCAGCGCAACGGAACTGGCAAGCGTGACCGGTGCCCAGATCGCCAGATGCCGCCAGGTCGAAAGCGGGAGCACGAGGTCAGTCATCATGTAGCCTGCGAGCACGGCGTGGCCGACGATCGTGACGACGATATAGGGCGGGAAGTCATCGGCGCGATGATGGTCCATGCGCTCGCCGCACGCAGCACAGGCATCGACAGACTTGATGAAGGCCCGGAACAGGCGCGCATCGCCACAGGCAGGGCACCGGCCGAGGAAACCGCGCTTGATCGAGCGCATGACGGGACGGTCTCCGTCCTCCATTTCCGCGAGATGGAGCTCTTCGGTGGCCGATGTCTTCATATCGATATCCTTCTTGCCCCGACTCCGCAGTCCTGTCGGCTATCGCCTGCCTCGCGGTGCCCGCGTTCCCGGTCGCTTGCCTGCGCCCGGTCGGTCGCGGCGACCGGCCTTATGGAAGGAGCGTGTTGCGGTCGGCATCTTTCGCCCTTCGCTCAACATCTCGAAGCGGAGCGCACCGGCGAGCGGCACGGCCTCTTCCAGTTTGACGCGTACCGGATCTCCAAGACGATAGCCGAGCCCCGACTTTTCGCCGGACAGGGCCTGGTGGGCCTCGTCATAGATGTAATAGTCGCGTCCGAGCGTAGATATAGGGATAAAGCCGTCGGCACCATAGGCAGGTAGGGTGACAAAAAGTCCCGCCTTGGTGACGCCGGAGACGCGCCCGTCGAATTCCTCGCCGATGCGTCCGTGCAGGTGATGCGCGATCAACCGATCGATCGTATCGCGCTCGGCCGCCATCGCGCGCCGCTCGAAGGTGGAAATCTCGGCGGCGATATCGTCGAGCGCACCTTCCTCTTGCGGCGTCGTGCCGCCCGCGCCGAGGCCGAGCGCGGTGACCAGGGCGCGATGCACGACCAGATCGGCATAGCGGCGGATGGGAGAGGTGAAGTGGGCATACTTCATCAGGTTCAAGCCGAAATGGCCGATGTTTTCCGGGCTGTAGATCGCCTGGCTTTGCGAACGCAGCACCATTTCGTTGACCATGGTCTCGTAAGGTTTGCCCTCTGCCTTGGAGAGTACCCCGTTGAAGTGGTTGGAACGCATGTTGCCGCCCTTGACGAGCGAGATGTCGAGCGTCGCCAGGAATTCGCGAAGCGTCTCCTGTTTTGCAAGCGACGGCTGATCATGAACGCGATAGATAAGCGCCTGCTTCTTCTGCTCCAGCGTCTCTGCCGCGGCGACATTGGCCTGGATCATCATTTCCTCGATCAACCTGTGCGCGTCGAGGCGTTCCGGCACGAAGACGCGGTCGACTGTGCCGTCGGGTTTCAAGATGATCTTGCGCTCCGGCATGTTGAGCTCAAGCGGCTGACGCCGGTCGCGTCCGCGCGTGAGCGTGCGGTAAGCCTCCCAGAGCGGCTTGAGGATCGTTTCCAGGATCGATCCGGTCTTGTCGTCCGGCGCCCCGTCGATCGCGGCCTGGGCTTGGCTGTAGGAAAGCTTGGCGGCGCTGCGCATCATGATTCGGTGGAACGTGTGTCCGGCCTTGCGACCCTCTTTCGAGAAGCGCATCCGGACAGCGAGCGCGGGACGGTCGACGCCTTCCTTCAGCGAACATAGATCATTGGAAATGCGCTCGGGCAGCATTGGCACGACCCGGTCGGGAAAATAGACCGAGTTCCCGCGCTTCAACGCTTCGAGGTCGAGAGCGGACTTCGGCTGGACATACCAGGAGACATCGGCAATCGCGACGGTGACGATCACGCCGCCCGGATTGTCGGGCGAGGGATCGGGCTCCGCGTAGACGGCGTCGTCATGGTCCTTGGCGTCGGCCGGATCGATGGTGATCAGTGGCAACGAGCGCCAGTCCTCGCGGTGTTCCATCGTCGCCGGGCGTGCTGCCTCGGCCTCGTTCAGCACGCGCTCGGGAAAGACGTGGGGAATTCCATGCGCATGGATGGCGATCATCGAGATTGCCTTCTCCGACGCAACGGAGCCGATAACGTTCTGCACCTGGGCGCGGGGCAGTCCATACCGCCCGAGGCGGGCTAGATGCACCTCCACCAGATCGCCGTCCTGAGCGTTACCGGTGAAATCCGGGTCAACCAGGATTTCTTCGCCGCGCTTGTCGATCGGCATCAGCCGCCCACCGCCGCCATGAGTCGGGCGAAAGACGCCGAGGACCGCGTCCTTGCGCTTGTCGAGGACCTTGATGATGCGCGCCGTATAGGCGGGACCGCCGCGGTCCTTCGAGGGAAATATCTTCGCCAATACCCGGTCGCCGAGACCGCCGACGGGCGCCTTGCCTTTTGCCTTGCCGACAGCGGATTGCTTGATAAGAACCGCGGGCGCGACGCCGTCGTCATCCAGCCACTCCGCCGGCCGGCCGATCAATTCGCCATCGATGTCGCGTATCGTGATATCGAGGACGGTGACGGGCGGCAGGGCACCCGGACGGACGAGCGATTTGCGCTTCTTTTCGACCAGTCCATCCTCTTCCAGCGAGCGCAGCAGTGCCTTCAGTTCGACACGTGCCTCTCCTTTCAGGCCGAAGGCCTTGGCGATTTCCCGCTTCGAGGCCTGCTGCGGGTTCTCGGCGATGAAACGCATCAGCACATCGCGCGGCGGAACCGCGCCGTGAATGATCGTTTCCCGTTCGGCGGCAGGTGTCGTCTTGGCCGCGCGGCCGTTCTTCTTGCCTGCGCCCTTTCCGGGCCGTGCGGTCGGGTCGCGCGGGATTCTGGTCAACGTCAGTCCTTCTTGGCCTTCGCGGCCGCTTTCGATTTCGCCTTGGCGGCGGTCTTTGGCTTGGCGGTCTTTGCCGCGCCGTTCGTAGCAGTCTTGGCGGCCTTTACCGTCGTTGACTTCGCTTTGGGCGCCTTGCCTTTCGTCGTGCCGCCCTTGGCGGCGCGTTCGGCAATGAGCGCCAGCGCCTCTTCGACGGTCACGGATTGCGGATCCTTGCCCTTCGGCAGCGTGGCGTTGACCTTGCCCCAGTTTACATAGGGACCGAACCGCCCGTCGCGCACCGTAATCGAGCCGCCGTTCGGGTGTTCTCCGAGCTCCTTGAGCGCCGTGGCCGCGGTACGTCCGCGGGAGCCGTTGGCGCCCTTCGACTGCTTGTCCGCGAGCACCGAAACCGCGCGGTTAAGCCCGATCGCGAATACATCCTCGATCGAATCCAGATTGGCGTAGATGCCGTTGTGCAGCACGAAGGGTCCGTAGCGGCCGAGGCCGGTGGAGATCATCTTGCCGGTTTCCGGATGCGCGCCGATGTCGCGCGGCAGTGACAACAGCGCAATGGCCTTTTCATGGTCGATCGATGCCGGTGTCCAGCCCTTGGGCAGGCTGGAGCGCTTTGCGTCCTTGCCTTCACCACGCTGGACATAGGGTCCGAAACGCCCGCTGCGCAACGTGACTTCCTCCCCGGTATGCGGATCCTTGCCGAGGCTCAGCGGCTCGTTAGACACCGACGCTTCCGCGTCGCCATTGCTTTCGGAGGAGAGCTGGCGCGTGTAGTTGCATTCCGGGTAATTGGAGCAGCCGACGAACGCACCGTATTTCCCGAGTTTCAGCGAGAGTTTTCCGGTCCCGCAGACCTGGCAGATGCGCGGATCGCCGCCGTCCTCTCGCTTCGGGAACACGAGCGGCGCCAGTTCCTCGTTGAGGGCATCGAGCACGTTGGTGACGCGCAGTTCCTTGGTATCCTCGATCTGAGAGAAGAAATCCTTCCAGAACTCGCGCAGGACGTCCTTCCAGTTGAGGTCGCCGGCGGAAATCTGATCGAGCTTCTCCTCCAGAGACGCGGTGAAATCATATTCCACATAGCGCGTGAAGAAGCTTTCCAGGAAGGCTGTCACGAGGCGGCCCTTGGCCTGGGGCACCAGCTTGCGCTTGTCGGTCGTCACATAGTCCCGGTCGAGGAGCGTCGTAACGGTTGCGGCATAGGTCGAAGGACGGCCGATGCCGAGTTCTTCCATCTTCTTGATCAGCGTCGCTTCCGAGTAGCGCGGCGGCGGCTCGGTGAAGTGCTGGGTGGCATTGATCTTCTGCTTGGCGAGGCTCTCCCGCGCGTTGATTTCCGGCAGCCGGCCGTCCTCGTCGCCGTCATCGGGCTGCTCGCCGTCTTCCTTCATGTCCGTGTAGGCGGCGATGAAGCCGTCGAAACGGATCACTGAACCGGTGGCCCTGAGACCAGCCCTCTCGCCGGCATTGTCGGCGATGATCTCGGCAGTCGTCCGCTCGATTTCGGCCGAAGCCATCTGGCTCGCGATGCCGCGCTTCCAGACGAGATCGTAAAGTTTGAGCATGTCGCCGTCGAGGAAGCGGCGCACCTGGTCGGGTACACGGTTGAAATCCGTCGGGCGGATGGCCTCGTGCGCTTCCTGGGCGTTTTTCGCCTTGGTGGAGTAGAAGCGGGGTTTCTCCGGCAGATACCGGTCACCGAACTGGCTGCCGATCGCCAGACGCGCAGCGTCGATCGCCTCGGGCGCCATCTGCACGCCGTCGGTACGCATATAGGTGATGAGACCGACGGTCTCTCCGCCGATGTCGACGCCCTCGTAAAGCTTCTGCGCCACCTGCATGGTACGCGAGGCTGAGAAGCCAAGCTTGGAAGAGGCTGCCTGCTGCAAAGTCGAGGTGGTGAAGGGCGGCCCCGGATTGCGCTTGACCGGCTTTGCTTCGACACTCTCGACCACATAGCTCGCGCCATCGAGCAGGGCCTTCAGCCGGTTGGCCTCGTCGCCATTGCCGATCGCTTTGGGCTGCAGCCGCTTGCCGTCGGCCGAGACGAGACGTGCTTCGAATTCGTCGCCGCGCGGCGTCTTCAGGAGCGCCGAGAGATTCCAGTATTCCTCGGTGACGAAGCGCTCGATTTCGGCCTCGCGATCGCAGACGAGACGCAGCGCCACCGATTGCACACGGCCGGCCGAGCGCGCGCCCGGCAACTTGCGCCAGAGGACCGGGGAAAGATTGAAGCCGACAAGATAGTCGAGGGCGCGCCTGGCGAGGTAAGCATCGACCAGCGAAATGTCGATAGCACGAGGCTCGGCCATTGCATCGAGCACGGCCTTTTTTGTGATCGCATTGAAGACGACGCGGCTGACCGGCTTGTCGCCGATCACCTTCTTCTTCTTGAGAAGGTCCAGCACATGCCAGGAGATTGCCTCACCTTCGCGGTCCGGGTCGGTTGCGAGAATCAGCCCGTCCGACGATTTCACGGCGTCGGCGATATCCTTCATGCGTTTCGCTGAAGCGCCGTCGACCTCCCAGGACATCTCGAAGTCTTCGTCCGGGCGCACCGATCCATCCTTGGCCGGCAAGTCCCGCACGTGGCCGAACGAAGCAAGCACCTTGTAGCCTGGGCCCAGGTACTTGTTGATCGTCTTGGCCTTGGAAGGCGATTCCACCACTACAACATTCATCGTCATTCTCTGAGACAATCTCTTTTGGCAGAGCGCAAATGCGGCGCGCCGGATATTGACGCCACGAAATGGACAGGGATTCGGGCGCGGTCAAGGGGTTTCATTGAAAATAGCAATATCGCCACAGACTGCAACCAAACGGCAAATTCCGAGTTTTCTCAACCAAAGGTCGTTTCTTTCTGCAGGTCTGCGTGTATTTCGACGGTGCGCGAGCCTGTACTGGCGGGTCAGTCTTTGGGGACAAGAGACACCAGGTTTGCCCCATGCCGGCAGAGCTGGCCCGCGAGATCCAGTTCCAGAAGCACGAGGTGAACCTGCGAGGCCGAGAGCGCGGTGTGGCGGATGATATCATCGATCTCAACCGGCGTCGGCCCGAGCGCCTCGATGATGCGGTTGCGCTCGCTGTCATCCGGTGCCGCAGGTGCTGCCCGCGTGTTTTCGATTGTCGGCTCCTTGACGTCAAGACGCGTGAGGAGGTCGTCTCGCGTGAGCGGCGCCAGCGCCTCCAGAACATCGGCTGAGGAGGTCGTGACGGTAGCGCCCTGTTTCAGGAGATCGTTCGTGCCGTGGCAGCGCGGGTCGAGTGGCGATCCCGGAACGGCGAAGACCAGCCTGCCGAAGTCGGCGGCATAACGGGCGGTGATCAGCGAACCGGACCGATGGGCCGCCTCGACGATGGTAACGCCAAGGCTGACGCCGGCGATGAGCCGGTTTCGCCGCGGAAAGTCGCGCGCCCGGGGTTCCCAGCCGAAGGGCATTTCACTGATCGCCAATCCTTCGCCGGATGTCATCTCCTGCAACAGCCCGATATTCTCCGGTGGATAGGGCTGGTCGAGGCCGCCGGCAAGTGCCGCGATCGTGCCGGTCCGGACGCTTGCGCGATGGGCGGCGGTATCGATTCCACGCGCGAGCCCCGAGGTGATGACATAGCCCGCTGCCCCGGCATCGCGCGCGATCATGGCGGCGAACTTCGCTCCGCTCACGGACGCATTGCGCGAACCGACAATGCCGAGGGAAGGGCGCGTCGCAGCCCGGATGTTACCCTTCATGGCAAGAAGCGGCGGAGCGCCATCGATCTCCCTCAATGCCGGCGGATAGTCCGGTTCGCCAATTCCGACGAAGACGGCGCCGAACCGGCGCGCCGCCTCGAGTTCTCGTTCCGCATCCGCGACCGTCGCAATGCGAAGTGTTCGATCGGAGCCGCCGCGCCGGGAAAGGTCGGGCAGCGCGTCAAGCGCCGCCTCTGCCGTGCCGAATTGATTGATCAGGTCCCGGAAGGTGGCGGGACCGACATTGTCGCTGCGAATCAGCCGCAGCCAGGCGATTCTCTGCCGTTCCGTCAGCGCGATTCCTGTTCGTTGGGCGCTGACGTTCAACATTATCCCTTTTCCCCGATCCGGCTTTCCGTGCCGCTGAGCAGCCGCTGGATGTTGGCGCGATGCTTGATCCAGGTGATGACGGTCATGATTGCGAACAGCAGCGCCACTTTTCCGTATCCGGTCGCATAGAGCGCAACTGGCGTGATGACGGTCGCAGTGAGGGCGCTCAGCGACGAGTAACGCGTGATCTTGGCCACGGTGAGCCAGATTGCACCGAAGACGAGCACCATCACCGGTGCAAGGCCCAGCAGCACGCCGATATAGGTCGCGACGCCCTTGCCGCCCTTGAACGAGAGCCAGGCCGGATAGAGATGTCCTAGGAAAGCGGCAAGGCCGGCGGCAAGGCCAGCTTCGACGCCCCAAAGAGAGGCGATAACGGCAGCTGCCGTGCCCTTGAGCGCATCGAGGAGGAGAGTTGCCGCGGCAAGCTTCTTGTTGCCGGTTCGAAGTACGTTCGTTGCGCCGATGTTGCCCGAGCCTATGTTGCGGACATCACCGAGGCCTGCCATGCGGGTGAGAACGAGGCCAAAGGGGATCGACCCCAGAAGATACCCGAAGACGAGACATGCGAGCGTCGCGGGCAGCCCGAGCTGCCAGGAAAATATCTCCACCGGTTCCTCCCCCGCCTAACAGCTCCGGTTTACGCTGAATGCACCAGCTTGCCCGCAACATAAGTTTGGACGACCCGTCCGGTAAAGCGGGCATTTTCAAAAGGCGTGTTCTTCGAGCGCGAAACCAGCGCTTTCTCGTAGAGAACCCACGGTTCCTCGAGGTCGAGAACGGTGATGTCGGCTTTCGCGCCCGGCTTCAGCGTGCCTGCGTCGAGGCCGAAGATCGCGGCCGGGCGGGTGGACATCGCATCGATCAGCCGCATCAGCGGAACCTCGCCGCCGTGGTAGAGGCGAAGCGCCGCTGCTGCCAGTGTTTCGAGACCGATCGCGCCATCGGCGGCGTCGGAGAAGGGCAGGCGCTTGGTGTCGACATCCTGCGGATCATGCGACGATACGATGATGTCGATCGTGCCGTTTGCAAGTGCCTCGGCCATCGCGACGCGATCGTCTTCGCCGCGGAGCGGAGGCGACAATTTGAAGAAGGTCCGATATTCGCCGATATCGTTTTCGTTCAGCGTCAGATGATTGATCGAGATGCCGCAGGTGACGTTGGTGCCGCGGTCGCGCGCGACGCGCACGGCGTCTGCCGACTCCGGCACGGAAATCTCGGCGGCGTGGTAGGCGGCTTTGGTCAGTCCGGCGATGCGAAGGTCGCGTTCGAGCGGAATGATTTCCGCTTCGCGCGGCACGCCCGGGAGGCCGAGCCAGCTGGCGAGCAGCCCCTCGTTCATGACGCCGTTGGCGCCAAGATATTTGTCGCGGGCCTCAAGCGCGACGACCGCGCCGAATTCCCGCGCGTAGGTCATCGCGCGGCGCAGAACCAGCGTGTCGTGAACCGGTTGCCGGCCGTTGGTGAAGCAGACGGCGCCCGCGTCGCGAAGCAGCCCGATTTCGGTCATCTCTTCCCCCAGCAGCCCCTTGGTGAGCGCTGCAGCCGGGTGGATGTTGACAAGCGCCTTGTCGCGTGCGGTCTTCTGCACGAACTCGACGAGGGCGATCTCGTCGATGACCGGATCTGTGTCCGGCATGGCGATGAACGAGGTGACGCCACCTGCTGCTGCGGCCCGGGAGGCCGACTCGATCGTCTCGCGATGCTCGCTTCCAGGTTCGCCGACGAAGACACGCGCATCGATGAGGCCGGGGACTGCGGTAAGGCCGGCACAGTCCTTGACGAAGGCGCCGTGCGGCGCGCCCTGGTTCTGGGCATCGCTACCGGCTGCAAGGATGCGGCCGTCGCTGCCGACGATGATAGTGCCCGTTTCGTCGAGGGCCCGTGAAGGATCGACAATGCGCAGGTTTTTCAGAACGAGTGGTCTGGTCATAGGCGCGGCCCCTGGTTCTGCGAAAGGAGAAGCGTTTCCATCACGGCCATGCGCACGGCAACGCCCATCTCGACCTGCTGTTCGATGACGCTCTGCGGACCGTCGGCGATTTCGGAGGCGATCTCGACGCCGCGGTTCATCGGGCCCGGGTGCATCACCAGCGCATCGTCCTTGGCCGCTTTCAGCTTGTCGGCGTCGAGGCCGTAGTAGTGGAAATATTCGCGCACGGAGGGCACGAAGGAGCCGGCCATGCGCTCGCGCTGCAGCCGCAGCATCATGACGACATCCGCGTCCTTCAGCCCTTCCGCCATGGAGTGATAGACCTCGACGCCCATCTGCGCGATGCCGGCGGGAAGCAGTGTCGCCGGTGCGACGACGCGCACGCGCGCTCCCATCTGGTTGAGCAGCAGAATGTTGGATCGGGCGACCCGCGAATGCAGGACGTCGCCGCAGATCGCGACGATGATCCGCGAGAGCTTGCCCTTGGCACGGCGGATCGTCAGCGCGTCGAGGAGCGCCTGGGTCGGGTGCTCATGCTGACCGTCGCCGGCATTGACGACCGAGCAGGAGACTTTCTGGGCAAGCAACGCCGCCGCGCCCGCCGAGGAGTGGCGCACGACCAGCACGTCGGGATGCATCGCGTTCAGCGTCATCGCCGTGTCGATCAGGGTTTCGCCCTTCTTCACAGAGGAATTGACGACCGACATGTTCATGACGTCGGCGCCGAGACGCTTGCCCGCCAGTTCGAACGAGGACTGCGTCCGGGTCGACGCTTCGAAGAAGAGATTGATCTGCGTCAGCCCACGCAGCGAAGAGGTTTTCTTCTCCCTCTGCCGGGAGATCTTGACGGCTTCGTCGGCGCGATCGAGCAGGAGCGTGATATCCTGTTCCGTGAGGCCCTTGATGCCGAGCAGGTGGCGATGCGGGAAAGTGATCATGAGCCGCCCTTGCACTCTCTAATTTGGCTCGCTCTATAAAGCGTGGTCAGGGGTCGGGCAAGCGGCGCACCACCCCTTCCGCAGAAAACTTGCGTGGGCCTCAAGGCGCGCCTGTTTCGCGCCTGCGAAACTTGCGCTAGAACCGGCCCATGAATCAGATGAACCGGACTGAACAGAAACTCGCCGAGCTGAACCAGCCAAAACCCTGGTCCGGTGTCAACGCCTATCGCTCCGATCCTCTCGTCGTCGATATAACGTCGAGCATGCCGAAGACGTTGCGTGACGAATTCGACGTGCTCGGCCGTTACGTCACCTCGCCGGAAGCGCAGGAACTGGCGCGCATGGCCAATGAGGGCGTGCCGAAGCTGAAGACCCACGGCCCTCGCGGTGAGCGCCTCGACGTCGTCGAGTTCCATCCGGCTTGGCACGCGCTGATGCGCCGGTCGATGACGACGGGTCTGCATTCTTCCGCCTGGGAGAACCTGGCGGATGAAAGAGACCGCTCGCACAAGGCGAGGGCGATCCGCTTCTACCTGACGGCACAGCTCGAATGCGGTCATCTCTGCCCACTGACGATGACCAGTGCGTCGGTTGCCGCCATCACCGCGTCTCCGGCGGTCCAGAAGGAATGGGCGCCAAAGATCCTCTCACGCAAATATGATTCCTCCAACCGCCCATGGATGCAGAAAAGCGCCGTCACCATCGGCATGGGCATGACGGAGAAGCAGGGCGGCACCGATGTCCGCGCCAACACCTCGACTGCAGAGCGCGTCGGGGAGGGCATCTACCGTCTCAACGGCCACAAGTGGTTCATGTCGGCGCCGATGAGCGATGCTTTCGTGATGCTCGCGCAGACGCGCGATGGGCTCGGCTGCTTCCTGGTGCCGCGGCTGCTCGAGGACGGTTCCGCCAACGGACTGCGCTTCCAGCGCCTGAAGGACAAGCTCGGCAATCGCTCCAATGCTTCGTCGGAGGTGGAGTTTTCCGACACGTTCGGTTTCGTGCTCGGAACGCCCGACGCCGGTATCCGCACCATTCTCGATATGGTGACATTGACGCGGCTTGACTGCGCGCTCGCTTCCGCCGGCATGATGCGCGCCTCGCTCGCCGAAGCTGTTCACCACACCCGCGGCCGCAAGGTCTTTGGCAAGGCGCTGATCAGCCAGCCGATGATGACACGGGTTCTGGCAGACATGGCGCTCGACGTCGCGGCGGCGAGCGCGCTGTCGTTCCGTCTTGCCGATGCCTTCGACAAGGCCCATGGCAGCGCCGACGATGCCGCCTATGCCCGCATCATGACGCCGGTCGCCAAATACTGGTGCTGCAAGATCGCCCCCGGCCTGATCTATGAGGCGATGGAATGCCTCGGCGGCAACGGCTATGTCGAGGAGCGCGCGCTCGCCCGGCATTATCGCGAGGCGCCGGTCAACGCCATCTGGGAGGGATCCGGCAACGTTATGGCGCTCGACGTGCTGCGCGTGCTCGGGCGTCGCAAGGAGCTGTTCGAACAGCTCTTCGGCATCTTCAGCCGCGATCTCGGCCCCGCTGGCCGAAAGACGATCGACGTTCTGCGCGCGGCCATGTCGCTCTGCGAACGCGACGAAGGTGCCGCCCGGATGCTGGTCGAGCAGCTTGCGCTCGCCGCCGCGGCTGCCGAACTCTACCGGCTCGGCGCGGGGCGTATCGCCGACGCGTTCCTCGAGTCGCGCCTCGCGGCAGGCTGGCGCTCGACCTACGGCATGCTCGATTCGCGCTTCGATTCCGCCTACGTGCTCGATCTGCTCTATCCGGCAGCGACATAGCCGGTGGCGGAAAGGACAAGCGGTATCGTAAAGAAGGATACCGCCGTCTGAATCGTCGCGACCGCGGCATAGAGTTCTGCATCTCCCCCCATCTGCTTGGCGAGAAGATAGCCGTTCATGGCTGTCGGCACGGCAGCTCCCAGGGCTATCACCAGCAGCGCATCACCGCGGATGCCGAGCAGCGCACCGGCTCCGACCATGAAAGCCGGCATGACGATCAGCTTGAGCGCGACTGCCAGCATCGCGGCGCCGCTCGGTCTCAATGCGTCGGCGATCCTGAGACCGGCGCCAACCATGATCAGGCCGAGGCTGAGCGAGGCCGTCGCCAGCATGTCGATGGCCGTCATCACCGGTGCATAGAGTTCGATACCGGTGATGTTGAGCAATATCCCAAGCGCCGACGAAATGATCAAAGGATTGGTGATGATCTTCAGAAAGAAGAACCCGAGACCGCGACCGCCGCCGCCGAACCAAACAAGCACAGCGACATTGTAGAAATTGATCGGGATGATGATCAGCGTCATCACCAGCGCAGTCAGGCTGAGACCGATCGCACCGTAGAGCTTTTGCGCAACGGCGAGCGCGATGAAGGCGTTCCAGCGCGTCGCGGTCTGAAAGATCGAGGTGAAGGCAGCGCCGGAGATCTGGCGACCGCGCAGGAGCGGCCAGATCAGAAGGAGTACGGCCGACATCGCCGTAACGCTGCCAATGGTCGCAATCGCCGTTGCGTCGGCCTTTATTCCGGTGAAGTCCGCCTCGGCTAAGGTCGAGAAGAGCAGCGCGGGGAAAAGAAGATAGTACCCGAACTGCTCGAGCCCGATCCAAAGCCCTTGGTCGATGAGCTTCGACCGTCGGAGCCACACTCCAAGAAGCACAAGCAGGAAGATAGGCAGGATGCTCTCGAAGATGGCGGTCATGACGGGTCCATGCGCAAGGGGAAGACCCACGCATAATTCGCAGCATGGCCGCTCGCAAGCTACCCTCATCTGTGAATATTAACCTTAACAAATAGTTTACGTTGCGGGCGCGCCCCCAAGGGTGGAGATTGGCTGGGCAATTTGAAGAAAATCAGGAACGGAGCGGTTCGGTGAGAACTGGCTTGCTGATCATCATGATGATGTTTTTCGCGGGACTGCCGCTCGACATCGGGAGGCTCGCGGTCACCCTTGTGGTGTTCGTGCTGGCCGAGCGAGCGCTCTATCCGCTGTTCCGCCGGCAGATCGTGGAAAGGGGGAGCGCATGAAGTGGCTCCTGATCTTTTGGGCCGCCCCGGTCACGCTGCTGACCAGCTGGTACGGTCTTTCCTATTACGATATGAGCTTCGGCGTCTTCATGTTGACGCGTCAGGCGCATGACCTCGTGTTTGATATCTACGGTCACGTGCTGGGAATTCCGCCCGAAACCATCCCGCCGCTCGTCGCGCGGGCGATGGTCGTCGATAGCGCCATCGTATTTGCACTTGTGGCTTTGAGAAAACGCCGCCAGATCGTCGCCTGGTACCGCCGCCGTTTCGGCGTGCCGTCCGCTCAATCGCGGGAGGCATTTGCGAGCGACGCCAGTCTGTCGAGCGCTCCCTGAAGAATGAAGGAAGCCGCGGCGGAGTCGATCCGCTCTGCCCGCTTCTTCCGGGATACATCCATCTCGATCAGTACCCGCTCCGCCGCGACAGTCGAGAGCCGTTCGTCCCAGAGCACGAAGGGAATATCTGTTTTCTCTCCCATGTTCCTCACAAAGGCGCGCGTGGCTTGGCAGCGCGGTCCCTCGGTCCCGTCCATGTTGACGGGCAGGCCGATGATAAAGGCCGCGATCTTTTCCTTTGCTGCCATGGCCAGGAGCGCTTCCGCATCGATGCCGAACTTGACGCGGCGGATCACGTCGCGCGGCGTCGCGAAGCGCCGCCCGAGGTCGGAGACCGACAGCCCGATCGTCTTGGTGCCGAGATCCAGGCCGGCAATCGCCCGGTTGGGCGGCAAGGACGCTGCCAGTTCTTCGATTGTAAGAATTGCCATGGGATTTCCCGATTCGATCTTTCCACTTGTGTCGTCTGATCCATATGCTTGTCCGACACATAAATCATCAGAGCGATCCACCTAACCTTTAAAAACGACCACGTCGTCATGTTCGGTTGTTTCGCTCAAACTTACCGTGATCCAAGGAGAACGTCATGAAGATCAAATGGCTCGGCCATTCCGCCTTCCACATCGAGACGGCGAAGGCCAAAATCCTGATCGATCCCTTCTTCACCGGGAATCCGGCGTTTCGTGAAAGCGAACGCAAGGCGGCAACCGCGGGACTGACGCATATCCTGCTTACGCATGGCCACGGCGACCATGTCGGCGACACCGTCGCGATCGCCAAGGAAACCGGAGCCACGGTGGTTGGCAATTTCGATCTTTGCATATGGCTCGAAAGGCAGGGCGTGTCGAAGATGGATGCCGGCAACACCGGCGGGACGATCCAGCTTGGCGCTTTCTCGGTGACCTTAGTCACGGCGCTTCATTCGTCGGCGCAGATCACCGAAGACGGCGTTTCCCATTCGCTCGGAAGTGCCGGCGGCCTGGTGCTTCACTTCGACGACGAGCCGACGCTCTATCATATGGGCGACACGGACATCTTCTCGGACATGGCACTGGTCCACGAACTGCATGCGCCCGACATCGGAATCGTGCCGATCGGCGACCGGTTCACCATGGGCGGCGCCGTGGCCGCTCTTGCCTGCCAGCGCTATTTCAAATTCAACACTGCGATCCCCTGCCATTATGGCTCGTTCCCGATCATCGACCAGACGCCGCAGACCTTCGTCGCCGGCATGGACGGTGCCTCGACGCTGGTCGCGACGCCTGAAGTCGGCGGCGTCGTCACTCTCTGATAAGTAGCGGCCGCCTGGAGTGGACGCTGTTGGCGACATTCGCCCGTTGCACGTTGTGCAACTCGTCTTTATAGCGGGGGAAACTTTGAGATACCGGAGACGATCATGTCCGTAGACCTTGCCACCGTAAAGCGCGTCGCGCGCCTTGCCCGCATCGCTGTCAGCGAAGAGGAGGCCGAACGGATGATGGGCGAGCTCAATGGCATTCTCGGCTTCGTCGAGCAGCTTTCCGAGGTCAATGTCGACGGCGTCGAGCCGATGACTTCGGTAATGCCGATGAACATGAAGAAGCGCACCGACACCGTCGCCGACGGCGACAAGGCTGCCGACATTGTCGCCAATGCGCCGAATTCGGACCGCAACTTCTTCCTCGTTCCGAAGGTGGTCGAGTAAAGAAACCGCCTCACGCCCTGACGTTTCCGATTGCGAAAGCCCGATTGCACCATGACCGAACTTACCAGTCTCACGATCGCCGAAGCCCGCGCGAAGCTTTCCGCCAAGGAAATCACTGCGGTCGAATTGACGGATGCCTACATCGCCGCGATCGAGGCGGCCAATGACACGATCAACGCCTATGTTGCCGTGACCCCGGAAAAGGCGCGCGAGATGGCCAAGGCTTCCGATGCCCGTATTGCCGCCGGCAAGGCCGGTGCTTTGGAAGGCATTCCGCTCGGCATCAAGGATCTCTTCGGCACCGAGGGCGTCCACACGCAGGCCTGCAGCCACATTCTCGACGGCTTCGAGCCGCGCTACGAATCGACGGTCACCCAGAACCTCTGGAACGACGGCGCGGTCATGCTCGGCAAGCTCAACATGGACGAGTTCGCGATGGGCTCTTCCAACGAGACGTCCTACTACGGACCGGTCAAGAACCCGTGGCGCGCCAAGAATTCCAACCTCGACCTCGTGCCCGGCGGCTCCTCCGGCGGTTCAGCGGCTGCCGTCGCGGCCCATCTCTGCGCCGGTGCGACGGCGACCGATACGGGCGGCTCCATTCGCCAGCCGGCCGCCTTCACCGGCACGGTCGGCATCAAGCCGACCTATGGCCGCTGCTCGCGCTGGGGCGTCGTCGCCTTTGCCTCCTCGCTCGACCAGGCCGGCCCGATCGCGCGCGACGTGCGCGATGCGGCGATCCTCTTGAGGTCGATGGCCAGCATCGATCCGAAGGATACGACCTCCGTCGACTTGCCCGTGCCGGATTATGAGGCGTCGATCGGCAAATCGATCAGGGGCATGAAGATCGGTATCCCGAAGGAGTACCGCGTCGACGGCATGCCGGAGGAAATCGAGACGCTTTGGCAGCAAGGCATTGCCTGGTTGAAGGACGCCGGTGCCGAGATCATCGACATCTCGCTGCCGCACACGAAATACGCACTGCCGGCCTATTATATCGTCGCGCCCGCCGAGGCGTCGTCGAATCTGGCGCGCTATGACGGTGTCCGCTACGGCCTGCGCGTCGACGGCAAGGATATCATCGACATGTACGAGAAGACGCGGGCTGCCGGCTTCGGCCAGGAAGTCAAGCGCCGCATCATGATCGGCACCTATGTGCTCTCCGCCGGCTACTACGACGCCTATTATCTGCGCGCGCAAAAAGTCCGGACGCTGATCAAGCGCGACTTCGAACTCGTTTTCGATGCAGGTGTCGACGCGATCCTGACGCCGGCGACGCCGTCCTCGGCCTTCGGCATTGCGGACGAGGATCTCGCAGCCGATCCGGTCAAGATGTATCTGAACGACATCTTCACCGTAACGGTGAACATGGCAGGGCTGCCGGGCATTGCGGTGCCGGGCGGGCTCGACCGCAAGGGCCTTCCGCTCGGTCTGCAGCTCATCGGCAAGCCGTTCGAGGAGGAAACGCTGTTCAAGACGGCGCATGTCATCGAACAGGCCGCGGGCCGCTTCACTCCGTCCAAGTGGTGGTAGTGCCAGCTAAAAACATGCAATTCAAAGTGCTACAGCGTCCTTTGCGCGCCCGAAAAGACGCGCGGCGCTGTGGTCGCACACTGCGGAGGAAATGATGTAGTGGAGCGGGAAGGGCCGCTCCACTCGACGCCGCCGGGCTTGGGCGCGGCGCACATGCTGCTGCAAGCCGAAGTCGTCCGCTACGGCGCGCCAAGGCGGTGGGCCGGGACCGCACGTCGTAGGGGCGAATTCCGAAGCCCCGGAGGTCGCAACCTCCGGGTAAGCGTGGACCTCGACCGCTCAGCGGTTGTTGAGTTCCGATCTGACGAGATAAAGCCCTTGCTCCGTGATGCGGTATGGCTTGCCGCCGGAGGACTTGATCGCTCTCTTGCGTTTCAGCTTTCGAAAAAGCTCGATGTCGACACCGGGATAGACCCAGCCGTCGCGTGTGAAGCAGCGAATTTCGGCGATCGCCTTGCCTTCGCGGGTGATTTCAATGCGGCCGCCCTGGGCCAAATGGTGAAGAATGCGCTGTTCCGCGCGCGAAATGTCCATGGTTTGAGTGTTCCGGAATGGCGTTCGTGAGAACGCAGGAAAACGTTCCGCAAATCCTGGGATGAGCGGGGTTCACGTTTCCGGCCCGTGCGCGCAGGTCTTAGTGACTGCGGGCAGGGCCCTTACCGGGACTCAGACTGAAAGAACATCAAGGCTCCATTCGGATGCCCGATTTCTAGAAGACGAAAGTGCGAACGTCAAGGTTGCAAGGATGGCGGCGCAGCGTCGCCGGCATCGCCTCTCGCTGTCCTGCGCGCCAAAGCGCCCGCCACCAACGGCACTTATGAATGATTCCGGAATGGTGTCGCCGATTTTCAGACGGACTGCAGGCGCGACCGCCGCAGCAGGACAGGACACGAGCTCCGCAACTACGGCAAAAGAAGAAGCGCGGTTCTGATGGCCCGAAGGAAGTCGATACTGAGGGCCGAGACATCGTCGCCGCTTGCGGCGGTGTCGACATGGGTGAAGTCATAGTACCATTCCGACTTGCGGTTGCTGTCAGCGACGGCTTGGAGATAGGTGTTGATCGCTTCGGCGGGCACGCGTTCTGCCAGGGTTCGAAAGCTCCATTCCAGTTCGAGCTCGGTCGGAAGGGTCGACCAGCTCAATTTGAGTGAGAAGTGCGGGTTATAGACGTCCGGCTTTTCCGGCGGGGAGAAGCGGGCCTTGAGGTTGGTCACGGTGACCTTGTGGCTCTTGTAGACCGGAGGTCCAAGCGCGATCGGTCCGGTACGCCCAACTGCGGTTGGCGCTGGCATGCCGCCGATACCGATATCTGCCCGCAACGGGAAATTCTTGGCAAGGTCGTTGGCAAATAGTGCCTCGGAGGGAAGTTCGTAAGCCTCCTTTGTCGTCAGAATATTGAGATCACGGTCATCTGCTGCTTCGAGCATCGCCGCGCTTTTGATACCGGGATACTGCCGGCTGTAATATTGGATGTAGTCGTCCGCGAGCTTGGCTTTCGATGCGTGTGCAAGCCTGCGGCGCATCCTATCGGCATCGGCGTTGCGGTAGATCGTGTTTACGGTGAGCACCATGGGTTCGCCATCGCGCCTCGGGAACGCAAACCGTTCCGCAACCGACTGGGTCGGCTCCAACAGTTCCTTCACCGGAAGTCTCTCGAGCGCTGCTCCGAAAGCAACCAGCGGCAATGCAAAGCCGTAATCGGGCGGAACAATGTTTGCCGCGCGTCCGCCCTGGAGGTAATCGGTCGCGTCGAGCCACCAGACACGCTCGCCTATCTTCGCTCTGACGATCACATGGTCGAAAGCCTGAAGCGCAGGAACGGCATGTTCAAGCGCCCTGCCTTCATCGATGTCGGTGAGAGCCACCTCGGCTTCGATGCCCAGCCGCCGCAAGGCTGAAACGAGGAGCAGCGCTTTGTCCTTGCAGTCGCCGAAGCCGCTGGCCAGCACCGTTTCCGGACGGCGTGGTACATAGGAGCCCGCTCCGATCGACAGGCTGACATAGCGGATCTCGTCCTGGACTAGTCGCAATGCGGCGATGAGGCGATCCTCTAGCGCACCATGGCGGACTTCGATTTCAGCGAGCTTGGCCTCGAAATCGGCTGGAAAGCTCTCCGTCGGTCGATAGAAAGGAAGGACGGCATCGACGACGGGCTGCCAGTCGAACTCCGAAGATATCTCCACGAAGCCGAAATTGGGATAGTCGACCGGCAGATTGTCCTGGAATTTCACTGGCGCAGGATTGCCCGTTTCCCATAGATAGGTCGTTTCGCCCCCGGCCGTTGTCACGGTTGGCTTCAGGCCTGTCCTGACCACGCGTATATTGAGCGGCTTTTCTGTCGGCCAGATGATCCGTTGCCTTGTAAGGGCGACGGGCTCACCCCATTCGGCCTGGAAGCGAGCGTACAGCAGATCCTTCGCCACTGTCGGGGTGACTTCATAGGTCGTGGAATAGTCCACGATATCGCCGACGCGCACATCGCTGAGATCCACATGCGCCGTGAGGCGGCCGTCAAAAATGCCTCTCTCGGAGTCCGTCTCCCGGCGGAATATCTCGAACTTCGCATCACCGAGCTTGTCGATGACAACTCCGTCTCTGATGATCATCAGTCGGTTGAAGGAGAGCCTCTCGCGCGAAGGATCGAATACGATGTCGAGCCGCGCGCCGCTTTCCAGGCCGGCCCGGTCAGTCACTTTATAAACCAAGCGCCCGAATATCGAGTACCCGCCGTTTCTATGCCGGATCTGGGCGTCTGTCAGGAGGAAGGCGATGCCGTTTCTGATCTCGGCGCTGCGCGACGGGTCAAGCTCAGGAATGCCGACAAACTCCACCCAGCTCTCGGCTGGGGCCTTGTGGACTTGCTCATCCGCCCTGACCGTCAAACCCGGGCCGAGCAGTGTCAAGAAAAGAGCAATAAGAAAAACGAATGATCTGCGACGCTCCATGAACCGGCCCCTTACGTTGAGCCGCTGCGCTCGTTCGGTCATGGAACGGCTACCAATCAATTGGTTCAGGCTGATATATCATTTCAGTATAGGCAGCGGCAGAATTTTCTAAGAGACAGCCATACGAACGTCAAGGTTGCGTGGCTTGGACGTGCTGTATCGTTGCGAGCGTGCCGCCGAGGTGCGAGGCACCTCACAAGCCTTGCACCGGAGGTCCAATTGCTCTACCGAGAAACCTCGATTTTCAGGCTTCAAAGAAGAGCATGACATGAGCATTGTCGACGTCCGCACTCCCGATCCGAAACGCTTCATCCCTGGCGCCACCGGCGACTGGGAACTCATCATCGGCATGGAGGTCCATGCCCAGGTGCTCAGCAATTCGAAGCTGTTCTCGGGGGCGTCGACGGAATTCGGCAATGCGCCCAATGCCAATGTCTCGCTGGTCGATGCGGCGATGCCGGGCATGCTGCCGGTGATCAACGAGGAGTGCGTCAAGCAGGCGGTTCGCACCGGTCTCGGCCTCAAAGCGAAGATCAACAATCGCTCGATCTTCGACCGGAAGAACTACTTCTATCCGGACCTGCCGCAGGGCTATCAGATCTCGCAGTACAAGGATCCGATCGTCGGCGAAGGCAAGATCATTATTTCCATCGGGCCGGACCGCCAGGGGCAGTTCGAGGACGTCGAGATCGGCATCGAACGCCTGCATCTGGAGCAGGATGCCGGAAAGTCGATGCACGACCAGCATCCGTCGATGTCCTATGTCGACCTTAACCGCTCGGGGGTTGCGTTGATGGAAATCGTTTCGAAGCCGGATCTGCGCTCGTCGGACGAGGCGAAGGCGTATCTCACCAAGCTGCGTTCGATCGTGCGTTATCTCGGCACCTGCGACGGCAACATGGACGAAGGCTCGATGCGGGCCGACGTCAACGTTTCCGTTCGCCGCCCCGGCGAGCCGTTCGGAACGCGCTGCGAGATCAAGAACGTCAACTCGATCCGCTTCGTCGGCCAGGCGATCGAATACGAGGCGCGCCGCCAGATCGCGATCCTCGAGGATGGCGGCGTCATCGATCAGGAAACGCGGCTCTTCGACGCGAACAAGGGCGAGACGCGCTCCATGCGCTCGAAGGAAGAGGCGCATGACTATCGCTACTTCCCAGATCCGGACCTGCTGCCGCTCGAATTTGACGACGCCTTCGTCGAGGCTCTGAAAGCCGATCTTCCGGAGCTCCCAGACGACAAGAAGGAACGCTTCGTCCGCGACATGGGCCTTTCGATCTACGATGCCTCGGTTCTCGTTTCGGAAAAGGCGATCGCTGACTATTTCGAGGCCGTCGCCGAAGGTCGCGATGGCAAGACGGCCGCGAACTGGGTCATCAACGACCTGTTGGGTGCCTTGAACAAAGCCGGCAAAACCATTGAAGAGACTCCGATTTCTCCCGCTCAGCTCGGCAGCATCATCGACCTCATCAAGGCCGGGACCATCTCCGGCAAGATCGCCAAGGACCTCTTCGAAATTATCTGGAACGAGGGCGGCGATCCGGCCAAAATCGTCGAAACGCGCGGCATGAAGCAGGTCACCGACACCGGTGCGATCGAAAAGGCAGTCGATGAAATCATCGCCGCCAATCCCGATCAGGTGGAAAAGGCCAAGGCAAAGCCTTCGCTCGCCGGCTGGTTCGTTGGTCAGGTGATGAAGGCGACCGGCGGCAAGGCCAATCCGCAGGCGGTCCAGGCACTCGTCAAGGCCAAGCTCGGCATCGAGGAATGACCATGTTCTTCGTCCGCACAGCCGGCGAGCGCGACCTGGAAAAGGTACGCGTCTTGCTGACCGAGACGTGGCACGCGACCTACGACACGCTTTACGGCGTCGACAAGGTCAACGAACTCACCGCCAGATGGCATTCGGTTGACGCCCTGACAAAGCGCCTGCAGCGAAAGAACGCCGAATTCGTCGTTGCCGACAATGGCAGCGAGCTTGCCGGCATGGGTTATGCGGCGATGTCGGACACGCTGGCGAAGACCGCCGTTCTCCACCAGCTCTACGTCCTCCCGAAATATCAAAGGCAGGGCATCGGCCGCGACATGTTTGCCGAACTCGAAACCTGTTTTCCCGATGCGGAGCGCATGCGGCTGGAAGTCGAGCCGCAGAACCTTCATGCATTGGCGTTCTATCGGGCGCATGGTTTTGCCGAAGTCGGAAAGACGGCGAACTGCGGAGACGAGCTATCGGGCGTGCCGGCGCTGATCCTGGAGAAGAGGCTTTCCTAGTCGTCGCAATCAATGCACGCCGATTGTCATGAAACTGTTGCCTCCTGCTGATTGTTGCGCGGCAGATAAGAGCACGGGGAAAACCGGAAGTGACAATCGACCTTGAAATCCGACAAGCCGAGCGCGGCGAGTTGCCTGCGATCATTGCCCTTTTTGCCAACGACCGGCTGGGCGGGCACGGCGACACGACCGACCCGGAAGCCTTCGGTGACTATCTTGCGGCTTTCGAAGAGATCAGTCGATCGCCTCATCAGACGCTGTATGTGGCCCACCTTGGTGGCGAGGTCGTGGGCACGTTTCAGACTGCGCTTCTGACATCGCTTCCCGGGCGTGGCAGCTCGAGCCTGGTTATCGAGGCTGTACAAACGCGCGAAGACATGCGTGGCCGGGGCATCGGCGAACGCATGGTTCGTCACGCGATTGCGGTGGCGCGAGAGCAGGGAGCGGCGAAGGTCCAACTGACCTCCAATGTCGTGCGCATCGATGCCCACCGCTTCTACGAGCGCCTTGGTTTCGAGCGTAGCCATTTCGGCTTCAAGATGCGGCTGAAATGACTGGCGGCAAAGCGGAATCACTGGACAAGGCAGGAGTGGCGGGGCATAAGCGGGAGCATGAAATTGATGTCCGGCTACCTTCCCAAAAGCCGGTGAAGGAAGACACCCATGAAGCTTCTGCTGCAGATTTTCACCTGGTGGAACGAACAGACGATCGGCACGCGTTTTCATACCTGGCGCTTTGGCAAGCGCGTGGGTGAGGACGAGTTCGGCAACGTCTACTATCAGGGTGGCACGGATTCCGAAGGTCGTACGCGGCGCTGGGTGATCTATAACGGCCCTGCCGAGGCCTCCGCCATCCCGCCGGGCTGGCACGGCTGGATGCATCACCGCACGGACATTTCCCCCGCCGACGAGAAATACGTCCCGAGGGAGTGGCAGAAGCCGCACCGTGCGAACGCGACCGGCACGGCGCAGGCCTATCGCCCTAAGGGATCGATCGCGGGCGCGGGCGAACGCCCACGCGTGACCGGCGACTACGACGCCTGGACGCCGCGCTCCTGAGCTGCGGTTTCATCCGCGCGGGATGCGAACGAACCCCGTCGATCACGGCGCAGCCACAATTCGGGTTTAGCGCCTGAACCTGGAGCAGTTCCGGGCGCGTGGGAATCGGTTCGCCATCCGGAAGCGGAAAACAAAGAATTTGAGTTGGTGCATGTTTCAATCGGAAACGAACCGCTCCGAGGACGAATAGGAAGCGCGGGGGACTGGCGGAATGGCAGGTTTCTGTCTGCAGAATTGGATCGGCCTGGCGGCCCGTCGAGCGGGCCTTGCGCTCCTGATGGCGCTGCCTTTGATGTCCTCCACCGATATCGCGCGTGCAACACGTCTTTCCAATTCCGTCGCGGTTTTTTCCGGCATCGACAAGATCACCGGCCGCATCACCACGTTCGACGTCTATATCGGCGAGACCGTGCAGTTCGGCGCGCTGCAGGTAACGCCGCGCGTCTGCTACAGCCGCGATGACACCGAGGCGCCGAAGACGACGACCTTCGTGGAGGTCGACGAGATCACGCTTGATCGCAAGATACGGCGCATCTTCACTGGCTGGATGTTCGCCGACAGCCCGGGCCTGAATGCGGTTGAACACCCCGTCTATGACGTCTGGCTGCAATCCTGCAAGGCGACCTCCGACCTGCCGCCGCCAGACACGGCGGCCAAGCAGTAATCCTCGGCGGCAATCGCTAAGCGCCGCATCTCATCAGACGCGCAACGATCGTTGCCGGCCGTGGGTTGGGCGCGGCTAAAAAGTCAGGTCCGGCGAGGCCATCGCTTTAGCCAGCAAAATCTCGTATTCGGCTTTGGGCACATCGATCGCACCGAAGGATTTCAGATGCTCGGTCGTGAACTGGGTGTCGAGGAGCTGAAATCCCTTTGCCCGCAGCCGTTCGACAAGATGGACGAGGCAGATCTTCGAGGCATCGCTGCGCAGCGAGAACATGCTCTCGCCGAAGAAGGCGGCACCAAGCGAGACACCATAGAGACCGCCGACGAGGGCGTTATTCTGCCAGGCTTCCACGCTGTGGGCGTAACCCATTCGATGAAGGGCCGCATAGAGCGAACGGATCTTCTCGTTGATCCAGGTTGTCGGCCGGTCCGGCGCCGGCCTCGCGCATCCATCGATCACCGCTTCGAAAGCCGTGTTGTAGCGGATCTCGAACGGGCGGCGACGGATCGCCTTCGCCAGGCTGCGCGAAATGTGGAAGGCGTCGAGCGGTATGATCCCGCGTATTTCCGGCTCGACCCAAAAGAGTTCCGGATCGTCGGCCGAGTCGGCCATTGGGAAGAGGCCGATCGAATAGGCGCGCAGCAACATGTCCGGCGTTATGTCCGGTTGTTTGCTGCGCGTCCCCTTCAATTCTTTGTCCTATGCGGATGTTGCGGCCAGATGATGCTCCAGCCAGTGGATATCATAGTCGCCGTTGGCGATGTCCTGATTGTTGATCAAGTCCTGGAACAGCGGCAGGGTCGTCTTGATGCCGTCGATGACGAACTCATCGAGCACGCGGCGAAGCCGCATCATGCACTCGACGCGCGTGCGGCCGTGGACGATCAGCTTGCCGATCAGGCTGTCGTAATAGGGCGGAATGCGGTAGCCCTGATAGACGCCGCTGTCGACACGCACGCCGAGGCCCCCCGGCGCGTGGAAATGCGTGATCGTGCCCGGGGAGGGAACGAAGGTGCGCGGATCCTCCGCATTGATACGGCATTCGATAGCGTGGCCCGAGAAGACGACATCTTCCTGTTTGACCGAGAGACCGGCGCCGGACGCGACGCGAATCTGCTCGTGCACGAGATCGATGCCGGTGATTGCTTCGGTAATCGGATGCTCCACCTGAAGGCGCGTGTTCATTTCGATGAAATAGAACTCGCCGTCCTCGTAGAGGAACTCGATCGTACCGGCGCCGCGATATTTTAGCTTCTTCATCGCGTCGGCACAGATCTGGCCGATCTTCATGCGCTGGTCGACGTTGAGAGCAGGGGAGTTCGCCTCTTCCCAGACCTTCTGGTGACGGCGCTGCAGCGAGCAATCGCGTTCACCGAGATGGATGGCGTTGCCTTCGCCGTCTCCAACGATCTGGACTTCGATATGGCGCGGCCTGCCGAGAAACTTCTCCATATACACGGCGTCGTTGCCGAACGCTGCTGCCGCTTCGGAGCGCGCCGTCGCGACGGCATGCTCGAGATCGGCTTCGGTTCTTGCGACCTTCATGCCGCGCCCGCCGCCGCCGGCCGTCGCCTTGATCAGCACCGGGAAGCCGATCTCACGGGCGACTTCAAGCGCATTCTCGGGCTTCACCTCGCCATCGGACCCGGGAACGACCGGAATGCCAAGAGCTTCCGCCGTCTTCTTGGCGGTGATCTTGTCGCCCATGAGGCGGATATGTTCAGCCGTCGGACCAATGAAGGTGATGTCGTGCGCGTCGAGGATGTCCGCGAATTTGGCGTTTTCCGAAAGGAAGCCGTAGCCAGGATGCACCGCATCCGCACCAGTGATTTCACAGGCAGCGACAATCTGATGGATATTCAGATAGCTCTCGCGTGAAGGCGGCGGTCCGATGCAGACGCTTTCGTCCGCGAGACGAACATGCATCGCATCGCTATCGGCCGTCGAATGTACGGCAACGGTTGCGATACCGAGCTCCTTGCATGCGCGCAGCACCCGCAGGGCGATTTCGCCGCGATTGGCAATGAGGATTTTCGAGATCATCGCCACGCCCTTATTCGATCACGATCAAGGGTTCGCCATATTCGACCGGGGCCGCGTCCTGAACGAGAATTTCGGTGACCTTGCCGGCGCGTGGTGCCGGAATCTGGTTCATCGTTTTCATCGCCTCGATAATCAGGATCGTCTGGCCCTCCTTGACCATCGCGCCGACCTCGATGAAGGGACGGGCGCCAGGCGCAGGAGACAGATAGGCGGTACCGACCATGGGCGCGGTTACGGCATTCTTGGAACTCCGGCCGCTCTCGGCAGCCGGCTGAGGTGCCCCAGCGGGCTGTGCGACGGCAACCGGGGGCGGTGCCTGGTAAGTGGGCATTGCCGGCATCGACATCGCGACAGGCGTGCCGTTACGCGAAACGCGGATGCGCAAGTCTTCCTGCTCTACCTCGATCTCGGTCAGGTCGGTATCGTTGAGGATATTGGCGAGATCGCGGATCAGCGCCTGGTCGATACCCGGTTTCTTTTCAGCCATGGGAATATGAGCCTCGTGTTCTTCTTATTTCGACTTGTCCGTCAGGTTCTTTAGCGCATGCAGCGCCAGAATGTAACTCTGTGCGCCGAAGCCGCAGATCACGCCTTTGACGGCTGGTGCGATCATCGACTTGTGGCGGAATTCCTCACGCGCGTGGATGTTGGAAAGATGCAGTTCCACCACGGGAACCGCAATCGCACGAATAGCGTCATGCATGGCAATCGACGTGTGGCCATAGGCGCCGGGGTTGATCGCGATGCCCGCGGCCTTGTCGCCGGCTTCGTGCAGCCAATCGACGAGGGTACCTTCGTGGTTCGACTGTCGGAAATCGACGTCGAAGTCCAGCAACTTTCCCTCCGACTTGCACATGGCCTCGATATCGGAGAGCGTTTGGCCGCCATAGATGCCCGGTTCGCGCTTGCCGAGAGCGTTCAGGTTGGGGCCATTCAGCACAAAAATCGTCGAGGGCATAAGGGATTCCGGTCCGATGATGGAGGGTTACCTATAGACTGATGGTTCCGCGAGGGAAAGCCCCTTGGGTCCCCGGGGAATTTGTCCACAAGTGATGGCGTTTGAGGGGAGCGCGACCTGAGGGAGGTCGCTTCACATTTTGCGGCGTCTCTCGGTTCAGCAGACGGTTTTGCCGCAGCTGCGCATGTTTTCCACCTTCGTGGAGATCTCGTCAGCGCCGACGGCGCCGAAGACGGCTTCGTTGCCGATCACATAGGACGGTGTGCCAGTGATGCCGAGTTCGTTTGCGAGCGAATAGGCCTCGCGCATGGCAGCGTCCTGCGGCTCCTTTTCCATTTTTGCACGCAGTTGCTCTTCGGTGACGCCGAGTTTCGCCGCGACGGCGATCGCCGTTTCCTCCGTCGCCCGCTCCTCGCCGCCGAGCAGAGCGCGGTGGAAGTCGCCGTATTTGTCCGGAGCGATAAGGCGGAAAGCGGCGCTGATCTTGTGGGCGGCAAGGGAATCAGGCCCGAGGATCGGCAATTCCTTCAGCACGAAACGGACGTTCTTGTCCGCCGCGAGGATTTGATCCATGTCGGAAAGCGCCCGTTTGCAATAGCCGCAGTTGTAGTCGTAGAACTCGACGATCGTGACATCGCCGTCGGGATTGCCAAGGGTGATATCATATTCGGATTGGAAGATCGCTTTCTTGTTCGTGGCGATCGCCGCTTCGGCTGCTTCCTGCTGCTTGGCGCGCTGTTTGGCTGAAAGCGCCTCCTGCACTTCGAGCATGACCTCCGGATTGGCGAGCAGGTACTCCTTGATGAAGGCGCCGAACTCTTCTTTCTGCTTTGCATCGAGCGCGGCAGCCGTCTGCGGCAATGCGACGCTGGCAGCAAGGGCAAGCAGCGTTCCGGCGGCAATCATCTTCTTGAAGGTCATTCTTTCCTCGTTGTCTTTCCGTACTCTGTCTGTCGTTCATTTCGCACGGCTGCGTCAATGTGCGTGTTTGAAAGACAACAATTTTCCAAGATTCTCGCACTCTCTTGATGCGAGCATAGGGTGCGCCGCGGCGAAACGAAACGGCAAAATCGGCGGAAATGCGGCACTCTCGCACTTGTGAAGGGCGAAATGATCAGGCAAAGGAGCGCGGACACGGTCCCGCTTCTACAGCGCCGCGCGTCTTATCGGACGCGCAGAGGACGCTGTAGCACTTTGAATGGCTGCATGTTCTTATCCTTGAATAGACGACGATTTAAGGAAACACGCAGCAGAGGATTTCCATTGACACAGATGTCGAAACGCAGTGCCGTCGAGCCCTTTCATGCCATGGATGTGCTGGCGGAAGCCACACGGCGGCGCGATGCCGGCCATCCGGTTATCTCGATGGCGGTGGGGCAACCGGTTCATCCGGCCCCGAAGGCGGCCCTTGAAGCGGCAAGGCGTGCCCTCGAGCACGGCCGTCTTGGCTATACGGACGCACTCGGCACGCTGTCCTTGAAGACAGCGATTGCCCGCCACTACCACAGCCGCCATGGCATCACCCTTGATCCGCAGCGGATTGCAGTCACGACAGGCTCGTCGGCAGGTTTCAATCTGGCGTTCCTCGCGCTCTTCGATCCGGGTGATTGCGTCGCCATCGCCCGCCCGGGATATCCAGCCTACCGTAACATCTTGCAGGCGTTGGGTCTGACCGTCGTCGAGGTCGAGGCGGGCAGGGAGACCGGCTTCACGTTGACCCCGGAAAGCCTCGCTCGCGCGGCCGAGCGCATCGGCAAGCCGCTCAAGGGCGTGCTGCTTGCAAGCCCGGCCAACCCCACGGGGACGGTGACCGGGCGAGCCGGCCTCAAGGCGCTCGCGGACTATTGCCGCGCCGAGCGGATCATCTTCATTTCCGACGAGATCTACCACGGGCTGACATTCGTTGGCGAAGAGGCCACCGCGCTCGAGGTGACCGACGACGTGGTCGTGATCAACTCCTTCTCGAAATACTATTGCATGACCGGTTGGCGGATCGGCTGGATGGTGTTGCCCGAGGCACAGGTGCGCGGTTTCGAGCGCCTAGCGCAGAGCCTCTATATTTCGCCGCCGGAGCTTTCCCAGATCGCCGCAGAGGCGGCGCTCGATGCGCATGAGGAGCTGGACCGCTACAAGGCGGCCTATGCCGCCAACCGCGAACTACTGATGAAACGCCTGCCGCAAATCGGCCTTGCGATCGCTTCGCCGATGGATGGCGCATTCTATGCCTATGTCGACGTCAGCCGATTCACCAATGACAGCATGGCCTTCGCACGGCGGATGCTGGCCGAGATCAACGTTGCGGCGACACCCGGTTTCGACTTCGATCCTGTGGAAGGCCACCGAACAATGCGCTTCTCCTATGCCGGATCCGCGGCGGAGATGTCGGAGGCGATGGACCGCATCGCCCGCTGGTTGGTCTGATTGAACAGCCGTTTCACGCGGTTACGCTGGAATCTTTGCCGCAAGCGCGGGATGGGCTATCGGCGGCGATCGCTCGCCTGCGATGAAACCACTGTGCCGGTCCAGGTAGTGGGCAGCCACCAGAAAAAAGCCCGGAACGAATCCGGGCCTTTTCATAGGAAAGATGCAGCAGCTCAGAAGAAGCCGCGACGCTGCCACCAGCCGCCCTTTTTCGGCTTCGGCGGCTCCTCGTCGTTATTCTCCGTCTTGCTCGAAACATTCGAGGTGATGACCGGTTCGGACGCGATCGTCGCGAGGTCACGATTGGCCCTCGCGGGCTTCGCCCCTTCGAGATCGGCTTCGGCTTCCTCGACAGCCTCCGTTGCGGGATCCACCGTCTCCGGCTGCTCCTCGACTGCAGTCTGCGCCGCCTCGTCAGCGTCGGCATCGGCCTTGGCCGCCTTCTTGCGAGTACGCTTCGGCTTGGCCGGCTTCGCTTCTTCCGACACCGTTTCCACGGCCGCAGCCTCGGCCGCAACTGGCTCTTCAGCTACAGGCTCCGCCGCTTCCGCCTCTTCGGCCACTGCATCTTCACCGGCGAGATCGCCGGCGGTTTCGCCTTCGGTCGTTTCCAGCTTGTTGCGGCGGCCGCCACGCTTGCCGCGGCGCCGACGCTTGCGCTTCTGGTCGCCGTCCTCCGCTGCTTCGGCACCCTCCAGAGCGTGTTCGTCCTCGGCCTCCTCGGCTTCACCGGCCGTGCTCTCCGGCGTCTCGTCAGCTTCGGCTGCGACCGCTTCCGGCCCCTGAACGCCGCCCTTGCCGCGGCGACGACGACGGCGCTTGCGCTTGCGGCCGCCGTCGTCGGCCTGCTGGGCCTTTGCCTGCTCCGGACGCTCGGCAGCGGTCTCTTCCGCTTCCTCCTCGTCCAGATCTTCCTCGATCACGACGTCTTCTTCTTCTTCTTCCGGTTCCGGTTCGAAATGCAGGAGCTGTTCGATCTTGACCGGATTCTCGACCGGTTCGCCCCGGTCGATCGCGAAATGCTGCGCGCCGACATGGGCGTCAGCCTCGATGATGATCGAGACGCCGAAGCGCTGTTCGTAATCCATGATCGTGCCGCGCTTCTGGTTGAGCAGGTACAGCGCGATTTCGGGGATCGTGCGCACGGTGATGTCGTGCGTCGTGTTCTTGAGCAGATATTCCTCAATGCCACGCAACACATGCAGTGCGACGGAGGACTGCGAGCGGACGTGACCGGTGCCGTTGCAGTGCGGGCAGGTCTGCATCGTGCTCTCAAGAACCGAGGCACGGATGCGCTGGCGCGACATTTCGAGCAGGCCGAAATGCGAGATCCGGCCGACCTGAATGCGTGCTCTGTCGTTCTTCAGGCAGTCTTTGAGCTTCTTCTCGACCGCGCGGTTGTTACGCTTTTCCTCCATGTCGATGAAGTCGATGACGACAAGCCCGGCAAGGTCGCGCAGACGCAACTGCCGCGCCACTTCCTCGGCAGCCTCCAAGTTGGTCTGGAGGGCGGTGTCCTCAATCGAGTGCTCGCGGGTCGACCGGCCTGAGTTAACGTCGATCGAAACGAGCGCTTCGGTCTGGTTGATGATGATGTAGCCGCCCGACTTCAGCGTTACCTGCGGCTGCAGCATGCGATCGAGCTGCGCCTCGATACCGGAACGCGAGAAGATCGGGTGCACGTCGCGATAGGGCTGTACGACCTTCGCATGGCTCGGCATCAGCATCTTCATGAAGCTCTTGGCTTCCTTGTAGCCTTCCTCGCCGGAAACGATGATCTCGCTGATGTCCTTGTTGTAGAGATCGCGGATCGAACGCTTGATCAGGCTGCCTTCTTCGTAGACGAGGCAAGGCGCGGTCGAATTCAACGTCAGCGTGCGGACGTTTTCCCACAGGCGCATCAGATATTCGAAGTCGCGCTTGATCTCGACCTTGGTGCGGTTCGCACCGGCCGTGCGCAGGATCACGCCCATGCCCTGCGGCACTTCGAGGCCACGGGCGATTTCCTTGAGCCGCTTGCGGTCCTGCAGGTTGGTGATCTTGCGGGAAATGCCGCCGCCGCGCGCCGTGTTCGGCATCAGAACCGAATAGCGACCCGCAAGCGAGAGATAGGTGGTGAGCGCAGCACCCTTGTTGCCGCGTTCTTCCTTGGCAACCTGGACCAGCAGGATCTGGCGGCGCTTGATCACTTCCTGGATGCGGTACTGCTTGCGCGGCTTACGGATATGGCGATCCGGCACTTCTTCCATGGCGTCTTCGGCGCCGACGGATTCGATGATTTCCTTTTCGGCGTCGTGGGCATCGTCGTCGTCATCGTCGTCGTCGCGGCGACGGCGCGTATCGACATCCTCGGAAATCGAATCGGCGTCGACCATGGCGGCCATCTCGCCGCGGCTGCCCTCTTCGCCACCGTCCTGGCTCTCCGCCGTCTCGGGCGCTTCTTCGGCAGCCTTCACCTTGGTGCGACGGGTGCGCTTCGGCTTTGCCTTCGGCTTCTCGACGACGGTTTCGACTTCCGCAGGCGCCTCGGCGCTTGCTTCGACGACCTCGGCAACGGTTTCCGGCTCGGCTTCGACCGGTGACGGCTTCTGCTCGCTTGCCGTCTCCACCGGCTCGATATCGTCATCGCGGCGGGCCTCTTCGGCCTCCGCCTTCAATAGCGCCTGACGATCGGCGAGGGGGATCTGGTAATAGTCCGGATGGATTTCGGCGAAAGCCAGGAACCCGTGGCGATTGCCGCCGTAGTCAACGAAAGCGGCTTGGAGCGAAGGCTCCACCCTGGTCACCTTGGCCAGGTAAATATTGCCGCGGATCTGCTTCTTATGTTCCGATTCGAAGTCGAATTCTTCTATGCGGTTCCCGCGTACGACAACGACGCGCGTCTCCTCTGCGTGAGACGCATCGATAAGCATTTTCTCTGCCATCTAAGTTGTGCTCCTCGGCGCAACAGTGAAACGGCAGACAGACCTGCTTCCTTGGGAAGGCCGTCAGACACGTCGAAAGCTGCGCCGGATGTGAAAGGTCCTGTTTGGTGCAGGTGAAGATGCAGCAGCCAGACGGCAGCCGAGACGTTTACGTCCCGGGGCCTCTTTACTTCTGACCGATACTGCTGAGTCACATCAAAGACCAAACAAGAATGCCAATGTCCTGGACCTCGAAGGCGAGGCCCGATGAATGCGCCCGCTCGCGGGCATCTGGTGAAAATCACCATCAAGAACTCCGGCCACCGCCGGAAATTGCGATCCAGTATACGGGGAGGAAATGCAGCGACGGCGGATGAACACCTGCGGCCGCGTAAGGCATGATACGGTTGCAACCGGCATTTCCGGCTCGATCATTCCTGGCGCCAAGCTTCTCTAAAAGCTCCGGCTGCCCGGCCGACGATTCTATCCCGTCAACACTTTCTCCTTGTGACGCTTTTATGGTTTCTATGTCACATTGGCAAGGGAAAAGCCTTTGCCGCCACAATATTGATCGATTCGCTTGCCCCGGTGAAATTGAGCGATAAGGAACGCATTCGCGCCCGCGAGTCGCGTTGCGACGCGGCCATCATGAGGGTTTTGTCAAGATTTGGTTAACCATGAGGGTTCATTGGTTGAGGGGTTGATGGTTTGCCGTAAGGCAGGCCGCTGGTATCTGAAGGAAATGGTGGGGAGCCCGGGTTGATGCCTTCGGCGAAACGTCTGTGTTCTTTGCGATCTGTGACGTCGTGGTGTCGCTCTCTGCGCGCAATAGCCTTTGCATTTGCTGCGATAACCGCAAGCGCGGCCGCCGTGCGGGCGGCCGAACCGCTGCTGGCCTTCGGTGCGCGGATCGCTGGCGACGATGCCCGAACGCGCATCGTTGTCGAATTCGACCGCAAACCGGAATTTTCCATTCACTATGTGGCAAACCCGGTCCGTGTCATCGTCGATTTGCCGGAGACGTCGTTCGGCCTGAAACCGGAGAGCCTGGAGCCACGCGGGCTTTTCGACGCCATTCGCTATGGAGCGATGGGCGTCGGCACGTCGCGGCTCGTTCTGTCCGCCAAGGGGCCAGTCGAGATTCGTCATGCGGAGGTGAAGGCAGAAGAGGACGGCAAGAGCTTTCGGCTTGTCCTTGATGCCGAAAAGATCGACCAGACCCGCTTCGACGAACTTCTCGGCAGCCAGCAATGGACGGGTACGGTGCGTGCGGTCAAGACCGATCGGCCGGTCGCTGCCCCCGTGAAGAACCCCGGCGCCTTCGTGATTGCTATCGACGCCGGCCATGGCGGCATCGATACGGGCGCGATCGGAACCGTCACCAAAACCGAGGAAAAGCATGTGACGCTCGCCTTCGCTGAGGAACTGGTCGCGACGCTCAAGCGCGAGGCCGGTGTCGAAGCGTTCCTGACCCGCGACCGGGACGAGTTCCTGTCGCTGCCGCAGCGTGTGCAGATCGCGCGGCAGAAGGGCGCCAACCTCTTCATATCCGTTCACGCCGACACGCTGAAGCAAAAGGACATTCGCGGGGCCACGGTTTACACCATCTCCGACAAGGCATCCGACCATCTCGCAGCCAATCTGGCCGAGCGCGAAAACCTGTCCGACGAGATCGCCGGAGTACCGCTGCAAAGCGAGCCGGCGGAAGTGGCGGACATCCTGATCGATCTCACGCGCCGCGAAACCCAGGCCTTCTCGGTCAATCTCGCGCGCACCGTCGTTACGTCCTTCGAAGGGCAGATCAAGCTGATCAACAATCCCCATCGCCACGCGGGTTTCCGCGTGCTGCAGGCGCCGGATGTGCCTTCCATCCTGCTCGAACTCGGATTCCTTTCGAACAAGGACGATGAGAAGCAGTTGCTCGATCCGGAATGGCGCAAGAAGGTATCGGGTCTGCTTGCGGTCGCCGTTCGACGCTATCGCGAGATGGCTGTCGCAAACGGCGGCTAGTCAGATCCAAGCTCGGCACACTTACGGCCTCTCTTATCGGGGCTGCAACGGGGCGAGGGCACTGCGGCGTGCGGGGGAAGTGATTTGTGTCGCCTGGGTAACAGCGATATGCTTTTCAACAAGATGCGCACGGGATAATCGGAAACCAGCCCTATTTTACTCACAATCCGGGCACTTAGGAAAAAGGTGCCCGGATTTGTTGGGGAACAGTGTTGATGCTTGACCTTCCTCGCCATATGAGGGAGCGACGGAAGCGCGTAGCCGCAATACCAGACGATTTGTGACGAAAAGTTTGGCGAGGTCGATTTCGTTTGCGAGAACACGAAGCCTTCGGGCCTTCGCATCATGCGACGACGATCTGGCAATGGGACGATAATTAGGTACCGGTATCTGACTGATGATCAGACTGATTGGATATTTTTTCGGCATTGGTGCGTTTCTGCTGCTTGGCGTTTCTGCGGCCGTTGCGATCTACCTTGGCGCCATCACCAAGGATCTGCCGGACTACGAGGTGTTAGCCAATTACGCGCCGCCGGTGACCACGCGCTTCCACGCCGGCAATGGCGCCCTGATGGCCGAATATGCCCGCGAGCGGCGCCTCTATCTGCCGATCCAGGCGATCCCGGATCGCGTCAAGGCGGCCTTCATTTCCGCCGAAGACAAGAATTTCTATCTGCATCCCGGTGTTGACATCACCGGTCTCGTCCGCGCCATCGCCGTCAACGTGCAGAACTTCGGCTCCGGACGGCGCCCGGTCGGCGCTTCGACGATCACCCAACAGGTCGCGAAAAACTTCTTGCTGACCTCGGACCAGACGATCGATCGCAAGATCAAGGAAGCGATCCTCTCTTTCCGCATCGAGCAGGCCTACAGCAAGGATCGAATCCTTGAACTCTACCTCAACGAGATCTTCTTCGGCCTGAACTCCTACGGCATTGCCGGCGCCGCGTTGACCTATTTCGACAAGTCGGTGACCGAGCTGACGGTTGCCGAAACCGCCTACCTGGCTGCGTTGCCGAAGGGGCCGGCCAACTATCATCCCTTCCGCAAGACGGAAGCGGCGATCGAACGCCGCAACTGGGTGATCGACCGGATGGTGGAAAACGGCTACGTGACCAAGGCGGATGGCGAAGATGCGAAGAAGCAACCGCTTGGGGTCACGCCGCGTCGTGGTGGCGCTCACCTTTTCGCATCCGACTTCTTCGCCGAGGAAGTGCGCCGTCAGATCATCCAGAAGTATGGAGACAACGCGCTCTACGAGGGCGGTCTTTCGGTGCGTACTTCACTTGATCCGCATCTGCAGATCCTGGCGCGCAAGGCGCTGCAGGATGGGCTTTTGAGCTATGACGAGCGCCGCGGTTTTCACGGCCCGATCAAGACGATCGAGATCGGCGGCGACTGGGGCGAACCGCTCGGCAAGGTCGCTGGCCTGAGCGACGTGCCGGAATGGAAGCTGGCGGTTGTCCTTTCGGTTGATACGGAAGGGGCAGAGATCGGTATCCAGCCGGCGAAGGAAGCATCCGGCAAGATCGTTCCGGAACGAGTGACAGGGCACATCTCGGCAAAGAACATGCAGTGGGCCTACCGTTCTGCCGGCGGCCAACGCAAGACCGCCAAGTCGCCGGAAGGTGTCCTTGGCCCCGGTGATGTCGTCTATGTCGAACCGACCGGCGAAGAGGGCGAGTATCGACTGCGCCAGCCGCCGAAGGTGCAGGGCGGGCTGGTTGCGATGGATCCGCATACCGGCCGCGTGCTGGCGATGGTCGGCGGCTTCTCCTACGCCCAGTCGGAATTCAACCGCGCCACGCAAGCGATGCGCCAGCCGGGCTCGTCGTTCAAGCCTTTCGTCTACGCGGCCGCACTCGACAATGGCTACACGCCGGCCTCGGTCATCCTCGATGCGCCGATCGAGATCGTTGCCGGCGGCCAGGTCTGGCGCCCCGAGAACTACGGCGGCGGCTCTGCCGGTCCTTCCACCCTGCGTCTGGGCATCGAGAAGTCGCGCAACCTGATGACCGTGCGGCTTGCCAACGACATGGGCATGAACATCGTTGCCGAATATGCCGAGCGTTTCGGCATCTACGACAAGATGGCGCCGCTGCTTTCGATGTCGCTCGGTTCGGGCGAGACCACGGTGCTGCGCATGGTTTCGGCTTATGCCGTCATCGCCAATGGCGGCAAGCAGATCAAGCCGTCGCTGATTGACCGGATCCAGGACCGTTATGGCAAGACCATCTTCCGCCACGAGGATCGGACTTGTGACAACTGCAACGCCGATGACTGGGGCAGTCAGGAAGAGCCGGTGCTGACAGACAACCGTGAGCAGGTCCTCGATCCGATGACGTCCTATCAGATCACGTCGATGATGGAAGGCGTCATCACGCGCGGCACTGCAGCCGGCAAGATCAAGCTCGATCGTCCGATTGCCGGCAAGACCGGGACGACCAACGACGAGAAGGATGCCTGGTTCGTGGGCTATACGCCGGATCTCGTCGCCGGCCTCTATCTTGGTTTCGATGATCCGGCGCCGCTTGGTCGCGGGGCGACCGGCGGCAGTCTTTCGGCGCCGATCTTCAACACCTTTATCCAGGAGGCGGTCAAGGGCACGCGTCCCGGCAAGTTCGTGGTGCCGGAAGGCATGAGCCTCATTCCTGTCAACCGAAAGACAGGCATGGCGGCTGTCGAAGGCGAGCCGGATACGATCATCGAAGCCTTCAAGCCGGGCACAGGCCCCGCCGATTCCTTCTCCGTCATCGGCGGTCTCGATCAATATGTGCCGCCTGAAGAGATCCTGAGGAACTCGCCGCAGGCGAACCAGGCGGTGACCTCCGGCTCGAACGGCCTGTACTGACCCTTTCTTTCTGATGCATGTCGCCCAAAAGTGTGCAGCGGTTTTGGGATAACGACATACACAAAACAAGATGTCGCCCGTCGCCTTTACATCGGCGGCGGGCGTCGCTATTTGAGCCTCACGTTTTTACGGGTTCACAAGAAGCAGGAACATGCGAAGCGAAATCGAGAATATTGTCGACGAAATCAAGCAGGCCATAAGCCTGCTGAGGAGGCATCTTTGACTGGGACCAGGCGATAAGACGGCTGGACTGGTTGAACAACAAGGCGGAGGATCCGTCGCTCTGGAATGATGCCGCCGAGGCGCAGAAGCTGATGCGCGAGCGCCAACAGCTCGACGATGGCATTAGCGGTCTGCGCCGGTTCGAGCAGCAGCTCAATGACAATATTGAACTGATTGAACTGGGCGAGGAAGAAGGCGACGCAGCGATCGTTGCAGACGCCGAGGAAGCCCTGAAGCAGCTGCGCAATGAGGCCGCGAAGAAGCAGGTCGAGGCCATGCTTTCGGGCGAGGCGGATCAGAACGACACCTATCTCGAAGTCCACTCGGGCGCCGGCGGCACGGAAAGCCAGGACTGGGCGAACATGCTGCTGCGCATGTATACCCGCTGGGCCGAGCGCCAGGGCTACAAGGTGGAACTCATGGAAATCCAGGACGGCGAAGAAGCCGGCATCAAGTCCGCCACGCTGCTCGTCAAGGGTCACAATGCCTATGGCTGGCTGAAGACGGAGTCGGGCGTGCACCGGCTTGTGCGTATCTCGCCCTACGACAGCAATGCCCGGCGGCACACCTCGTTCTCGTCCATTTGGGTCTACCCGGTCGTCGACGATTCGATTCAGATCGATATCAACGAGAGCGACTGCCGGATCGATACCTACCGATCTTCGGGTGCCGGTGGCCAGCACGTCAACACGACCGATTCCGCCGTGCGCATCACGCACATGCCGAGCGGTATCGTCGTGCAGTGCCAGCAGGAACGCTCGCAGCACAAGAACCGGGCCAAGGCCTGGGACATGCTGCGCGCGCGGCTTTACGAGGCCGAGCTCAAGAAGCGTGAGGAAGCGGCGAACGCCGAGGCGGCCTCCAAGACCGATATCGGTTGGGGTCACCAGATCCGTTCCTATGTTCTCCAGCCCTACCAACTGGTCAAGGACTTGCGGACGGGTGTCGAGAGCACGAGCCCCGGCGACGTGCTCGACGGCGAATTGAACGACTTCATGGAGGCGGCTCTGGCCCACCGCGTACAGGGTGGCGCGGATGCCGTTGTCGACGACCTGAACTAACAGGTCTTGCAACCATTGGATTGTCGGAGGCCGGGTGCTTGCGCCCGGCCTTTTGCATTGTGGCGGTGTCAGTTTGTTGCACGCTCGATCTTGATGTCGCCGAGATCGTCGATCACCACAGTCCAGGATTCCGGTTCCCTGGCCGAAGGGTCCGTCTTCAGATAGACGGTTGCGAACATCCCCGGTTGCGGGGTGATGCCGGTCGATGTTTCCGGCCGAATGTCTGTGACATAGGGCTTCAAAGCGGTGAATTCTTCCAACTCGGCCGACGAAACCACCTCGGGGCCGGTGGGTGTCGATGCAATCTGCTGAAGGTGCACCTGAGCGGTGCCGTCGTTCTGGCGAACCGCAATGAGCTTGTAATAGCCACGCTTCCCGCTTGGCGAGCTTCCCTGCGAACCGGATGCGGCGCCGCCGGCATTTTTCTCCGCACTATCCTGCGAAAACGCAGCGCCGCTTTCCTCCCAGTAACCGGTGCTGGTCACGAAGGTGATATTCGGGGGAAGGATGGCGGATTCTTGCGCCCACAAGTTGCTTGCGGGCAGGGCGAGGCAGAGCGCGAGAAACAGAGCTTTATACATCGGTCGACGCATCCTCCTGAAATGCCTGTTCGGCGGGGCCGGCGGCTACCGTTTTCGACCATATCACATCGGTATTGCAACGTGTGATTTCAATTGGAGAATTGCTCGGCAAGAATGCGATCGGACCAGGAATGGTCCGGGTCGGAGAGGATGCGGGCGGTCAGTTTTTCGGATTCGGCGATGCGAACCTTGACGACCGACTTTACCTCCTGGTGGTCGGCGACCGCGTTGACCGGCCGCTTGTCCGCCTCGAGGATCTCGATCTCCACGGTGACGTGATTGGGCAGCAGCGCGCCGCGCCAGCGCCGCGGGCGGAATGGGCTGACGGGCGTGAGCGCCAACAGCGGCGCTTCCAGCGGCAGGATCGGACCGTGCGCGGAAAGGTTGTATGCCGTCGAGCCAGCCGGCGTCGCCAGGAGAAGGCCGTCGCAGGTCAGCTCCTCAAGCCTCGTCTTACCGTCGATGATGACCTTCAGTTTGGCCGCCTGATAGGATTGGCGAAACAGATAGACTTCGTTGATCGCCAATGCCGTGAATATGTTGCCGTTGACGTCGGTCGTCTGCATCTCCAAGGGGTGAAAGGCATTCTCGAGAGCTCTTTCGATGCGGCGATGCAGATTTTCCGTGCTGTAGCGGTTCATCAGAAAGCCCACCGAGCCACGGTTCATGCCATAGACGAGCTTGCCGGAGTTCATCGTCTTGTGCAGCGTATGCAGCATGAAGCCGTCACCGCCGAGCGCGACGATCACGTCTGCCTCGTCCGCTTCGTGATTGCCATAAATGGCCGTGAGATCCTTGGCCGCCTTTTGCGCCTCTTCTGCCGGAGAGGCGAGGAAGGCGAGTGTGTTGAACTTGCGGGCCATGAAACTCAGTCCGTCATGAAAGGGCAGGGCGGTCGGGTTGCTAACCCCATTTTCTGGCACGGCCTTGCCGCGAACGCACTCGAAAAATTGGGAGAAGTCGCATTTTTGCTTTACACGGAATCAGAATATGATAACTGCCAGCGCGGAAAGTGCCCTTATAGCTCAGTTGGTAGAGCGGCTGATTTGTAATCAGTAGGTCGGGAGTTCGAGTCTCTCTGGGGGCACCATCTTTTCAACGGCTTAGCTGTACTCCCATTCATTCAGCTCCTGGTCAGATGTCGAACGATACCGGCGGTCTCGGGTCGATCTCGATGCAGCGCGACATGGCACCGAGCAAATTGTCGGCAAGATAATCGATCAGGGCGCGCGTTGCCGGCAATAGGCCGCGGCGCGAGGGGAAGACGAGGTGGACCATGACATCGCCCGATGTCCATTCCGGCAGGACCGGAACGAGGACGCCGGTGCGGAAGGCGCGTTCGCAGATGTGGTCCGGCAATAGCGCAATTCCCATACCCTCGATCGCGGCGCGTTCAAGAATGAGGAAGTCGCTGCAACCGATGATCGGCCGGTGTCCAATTTCGATAGCCGTTCCGTCAGTATGACGCAGCCGCCAGATGTCGTTGATATGTTGTTCGTTCGTCGAAAGCGTCGGCATCTGGGCAAGATTGTCCATGGTGATGCCATCGAGACGGGCGAGAAGCGTCGGGCTTGCCGCAAGCCGCTGGCGCACTGTGCCGAACTGGCGCACGATCAATTGACTGTCGGTGTCAAGCTGTTCACGAGCGCGCAGAGCGACATCGATCCGCTCCTCGACGAGATCAAGGCGCCTGTTGGTCGTCGTGATCAGCAAACGAACGCCAGGATACCGGCGATGAAAGCCTGGCAGGATATCAGCCAGCATCGGAGTGAAGCCAAGTGGGCAACCGAGTCGGACGATCCCCGTTGGCTCGGCGCGCACCGCCGCGATTTCGGCCTCGGCCGCCTCGACGCCTTCCAGCAATCCCTGGCAATGCTCGTAGAAGACGGTCCCGATTTCGGTCATCCGCAACTTGCGCGTCGAACGCTCGAGCAAGCGGACGCCAAGTTGCTCTTCCAGGCGCGCAACATGCTTGCTGAGCTTCGATTTTGGGATGTTCAGGTCTCGCGCTGCCGCGCTGAAGCCATTGTTTCTTACGACGGCCGCGAAGAGAGCGATGTCATTAAGGTCCTGCATTCCTGCCTCCACGGCCCGTCTTTACGCATAGATTGTTTCTATCAGGAAACAGAATGTCAAATATCTGCGCACTTATCCTGCGATTGTTTTCCGATCATATGAGGGACACCGCAACGCAACATAAAGGTGCCTCCCATGAAAGTCCTTCATATCGACTCCGGCATTCTCGGAGAACATTCGGTTTCCCGTCGGCTGACGGCGGCGATCGTCTCTCAGATCAAGGCCGACCGGCCGGACGCCGAGATCACCTATCGCGACCTGGTGGCCAACGGTGCGCAGCACCTTACCGGTTCGCAGATCATGGCCCCCGCCGACCTCGGTGGCGTTGAGCCGGCTCTCGCCGCCGACGTTCAGAGCGGTCGCCGGATGCTGGAGGAATTCCTGGCTGCTGACACGGTCGTCGTCGGTGCGCCTATGTATAACTTCTCCATTCCGAGCCAGCTAAAGGCCTGGATCGATCGCCTCGCCGTCGCCGGCAAGACCTTCCGCTACACCGAAGCTGGCCCGGAAGGGCTTGCCAAGGGTAAAAAGCTCATCATTGCCTCAACCCGCGGCGGACATTATTCCGCTGGCCCGGCCGCAGCCATGGACCATCAGGAGAGCTACCTGAGGACGGTCTTCGGCTTCTTCGGCATCACCGACATCGAATTCGTCCGCGCTGAAGGCCTCAACCTCGGCGACGATTCGAAGCAGTTCGCGATTGCCGAGGCCGAAAAGGCGATCACTGCCGGCAACGTCCTTCGTCTGGCGAGCTAACACGTTCATCTGGACCGTGAAACATCGGTTCGTTGTGGAGAATGCCGGCTGTGAAAGCAGCCGGCATTCTCCGTTTTTGCTGGTCGTCATTTCGCGTTAATATGCGCTTATGAAACGTGTGCGCGCGATGCCGATTGCAATGCTGTCGCTGGCGGCGATCATGGCCGCCGGAAGCGTGCTTGCTGCGCCCCCTGATCGGCGGTGCACCTGTCGCAATCGCGACGGATCGACATACGAGGTTGGCCAGACCGCCTGCATCAGGGTAGGCGGCATCTCCTATCTGGCGCGCTGCGAAATGAATCTCAACGTGAGCACTTGGAAGAAATTGCGTGACGGATGCCCGACCGCTCAAATCGGAACGGCGGATATGCGCCTTGATTGAAGCCCGTGCCGTCTAAATCTTCAAGAACTGTCGTGCCGCATACATGGCGATCGCCGCAGCGTTCGAGACGTTTAGCGACTTGATCGCTCCCGGCATGTCGAGCCGGGCGAGCGCCCTTACCGTCTGACGCGTCTTTTGCCGCAATCCCTTGCCCTCCGACCCCAATACGAGGGCGATCCTGTTGCCGGCGAAGGTACCTTCGAGCGGTTCCGGACCTTCCGAATCGAGACCGATTGTCTGAAAACCGAGCTTGTGCAGTTCGTCTATCGCATCGGCGAGATTGGTGATCTGGATGTAAGGGATCAGTTCCAGCGCGCCGGAAGCGGATTTCGCCAAGACACCCGATTCGGTCGGGCTGTGGCGCATCGTGGTAATGAGTGCGCCGGCATCGAAGGCGACCGCGGAGCGCATGATTGCGCCGACATTGTGGGGATCTGTCACTTGGTCGAGCACCAGAATCAGCGGACAGTCGCGCAGCGCTTCGAGTCTTCGGTGCGGCAGCGGCCGCGTTTCCAGCATCACGCCCTGGTGGATGGCGTCCGGTCCGAGAATCCTGTCCAGATCCTGCGGCGTTACGACCTCGGTCGGAAAGGGAAGCGCAGAGAGGTCGCCGAGTTCCAGCCGGGCAGCCGCGTTCTGGGTTATAGAGAGGCGAACGATTTTCCGTTCCGGATTGTCGAGGGCGGCGCGAACCGTGTGCAGACCGTAGAGGAGCACCTGCTCAGGCGCCAGCGCCGGAGGCTTCCAGTCGGCCGGCATCTTCTTGCGCTTGTCCTGCCTGGGCGTGGGGATCTCGCCGCGCTCGCGCCGGACGTCGCGGTGGGCGCGCCGGAGATTGGCATAATGGGTGTCCCTGGCGCTCTTGTCGCCGCTCTTGCTCTTGCTCATGTGGGTCTTATAGTGAGGTTCGATCGCCGTTGGAAACGCTTTCGGCAGTCTCCGCCGGCGCTGCTGTGGAGAATTTCTGAAATTTTGCGTTTCGCCGTGTTGACAGGACGAAGGAGGGCGGTCATATACCCGGCGCAGATCGCGAGGCGGCAGCAAATGCAGCCGCTTCCTTCACGATCTCAAATGCTTGGTCGATTGATCCCGACAGAATAATGGAGGGATGCCCGAGTGGTTAAAGGGGACGGACTGTAAATCCGTTGGCTCAGCCTACGTTGGTTCAAATCCAACTCCCTCCACCATTCTGCTTCAGGATCTAAGGCCCGCGGGTATAGCTCAATGGTAGAGCAGCAGCCTTCCAAGCTGAATACGCGGGTTCGATTCCCGCTACCCGCTCCAACTCATTCCAGCATTGCAGAGACAGCTAAGACAGCGCTTCAAATAGACGACGCATGTCGATGATTATGCTTAATGTTCGCGCGTTCAATAAACCGCCGCCCCGATATCGGGCGCCTCGTTTGATCTCGAGGCGCTGAGCGGCTGTGCAGCACCGTCCTGGCGCACGCAATTAAGTCTTGCGCAAATCCCGCGAAACCCTTAAACGGCTCGACAAACCGGCCGAGCCGGCTGATCCATCTTATTTGACCACAGGAAACGTACCCATGGCAAAGAGCAAATTTGAGCGCAACAAGCCGCACGTTAACATTGGCACGATTGGCCACGTTGACCATGGCAAGACGTCGCTGACGGCAGCGATCACGAAGTATTTCGGCGAGTTCAAGGCGTATGACCAGATCGACGCTGCGCCGGAAGAAAAGGCCCGTGGTATCACCATTTCGACGGCGCACGTCGAATATGAGACGCCGAACCGTCACTATGCGCACGTCGACTGCCCCGGCCACGCCGACTACGTCAAGAACATGATCACCGGCGCGGCGCAGATGGACGGCGCGATCCTGGTTGTTTCGGCTGCCGACGGCCCGATGCCGCAGACCCGCGAGCACATCCTGCTCGCCCGCCAGGTCGGCGTTCCGGCAATCGTCGTGTTCCTGAACAAGGTCGACCAGGTTGACGACGCCGAGCTGCTCGAGCTCGTCGAGCTCGAAGTGCGCGAACTGCTGTCGTCCTACGAATTCCCGGGCGACGACATTCCGATCGTCAAGGGCTCGGCGCTGGCTGCGCTTGAAGATTCCGACAAGAAGATCGGCGAAGACGCGATCCGCGAGCTGATGGCAGCGGTTGACGCCTACATCCCGACGCCGGAGCGTCCGATCGACCAGCCGTTCCTGATGCCGATCGAAGACGTGTTCTCGATCTCCGGCCGCGGTACGGTTGTGACCGGTCGCGTCGAGCGCGGCATTGTCAAGGTCGGTGAGGAAGTCGAGATCGTCGGCATCCGTCCGACGACGAAGACGACCTGCACGGGCGTTGAAATGTTCCGCAAGCTGCTCGACCAGGGCCAGGCTGGCGACAACATCGGTGCGCTGCTGCGCGGTATCGACCGCAACGGCGTCGAGCGTGGCCAGATCCTCTGCAAGCCGGGTTCGGTCAAGCCGCACAAGAAGTTCAAGGCGGAAGCCTACATCCTGACGAAGGAAGAGGGTGGCCGTCATACGCCGTTCTTCACCAACTATCGTCCGCAGTTCTACTTCCGCACGACGGACGTGACCGGCATCGTGACGCTGCCGGAAGGCACGGAAATGGTGATGCCGGGCGACAACGTGACGGTTGACGTCGAACTGATCGTGCCGATCGCGATGGAAGAAAAGCTGCGCTTCGCAATCCGCGAAGGCGGCCGCACCGTCGGCGCCGGCATCGTCGCCTCCATCGTCGAGTAATGATCGCGAGGACGATGCCGTCAGCTGCCGACGGCAGCAAGGAAGGTGCAAATGGCGCGCAAGCGCGATTTGCACGCGGCGCCGGCATCGTCGCATCGATCGTCAAGTAATTCCGGCTAGCCCGGATTTCGAAGGCCCCGCAGGCAACTGCGGGGCCTTCTGTCTTGGGTGATGAATACGCACCCCCGTCTGCACTGCGCCTGATGTACGCAACAGCGCTCGCGGGATCCGGTGTGTGCGGCCGCCGATGAGCATAAGGTCGTCACAGATCTGCACTATCTTCCGAACCTGACGATTTTGCCGGAATGGCAACGGTTGTGACCGAGGATCGGAATCCCAAATGAAAAGACGCATTGCTACGCGCCTCGCCGCGGTCGGCATCGCTTTTGTCTGTATCGGACCTGTTCCGAAAGCAGCATCAGCGGCCGACGACGACCCGCTCATCTGGGCACCCGCAAAGACCGGAACCAACGCCTATCGGCTGCGGCTCGGTGTGCGCTTTCCCTGGCGCTGGGACACGACCGCGGGGGCAGAGTTTTCGATGGGGGCGGCGCCGTCGGGCAAGATCAAGCCGGTCGCAGCACCGATGCGTCTCTGGGGGACGCTTTCGCGCAAGAGCGGGCAGGCGGCTACGCGCTCCTCGCAACTCAGCATGGATTTCAACGCCTTGAGTGGCACCGGCAATGTGGGCGCAGCTACGGCGCGGACATGGATGGTTACGCCGACAGTAGATGCCGAGGTCCAACGCAGCATCGCCCTCCAGTGCAATGCCTATGAGAACAGTTGCACCGAGCCGAGGTTGACGCAAACAGCCAGGATCGCGTCTCCGGCGACCCGAACGTCACTTGTCGCGCAGGGCGAGCTTTCGGGCGACGGTATCAGCGGCTTGAGCCGCATTGGCCTGGAACAGAAGTTCGGCAATTTGCAACTTGGCGCCGCTGTCGTCGACCCGCTGTTGGCGCCCCGCAGCGTGTTTGATATCCGCTACAGCCTGAAATGGTGAAACGCACTCAGGTATGGCGTTCGGCGCGATGCGCAATACGGGTGCATCTTGTGTAAAAACACAAAGCGCCTAACTATTACTTCTTTTTCGTGGGGAGGCGTCATGAAGAAGCGGATTCTCTTTACCGGCGGCGCAGGCAAGGCCGGGCGGCATGCTGTGCCTTATCTCGTCGACGCGGGTTACGAGGTGCACAATGTCGACCTTGTGCCGCTCGACCGCCCCGGCGTCACCAACCTGATCGCGGACATCACTGACAGTGGCCAGATGTTCAATGCGCTCTCGATGCATAGGGACTTTCCCGATCTTGATCAGGGGCTGCGCCCCTTCGATGCGGTCGTGCACTTTGCCGCCATTCCGCGCATTCTCATCAGGCCGGACAACGAGACCTTCCAGGTCAATGTTATGGGCACCTACAACGTGATCGAAGCGGCGGTGAAACTCGGCATCCGCAAGATCATCGTTGCCTCGAGCGAGACGACCTACGGCGTCTGCTTTGCGGAGGGCCATCGCGATTTCCACCATTTCCCGCTCGAGGAGGACTACGACGTCAACCCGATGGACTCCTACGGCCTTTCCAAGGTCGTAAATGAGAAGACGGCACGCGCTTTTGCGGAGCGCTCGGGGTTCGACATCTACGCATTGCGCATCGGCAACGTGATCGAGCCGCATGAATATGCGAATTTCCCGCATTATTTCGACAATCCCGAAATCCGCAAAAGGATTGCCTGGAGCTATATCGACGCACGCGACCTCGGGCAGATTGTCAAGCTTTGCATAGAGAAGGACGGCCTCGGCTTTGCGATATTCAACGCCGCGAACGACACGGTGTCGGCCAACACGCCTTCGCGTGAACTTGCCAAGCGGTTTTATCCGAATGTTCCCTTCAAAAGAGAGATCGGCGAGTTCGAAGGCCTTCTCTCGAACAGGAAGATTCGCGAGGTTCTCGGCTTCAAGGAGGAGCATGACTGGCGGAAATACGTTCAGTTGGAGAACTGAAGCGCCAAGACCGCCTGCGGCGTCGACAGCGTTCCAGGCAATCCGCGAAATTATCTAGGAACTTTTTTCCCTTTTGGTGCAAATGCGCTTGAAAGCGTCCGGCAAACTGAATATGAAGCCGCTGACCTGAGACGCGTGCGGGCCGTTTGGCCGGTCGGCGTTTCGGTCTAGGGGTATAGCTCAGTTGGTAGAGCGGCGGTCTCCAAAACCGCAGGTCGGGGGTTCGAGCCCCTCTGCCCCTGCCAGTTTCGTCATTCTTGCCTCATCGTCTGAATTCGGCCAGAATGAAAAAAGGTAGGGCGGCGTGGCCGCCTTTTATATTCACAAAAAGACTGATTGGCTCTTGTGGTTTTCGGAATCGGTCTTTATGTAGGGTCCAAACAGACACGCGGTGCGTGGGGCTGAATCATCGGCTTTACGCGCCGTAATGGCGTGAGCATTTTATGGCATCCAAAACGAATCCGTTCACGTTTCTGCAGCAGGTTCGCTCTGAAACGTCAAAAGTGACTTGGCCTTCACGGCGCGAGACGATGATCTCGACGCTGATGGTCTTTGTCATGGTCTCTTTTGCCGCCGCCTTTTTCTTTGGTGCGGACCAGTTGATGGGCTGGCTGATGAGCCTCGTCCTCAACGTTGGCGCTTGATTGGGTGGAGAGTAGCATGGCTGCGCGCTGGTATATCGTTCACGCCTATTCGAATTTCGAAAAGAAGGTCGCCGAGTCGATCGAGGAGAAGGCCAAGCAGAAGGGTCTGGATCACCTTTTCGAGAAGATTCTCGTCCCGACGGAAAAAGTCGTCGAGATCCGCCGCGGCCGCAAGGTCGACGCGGAGCGCAAGTTCTTTCCGGGCTACGTGCTTGTTCGCGCCAATCTGACCGATGAGGCTTATCACCTCATCAAGAATACGCCGAAGGTCACGGGCTTCCTCGGGACTGACAGCAAGCCCGTTCCGATTCCCGATTACGAGGCCGAGCGGATTCTTGGTCAGGTCCAGGAAGGTGTCGACCGTCCGAAGCCGTCGGTTTCCTTCGAGATTGGCGAACAGGTCCGGGTATCGGATGGTCCGTTCGCATCCTTCAACGGCATCGTTCAGGATGTTGATGAAGAGCGGTCGCGTTTGAAGGTCGAGGTTTCGATCTTTGGTCGTGCGACCCCTGTCGAGCTGGAATATGGCCAGGTCGAAAAGGTCTGAAAAACACAGGCTTTAAAAGGATGGAGCGGTCGATTGGCTTGCTCCGGCGGAGTGATCCGCATGCGCGTGGGAGGTATCCGGTCTTAGCCGGGTCGGTTTATCCGCACCACGCAACCGCAGCCGTCGGTCGAAGGGCCGGCAAACAGCCGGGTGACCGGCTCAACAGTTCCTCTTCCGGCTTGATCGCGAAGGGGCATTCAGAGGCAGAGAGATATGGCTAAGAAAGTTGCAGGCCAGCTCAAGCTGCAGGTGAAGGCCGGCTCGGCGAATCCGTCGCCGCCGATCGGTCCTGCGCTTGGTCAGCGTGGCATTAACATCATGGAATTCTGCAAGGCGTTCAATGCCGCCACGCAGGAAATGGAAAAGGGTATGCCGATTCCGGTCGTCATCACCTATTACCAGGACAAGTCCTTCACCTTCGTCATGAAGCAGCCGCCGGTCAGCTACTTCCTGAAGCGTGAAGCAAAGATCCAGTCGGGCTCGAAGACCCCGGGCAAGGCCAAGGCCGGCTCGATCTCCAAGGCTCAGATCCGCACGATCGCAGAGGCCAAGATGAAGGACCTCAATGCGGCCGATGTTGAAGGCGCAATGGCAATGGTCGAGGGCTCTGCCCGCTCCATGGGCCTGGAAGTGACGGGCTAAGACCATGGCGAAGATTGCAAAGCGTGTACAGAAGTCCCGCGAGGGCATCGATCCGGCGAAGATCTACGGCCTCGTTGAAGCCGTAACGCTGGTCAAGGAGCGTGCGACGGCAAAGTTCGATGAAACCATCGAAGTCGCCATGAACCTAGGCGTTGATCCGCGCCACGCCGACCAGATGGTCCGCGGCGTAGTCAACCTGCCGAACGGCACTGGCCGCTCGGTTCGCGTCGCCGTTTTCGCGCGCGGCGCGAAGGCTGACGAAGCCAAGGCTGCCGGTGCTGATGTCGTCGGCGCCGAAGACCTGGTCGAGATCGTCCAGGGCGGCAAGATCGACTTCGATCGCTGCATTGCCACCCCGGACATGATGCCGCTCGTCGGCCGTCTCGGTAAGGTGCTCGGCCCGCGCGGCATGATGCCGAATCCGAAGGTCGGCACGGTCACCATGGATGTCACTGCTGCCGTAAAGGCCTCCAAGGGTGGTGCGGTCGAGTTCCGCGTCGAAAAGGCCGGTATCGTCCATGCTGGCGTTGGCAAGGCTTCCTTCGACGCCAAGGCGCTGGAAGAGAACATCCGCGCCTTCGCCGATGCCGTGATCAAGGCGAAGCCGGCTGGTGCCAAGGGTAACTACGTCAAGCGCGTAGCGATCTCCTCGACCATGGGGCCGGGCCTGAAGATCGATCCCGCGACCCTCAGCGTCGCCTGATAATTCCGGGCTTCGGCCCGAAACCGAATTTCCGGCCTTTCGGGGCCGGAAATATCCGGACCCCGGTCCGGAACTCCTGTCCGAGATTGCGGGTGGTTTTACCTTAATCACCATTGCCCGCATGAGACGGGTAAGATCTGAATTTTGAACAGCGCTTCTGGCGTCGAAATTCGGTTCGAACCTCGCTTGCCTTGTGTCAGACCCGGCTCTCCCGGGAACGCCAAGGGACAGGATCCTTAAGCGTTGCTTGGGATCGAGCATGATCCCGGGTGACAAAGGCAAACCCGGCAGGGCTGCTTGAAGCAACCCTGTCAACTGGAGACAGACAGTGGAAAGAGCGGAAAAACGCGAATTCGTCACGGAGCTGAACGAAGTCTTCAAGGCTTCCGGTTCGGTTGTCGTGGCCCACTATGCTGGTGTCACAGTTGCGCAGATGAACGACTTCCGTTCGAAGATGCGCGCTGCTGGCGGCACCGTCAAAGTCGCGAAAAACCGCCTGGCCAAGATCGCTCTTCAGGGCACGGAGTCTGAAGGGATGACCGATCTCTTCAGGGGACAGACGCTGATCGCTTACAGCACTGACCCCGTAACGGCTCCGAAGGTCGTCGTGGATTTCGCCAAGACCAACGACAAGCTCGTTGTGCTCGGCGGCGCCATGGGGACAACCACGCTCAACGCCGAAGCAGTCAAGTCGCTTGCGACTCTGCCTTCGCTCGATGAGCTGCGCGCGAAGCTGCTGGGCCTTCTCAATGCCCCGGCAACCCGCGTCGCGACGGTTGTCGCAGCACCGGCAAGCCAGCTTGCTCGCGTGTTCTCGGCCTATGCCAAGAAGGACGAAGCCGCCTGAGGCGGAATTTCGCTGTTGTATTTAGAACCAGTTCGAACCGAACAAAAGGAAAAGTAAAATGGCTGATCTCGCAAAGATCGTTGAAGACCTCTCCTCGCTGACCGTTCTGGAAGCTGCAGAACTTTCGAAGCTTCTCGAAGAAAAGTGGGGCGTTTCTGCCGCTGCTCCGGTAGCTGTTGCTGCCGCTGGTGGCGCTGCTGGTGCCGCTGCTCCGGCTGAAGAAGAAAAGACCGAGTTCGACGTCATCCTGACGGATGCCGGCGCCAACAAGATCAACGTCATCAAGGAAGTCCGCGCCATCACCGGCCTCGGCCTCAAGGAAGCCAAGGACCTCGTCGAAGGCGCTCCGAAGGCTGTCAAGGAAGCTGTTTCCAAGGCTGAAGCGGCTGACCTCAAGAAGAAGCTCGAAGACGCTGGCGCCAAGGTTGACGTCAAGTAATTCGACGAAATGCAAAGGAGGGGTGGCCGTTTGGCCGCCTCTCTTTGACCGTTTTTGGAACATATTACCCAAAAGCCTGTCGAAAACGGCTTTTGGGTAATGGGTTCTTCAAGAGGATGGTCACGATCGCGAGACAGCACAGCAATCCGTGCTGGCGTCTTTCGAAAGCTTGACGAGATTGAACTACTCATTGATCGACGGGATCGACTGGCCATCGGTTCCCGTCCGTTGCAGGCCCGGATGCAAGATTGACAAGGAGCGACGATGGCTCAGACCCTTTCGTTTAACGGTCGCAGGCGCGTACGCAAGTTTTTTGGTAAAATTCCAGAAGTCGCAGAGATGCCGAACCTCATCGAGGTTCAGAAGGCGTCCTACGACCAATTTCTGATGGTTGAAGAGCCCAAGGGCGGCCGCCCGGATGAGGGACTTCAGGCAGTTTTCAAGTCGGTATTTCCGATCAAGGATTTCTCGGGCGCTTCCATGCTCGAATTCGTCTCCTACGAATTCGAGCCTCCGAAGTTCGACGTCGAAGAATGCCGCCAGCGCGACCTGACCTATGCGGCGCCGCTGAAGGTGACGCTTCGCCTGATCGTGTTCGATATTGACGAGGACACGGGCGCAAAGTCGATCAAGGACATCAAGGAACAGAACGTCTACATGGGCGACATGCCGCTCATGACGGACAACGGTACCTTCATCGTCAACGGCACCGAGCGCGTCATCGTCTCGCAGATGCATCGCTCGCCCGGCGTGTTCTTCGATCACGACAAGGGCAAGAGCCATTCGTCCGGCAAGCTGTTGTTCGCAGCGCGCGTCATTCCGTATCGCGGCTCGTGGCTCGACATCGAATTCGACGCCAAGGACATCGTGCATGCCCGCATCGACCGTCGCCGCAAGATTCCGGTGACGTCGCTGTTGATGGCGCTTGGCATGGACGGCGAAGAGATCCTCGACACCTTCTACACGAAGTCGCTTTACCAGCGCGACGGCGAAGGCTGGCGCGTGCCGTTCCAGCCGGATGCGCTGAAGGGCCAGAAGGCGATCACCGAAATGATCGACGCCGATACCGGCGAAGTCGTCGTTGAAGCCGGCAAGAAGCTCACGCCGCGCCTGCTGCGCCAGTTGCAGGACAAGGGCCTGAAGGCGCTTAAGGCCACCAATGACGATCTCTACGGCAATTACCTTGCCGAAGACGTGGTCAACTACGGAACGGGTGAGATCTATCTGGAAGCCGGCGACGAGATCGACGAGAAGACGCTTCCCGTCATTCTTTCGGCTGGCTTCGACGAGATCCCGGTTCTCGACATCGACCACATCAATGTCGGTGCCTATATCCGCAACACGCTTGCCGCCGACAAGAACGAAAACCGCCAGGATGCGCTGTTCGACATCTATCGCGTCATGCGTCCCGGCGAACCGCCGACCATGGATTCTGCCGAAGCCATGTTCAACACGCTGTTCTTCGACGCCGAACGCTACGATCTTTCGGCTGTCGGCCGCGTGAAGATGAACATGCGTCTCGACCTCGATGTTCCGGATACCGTTCGCACGCTCCGCAAGGAAGACATCCTTGCTGTCGTCAGGATGCTCGTCGAGCTGCGTGACGGCAAGGGCGAGATCGACGATATCGACAACCTCGGCAACCGCCGCGTTCGCTCGGTCGGCGAGCTCATGGAGAACCAGTATCGTCTCGGTCTCTTGCGCATGGAGCGCGCGATCAAGGAACGCATGTCCTCGATCGAGATCGACACGGTCATGCCGCAGGATCTGATCAACGCGAAGCCGGCGGCTGCCGCCGTTCGCGAGTTCTTCGGCTCGTCGCAGCTGTCGCAGTTCATGGACCAGGTGAACCCGCTTTCGGAAATCACCCACAAGCGTCGTCTTTCGGCTCTTGGCCCGGGTGGTCTTACCCGCGAACGTGCGGGCTTCGAAGTGCGCGACGTTCACCCGACCCATTACGGCCGCATCTGCCCGATCGAAACGCCGGAAGGCCCGAACATCGGTCTGATCAACTCGCTCGCAACCTTCGCCCGCGTCAACAAGTACGGCTTCATCGAGAGCCCGTACCGCAAGATCGTCGACGGCAAGGTGACGAACGACGTCGTCTATCTGTCGGCGATGGAAGAAGCGAAGTACCACGTCGCCCAGGCGAACTCGGTGCTGAACGACGATGGCTCCTTTGCGGAAGAATTCGTCGTTTGCCGTCACTCCGGCGAAGTTATGCTGGCGCCGCGCGACAACATCAACCTGATGGACGTCTCGCCAAAGCAGCTCGTGTCCGTTGCCGCGGCGCTCATTCCGTTCCTTGAGAACGACGACGCCAACCGCGCGCTGATGGGCTCGAACATGCAGCGCCAGGCCGTGCCGCTGCTGCGCGCCGAAGCGCCGTTCGTCGGCACCGGCATGGAGCCGGTCGTTGCTCGCGACTCCGGCGCTGCGATCGCTGCCCGCCGCGGCGGTGTCGTCGACCAGGTCGATGCGACGCGTATCGTTATCCGCGCCACCGAAGACCTCGATCCGTCGAAGTCCGGCGTCGATATCTATCGCCTGCAGAAGTTCCAGCGTTCGAACCAGAACACCTGCGTCAACCAGCGCCCGCTGGTCACCGTTGGTGACGTTCTGAACAAGGGCGATATCATAGCGGACGGTCCTTCGACCGACCTCGGCGATCTGGCGCTCGGCCGCAACGCGCTCGTCGCGTTCATGCCGTGGAACGGCTACAACTACGAAGACTCGATCCTGCTTTCCGAGCGGATCGTGCGCGACGACGTGTTCACGTCCATCCACATCGAAGAATTCGAAGTGATGGCGCGTGACACCAAGCTTGGTCCGGAAGAAATCACCCGCGACATTCCGAACGTCTCGGAAGAAGCGTTGAAGAACCTCGACGAAGCCGGTATCGTTTATATCGGTGCCGAAGTTCAGCCGGGCGATATCCTCGTCGGCAAGATCACGCCGAAGGGCGAAAGCCCGATGACGCCGGAAGAAAAGCTTCTGCGCGCCATCTTCGGTGAGAAGGCCTCGGATGTGCGTGATACATCCATGCGCATGCCGCCAGGCACCTTCGGCACGGTCGTCGAAGTGCGCGTCTTCAACCGCCACGGCGTGGAGAAGGACGAACGCGCGATGGCGATCGAGCGCGAGGAGATCGAACGCCTCGCCAAGGACCGCGACGACGAACAGGCAATCCTTGACCGCAACGTCTATGCACGTCTCGTCGACATGCTGCGCAGTCACGTGGCCGTAGCTGGTCCGAAGGGCTTCAAGAAGGGCACCGAGCTTTCGAACGCCGTTATCAGCGAATATCCTCGCTCGCAGTGGTGGATGTTCGCCGTGGAGGATGAAAAGGCTCAGGGCGAGATCGAAGCGCTTCGCGCCCAGTACGACGAATCCAAGTCGCGCCTTGAACAGCGCTTCATGGACAAGGTCGAAAAGGTCCAGCGCGGCGACGAAATGCCCCCGGGTGTGATGAAGATGGTCAAGGTCTTCGTCGCAGTGAAGCGCAAGATCCAGCCGGGCGACAAGATGGCCGGCCGTCACGGCAACAAGGGTGTCGTGTCGCGTATCGTACCGATCGAAGACATGCCGTTCCTGGAAGACGGTACCCATGTCGACGTGGTGTTGAACCCGCTCGGCGTGCCGTCGCGCATGAACGTCGGCCAGATCCTCGAAACCCATCTCGGCTGGGCTTGCGCCGGCATGGGCAAGAAGATCGGCGCGATGCTGGATGCGTATCACGAGAACGGCGACATCGCACCGCTTCGCGCGACCATCGATGACGTCATCGGATCCGGTCCGAAGGGCGAGCCGATCAAGCAGTACGACGACGAGTCGGTGGTTCGGCTTGCCGAGCAGACCCGCCGCGGCGTATCGATCGCAACGCCGGTCTTCGACGGTGCTGTCGAGGCTGACGTGAACGAGATGCTGAACAAGGCAGGTCTCAAGGTAACCGGCCAGTCGACGCTGTTCGACGGCCGTACCGGCGAACCGTTCGACCGTCAGGTGACCGTGGGCTACATCTACATGCTGAAGCTCAACCACCTGGTGGACGACAAGATCCACGCCCGTTCGATCGGTCCTTACTCGCTCGTCACCCAGCAGCCGCTGGGCGGCAAGGCGCAGTTCGGCGGTCAGCGTTTCGGGGAAATGGAGGTCTGGGCGCTGGAAGCTTACGGCGCCGCCTACACGCTCCAGGAAATGCTGACGGTCAAGTCGGACGACGTCGCTGGCCGCACCAAGGTCTACGAAGCAATCGTCCGCGGCGACGATACGTTCGAGGCGGGCATTCCGGAGAGCTTCAACGTTCTCGTCAAGGAAATGCGCTCGCTGGGCCTCAGCGTCGAACTCGAAAACTCGAAAGTCGACGACCTCAGCGCCACGGCGCAACTGCCGGACGCCGCAGAGTAAGACGACATCAGGTGCGTGCCGCTGCAGGCACGCACCGTTTCCGCCGCAGGGCAGTTTATTGTCCGCGGCAGGAACAGGGCCGCACCCGATGCGGTTTTAGCTGTTTATAGGGCAGGGGCCGGCGCCCGGGATTTGCCGGCACCCCGCCAAGCTCAGGGCTTAATGCCCGCAAAGGAGACAGGCATGAACCAAGAGGTCATGAATCTTTTCAATCCGCAGGTGCCTGCACAGACTTTCGATTCCATCCGGATTTCGATCGCCTCGCCGGAGAAGATTCTTTCCTGGTCTTACGGTGAGATCAAGAAACCGGAGACGATCAACTATCGTACCTTCAAACCGGAACGCGACGGTCTGTTCTGCGCCCGCATCTTCGGTCCGATCAAGGACTACGAATGCTTGTGCGGCAAGTACAAGCGCATGAAGTACAAAGGCATCATCTGCGAAAAGTGCGGCGTCGAAGTCACGTTGTCGCGCGTTCGCCGCGAGCGCATGGGCCACATCGAGCTCGCAGCGCCCGTTGCTCATATCTGGTTCCTGAAGTCGTTGCCGAGCCGTATCGCCACGCTGCTCGACATGACGCTGAAGGATATCGAGCGCGTTCTGTATTTCGAAAACTACATCGTCACCGAACCGGGCCTGACTTCGCTCAAGGAAAACCAGCTCCTCAGCGAAGAAGAGTACATGCTCGCCGTTGACGAGTTCGGCGAAGACCAGTTCACCGCGATGATCGGCGCCGAGGCGATCTATGAGATGCTCGCTTCGATGAATCTCGAGAAGATCGCTGGCGATCTGCGCTCGGAAATGGCCGAGACGACCTCGGATCTGAAGCAGAAGAAGCTGATGAAGCGGCTGAAGATCGTCGAGAACTTCATGGAATCCGGCAATCGTCCGGAATGGATGATCATGAAGGTCGTTCCGGTGATTCCGCCGGATCTGCGTCCGCTCGTGCCGCTCGACGGCGGCCGTTTCGCGACGTCGGATCTGAACGATCTCTATCGCCGTGTGATCAACCGTAACAACCGTCTGAAGCGGCTGATCGAGCTGCGCGCGCCGGGCATCATCATCCGCAACGAAAAGCGCATGCTGCAGGAATCCGTGGACGCGCTGTTCGACAACGGCCGCCGCGGCCGCGTCATCACCGGCGCTAACAAGCGTCCGCTGAAGTCGCTCTCTGACATGCTGAAGGGCAAGCAGGGCCGGTTCCGTCAGAACCTGCTCGGCAAGCGCGTCGACTATTCCGGCCGTTCGGTCATCGTGACCGGTCCGGAACTCAAGCTGCATCAGTGCGGCCTGCCGAAGAAGATGGCGCTCGAACTCTTCAAGCCGTTCATCTACGCCCGCCTCGACGCCAAGGGTTACTCCTCGACCGTCAAGCAGGCCAAGAAGCTTGTGGAAAAGGAAAAGCCGGAAGTCTGGGATATCCTCGATGAGGTCATCCGCGAGCATCCGGTTCTCCTGAACCGCGCGCCGACGCTGCACCGCCTGGGCATCCAGGCCTTCGAACCGATCCTGGTTGAAGGCAAGGCGATCCAGTTGCATCCGCTCGTCTGCACCGCCTTCAACGCCGACTTCGACGGCGACCAGATGGCCGTTCACGTGCCGCTGTCGCTCGAAGCCCAGCTTGAAGCGCGCGTCCTGATGATGTCGACGAACAACATCCTGCATCCGGCAAACGGTGCACCGATCATCGTTCCGTCGCAGGACATGGTTCTCGGCCTCTACTATCTGTCGATCATGAACCAGAACGAGCCGGGCGAAGGCATGGCTTTCTCCGACATGGGCGAACTGCACCATGCTCTGGAAACCAAGGCTGTGACACTGCATGCCAAGATTCGCGGCCGCTACAAGACCGTCGATGCCGAGGGCAAGCCGGTTTCGAAGATCTATGAAACGACGCCCGGCCGCATGATCATCGGCGAGCTCCTGCCGAAGAATCCGAACATTCCGTTCGATATCTGCAACCAGGAGATGACCAAGAAGAACATCTCGAAGATGATCGACACGGTCTACCGCCACTGCGGCCAGAAGGACACGGTGATCTTCTGCGACCGGATCATGCAGCTCGGTTTCTCGCATGCCTGCCGCGCCGGCATTTCGTTCGGCAAGGACGACATGGTGATCCCGGATACCAAGGTGAAGATCGTCGGCGATACCGAAGCGCTCGTGAAGGAATACGAGCAGCAGTATAACGATGGTCTCATCACCCAGGGCGAGAAGTACAACAAGGTCGTCGATGCCTGGGGCAAGGCGACCGAAAAGGTCGCCGAAGAAATGATGGCGCGCATCAAGGCGGTCGAGTTCGACGAAAACGGTCGCCAGAAGCCGATGAACTCCATCTACATGATGTCGCACTCGGGCGCCCGTGGTTCGCCGAACCAGATGCGCCAGCTGGGCGGTATGCGCGGCCTCATGGCCAAGCCGTCGGGCGAAATCATCGAAACGCCGATCATTTCGAACTTCAAGGAAGGCCTGACCGTGAACGAGTACTTCAACTCGACGCACGGTGCCCGTAAGGGTCTGGCGGATACCGCCTTGAAGACTGCGAACTCCGGTTACCTGACCCGCCGTCTTGTAGACGTCGCGCAGGACTGCATCGTTACGCACACGGATTGCGGCACCGACAAGGGCCTCACCATGACGGCGATCGTCGATGCCGGCCAGGTCGTCGCCTCGATCGGCCAGCGTATCCTCGGTCGTACGGCGCTCGACAACATCGACAACCCCATCACCGGCGAACGCATCGTCGACGCGGGGAGGATGATTCTCGAAGCGGATGTCGCAGAGATCGAAAAGGCCGGCATCCAGTCCGTCCGCATTCGTTCGGCACTGACCTGCGAAATCCAGACCGGCGTCTGCGGCGTCTGCTATGGTCGCGACCTGGCGCGCGGTACGCCCGTCAACATGGGCGAGGCAGTCGGCGTCATCGCGGCGCAGTCGATCGGTGAACCGGGCACGCAGCTTACCATGCGTACCTTCCACCTTGGTGGCACCGCGACCGTGGTTGACCAGTCGTTCCTGGAAGCGTCCTACGAAGGTACGGTCCAGATCAAGAACCGCAATATGCTGCGCAACTCCGATGGCGTCCTCGTCGCCATGGGCCGCAACATGGCGATCCAGATCCTGGACGAACGTGGCGTCGAACGGTCTTCGCAGCGCGTGGCTTACGGTTCGAAGATCTTCGTCGACGACGGCGACAAGGTGAAGCGCGGCCAGCGTTTCGCCGAGTGGGATCCCTACACCCGTCCGATGATGACGGAAGTGGAAGGTACCGTTCACTTCGAGGACGTGGTCGACGGCATCTCCGTGCTCGAAGCGACCGACGAATCGACCGGCATCACCAAGCGCCAGGTTATCGACTGGCGTTCGACGCCGCGCGGCACCGACCTCAAGCCGGCGATCGTCATCAAGGACAAGAACGGCGCCATCGCCAAGCTTGCCCGCGGCGGTGAAGCCCGCTTCATGCTCTCGGTCGATGCGATCCTTTCGGTCGAACCGGGTCAGAAGGTCAGCCAGGGCGACGTGCTTGCCCGTTCGCCGCTCGAAAGCGCCAAGACCAAGGACATCACCGGTGGTCTGCCGCGCGTTGCCGAACTCTTCGAGGCTCGTCGTCCGAAGGACCACGCCATCATCGCAGAGATCGATGGTACGGTCCGCTTCGGCCGCGACTACAAGAACAAGCGTCGCGTGCTGATCGAGCCGGCGGAAGACGGTGTCGAGCCGGTCGAATACCTGATCCCGAAGGGCAAGCCCTTCCATCTTCAGGATGGCGACTACATCGAGAAGGGCGATTACATCCTCGATGGCAACCCGGCGCCGCACGACATTCTGGCGATCAAGGGCGTGGAAGCGCTGGCTTCCTACCTCGTGAACGAGATCCAGGAAGTCTACCGTCTGCAGGGCGTTGTCATCAACGACAAGCACATCGAGGTCATCGTCCGTCAGATGCTGCAGAAGGTTGAAATCACCGATGCCGGTGACTCGACCTACATCGTCGGCGACAACGTCGACCGCATCGAACTCGAGGATGTCAACGACGCGCTGCTCGCGGAAGGCAAGAAGCCGGCTTTTGGCGATCCGGTTCTGCTCGGCATCACCAAGGCATCGCTGCAGACGCCGTCCTTCATCTCGGCCGCTTCGTTCCAGGAAACCACCAAGGTCCTGACCGAAGCCGCGGTTGCCGGCAAGATGGATGGTCTGCAGGGGCTCAAGGAGAACGTCATCGTCGGCCGCCTCATCCCGGCCGGTACCGGCGGCACCATGACGCAGATCCGACGCATCGCCACGGCGCGCGACGAGATGATCCTCGAAGAGCGCCGCAAGGGCACTGGTGCGGATGCTGCGACCCCGATGCTCGCCGACATGGCGAACGAGAACGCCGCGGCCGAATGACCGCAAGGGGAGGGCGCGAAGAGCGCCCGCTCTTTCAAAAACAAAGAAGCCGCCCGGAGCGATCCGGGCGGCTTTATCTTTCTGGCCGATCGCGCGGCCCGGTTATGCGAAACGAATGATCGCCACCTCACCTTCGAGTGCGCCCTGATAGGCAGAGGCGTGTGGTTCCTCATCCGGAATCTCGGTCAAGGTTCCGATCTGGTCGAGATCGGCCTGGAGAAAGCCCTCTTCGGCGAGCGCATTGAGCGCCTCGCGGACAGCGGTGTCGTCGTCTGGCGCCCTGAGCATCACGTGGATGTCGATACCCTCGTCGTCGCCGTCGGCTTCGTAGGCCTTGCCAATAATGATGAAAACCAGCGGTTCGTCTGGCACGTTGTCGTTGTCCGGCGTAACGGGCATGGAATGTCCTTTCGAGTTTTAACGGCGATCTTAGCGTGCTTTTCGACTGCGCGTCGACTGCGCGCGAAAGAAATAGAAAAATGGGAAACAGAGGTGAGAATCAGCCGACCGGCTTCGCCGACCCGTGATCGTGGAAAACGCTCAGAAAGAAGTTGCTGATTCCTTAATTGCGAGGGACAATATCCGGGTTAAGGCGCCAAGTTGCGATCGCTGCCGGACAGAGTTGCTGTCAAAGCCTTGTTTTCCAGGTATGACAGGGCTGCGCAGGCCAGAATATTTCTTAATTGCCCTTGACGGATGGCCCCGAAATCAGTACACCCCGCCGCATCGGAGCCCATGTGAGGCTGGCTGGTTCGGAACGACGCGTTCTGGAGTTCGCCTCAAACAAGGTTCGAAACGCACGCTGACGACAAAATGCTGCACGCAAGACGCGCGAAATAGGGCGTCCTCTGCTTTTGGTGGGGCCATCTGCGAAAAGGCGGATCGGCCCTCCTTTTGCGCATTTCATAGGCGTTCGAGACCGCCGGCGACGGCAACGATCCGCCCGAAAGGGTAACGAGACAAGATTTTGTAAGGGATGGTTACATGCCTACCGTAAACCAGCTGATCCGCAAGCCGCGTCTGGCACAGGTAAAGCGCAACAAGGTTCCTGCTCTGCAGGAAAACCCGCAGAAGCGCGGCGTTTGCACCCGCGTCTACACGACGACCCCGAAGAAGCCGAACTCGGCTCTGCGTAAGGTTGCGAAGATCCGCCTGACGAACGGCTTCGAAGTCATCGGCTATATTCCGGGCGAAGGCCACAACCTGCAGGAGCACTCCGTGGTCATGATCCGCGGCGGCCGTGTAAAGGACCTTCCGGGTGTTCGTTACCACATCATCCGTGGCGTTCTCGATACGCAGGGTGTGAAGAACCGCAAGCAGCGCCGCTCCAAGTACGGCGCGAAGCGTCCGAAATAACATCGCAACCGGCGCCATTTCGCTGGTCAAGTTTTTAAAAGTTGAGAGACGAGAAGTATGTCCCGACGTCACAGAGCAGAAAAGCGTGAGATCAACCCGGATCCGAAGTTCGGTGATCTGGTTGTCACGAAGTTCATGAACGCAATCATGTTTGACGGCAAAAAGTCCGTTGCTGAAAGCATTGTCTATGGTGCTTTCGATGCGGTGCAGTCGAAGCTGAAGCAGGAACCGATCGCCGTGTTCCATTCCGCGCTCGACAACATTGCTCCGCACGTTGAAGTGCGTTCGCGCCGCGTCGGTGGTGCTACCTATCAGGTTCCGGTCGATGTCCGTCCGGAGCGTCGCCAGGCCCTCGCCATTCGCTGGCTGATCGCGGCCGCACGCAAGCGCAACGAAACGACCATGGTCGATCGCCTCTGCGGCGAACTCATGGATGCAGCGAACAACCGTGGCAGCGCCGTGAAGAAGCGCGAAGACACCCACAAGATGGCTGATGCCAACCGTGCGTTCTCGCACTACCGTTGGTAATCTGGAACAGGTCCTGAAAGGCAGTCTCTCATGGCTCGCGAATATAAAATCGAAGATTACCGAAATTTCGGTATCATGGCGCACATCGACGCCGGCAAGACGACGACGACCGAGCGCATCCTTTACTACACCGGCAAGTCCCACAAGATCGGCGAAGTTCACGACGGCGCCGCGACCATGGACTGGATGGAGCAGGAGCAGGAACGCGGCATCACGATCACGTCTGCTGCCACCACGACCTTCTGGAAGGGCCGTGACGGCAAGATGCGCCGCTTCAACATCATCGACACCCCCGGCCACGTTGACTTCACCATTGAAGTCGAGCGTTCGCTGCGCGTTCTCGACGGCGCCATCGCGCTGCTCGACGCCAACGCCGGTGTTGAGCCGCAGACCGAAACCGTCTGGCGTCAGGCTGAGAAGTATAATGTTCCGCGCATGATCTTCTGCAACAAGATGGACAAGACCGGTGCGGACTTCTACCGCTCTGTCGAGATGATCAAGACCCGTCTCGGCGCAACGGCCGTTGTCATGCAGCTGCCGATCGGCGCTGAAAGCGAATTCAAGGGCGTTGTCGACCTGATCGAGATGAATGCGCTCGTCTGGCGTGATGAGTCGCTCGGCGCCCAGTGGGACGTCGTCGAAATTCCGGCCGACATGAAGGAAAAGGCTGAAGAATACCGCGAAAAGCTGATCGAGACTGTTGTCGAGATCGACGAAGCGGCAATGGAAGCCTATCTGGAAGGCAACTACCCGGACAACGACAAGATCCGTGAACTGGTTCGTCGCGGCACGATCGATGTGAAGTTCCACCCGATGTTCTGCGGTACCGCCTTCAAGAACAAGGGCGTTCAGCCTCTGCTCGACGCTGTCGTCGACTACCTGCCGTCCCCGGTCGATATTCCGGCGATCAAGGGCATCGACGTCAAGACCGAAGGCGAAATCACCCGTAAGGCTGACGACAACGAGCCGCTTTCGATGCTGGCGTTCAAGATCATGAACGACCCCTTCGTCGGCTCGCTGACCTTTGCGCGCATTTATTCCGGCAAGCTCGAAAAGGGCACGTCGGTCATGAACACGGTCAAGGAAAAGCGCGAGCGCGTCGGCCGCATGCTGCAGATGCACTCGAACTCCCGTGAGGACATCGAAGAAGCCTTTGCTGGCGACATCGTTGCTCTCGCAGGTCTCAAGGAAACCACCACGGGCGACACGCTCTGCGATCCGCTGAAGCCGGTTATCCTTGAGCGTATGGAATTCCCCGAGCCGGTCATCCAGATCGCGATCGAGCCGAAGACCAAGGGTGACCAGGAAAAGATGGGCCTCGCGCTCAATCGCCTGGCTGCAGAAGATCCGTCCTTCCGCGTCAAGACCGACGAGGAATCCGGCCAGACGATCATCGCCGGCATGGGCGAACTTCACCTCGACATCATCGTCGACCGCATGCGTCGCGAGTTCAAGGTCGAAGCTTCGGTTGGTGCTCCGCAGGTTGCTTACCGTGAAACCATCACGCGTCAGCACGAAGAAGACTACACGCACAAGAAGCAGTCCGGTGGTACCGGTCAGTTCGCGCGCGTCAAGATCGTCTTCGAACCGAACCCGGAAGGCGAAGATTTCGTGTTCGAATCCAAGATCGTCGGCGGTGCTGTTCCGAAGGAATACATCCCGGGCGTTCAGAAGGGCATCGAAAGCGTTCTGTCCTCGGGTCCGCTCGCCGGCTTCCCGATGCTGGGTGTCAAGGCGACGCTCATCGACGGCGCGTTCCACGACGTCGACTCGTCGGTCCTGGCGTTCGAAATCGCTTCCCGCGCATGCTTCCGCGAAGCAGCAAAGAAGGCTGGTGCTCAGCTCCTCGAGCCGATCATGAAGGTCGAGGTCGTCACGCCGGAAGATTACGTCGGTGACGTGATTGGTGACCTGAACTCTCGCCGTGGCCAGATCCAGGGTCAGGAATCGCGCGGTGTCGCCGTGGTGATCAATGCCCACGTGCCGCTCGCGAACATGTTCAAGTACGTGGACAACCTGCGCTCGATGTCGCAGGGCCGCGCTCAGTACACGATGCTGTTCGATCACTACGCGCCGGTTCCGTCGAACGTCGCGCAGGAAATCCAGGCGAAGTATTCCGGTCAGAAGTGACCGGAATAGCCTCGCGCTGAAACAGAATGAAAAGATTTCCCCTCTAGGGGACAGAAAACGGAGAGCCGGAAATGGCAAAGAGCAAATTTGAGCGCAACAAGCCGCACGTTAACATTGGCACGATTGGCCACGTTGACCATGGCAAGACGTCGCTGACGGCAGCGATCACGAAGTACTTCGGCGAGTTCAAGGCGTATGACCAGATCGACGCTGCGCCGGAAGAAAAGGCCCGTGGTATCACCATTTCGACGGCGCACGTCGAATATGAGACGCCGAACCGTCACTATGCGCACGTCGACTGCCCCGGCCACGCCGACTACGTCAAGAACATGATCACCGGCGCGGCGCAGATGGACGGCGCGATCCTGGTTGTTTCGGCTGCCGACGGCCCGATGCCGCAGACCCGCGAGCACATCCTGCTCGCCCGCCAGGTCGGCGTTCCGGCAATCGTCGTGTTCCTGAACAAGGTCGACCAGGTTGACGACGCCGAGCTGCTCGAGCTCGTCGAGCTCGAAGTGCGCGAACTGCTGTCGTCCTACGAATTCCCGGGCGACGACATTCCGATCGTCAAGGGCTCGGCGCTGGCCGCGCTTGAAGATTCCGACAAGAAGATCGGCGAAGACGCGATCCGCGAGCTGATGGCAGCGGTTGACGCCTACATCCCGACGCCGGAGCGCCCGATCGACCAGCCGTTCCTGATGCCGATCGAAGACGTGTTCTCGATCTCCGGCCGCGGTACGGTTGTGACCGGTCGCGTCGAGCGCGGCATCGTCAAGGTTGGTGAGGAAGTCGAGATCGTCGGCATCCGTCCGACGACGAAGACGACCTGCACGGGTGTTGAAATGTTCCGCAAGCTGCTCGACCAGGGCCAGGCCGGCGACAACATCGGTGCGCTGCTGCGCGGTATCGACCGCAACGGCGTCGAGCGTGGCCAGATCCTCTGCAAGCCGGGTTCGGTCAAGCCGCACAAGAAGTTCAAGGCGGAAGCCTACATCCTGACGAAGGAAGAGGGTGGCCGTCATACGCCGTTCTTCACCAACTATCGCCCGCAGTTCTACTTCCGCACGACGGACGTGACCGGCATCGTGACGCTGCCGGAAGGCACGGAAATGGTGATGCCGGGCGACAACGTGACGGTTGACGTCGAACTGATCGTGCCGATCGCGATGGAAGAAAAGCTGCGCTTCGCAATCCGCGAAGGCGGCCGCACCGTCGGCGCCGGCATCGTCGCCTCCATCGTCGAGTAACAAGAAAACGGCTTTGCCGTTTCGGCAGGGACATGGTCTCCCATGTCCCTGCGATTTTTGAAAGAAGCGGCAGAGCGTAACGAATTCAGAAGTTTAAGTGTGTGCCTTTAAGAGGCATACGGGAAACACGAGCAAGGACAAGTCGAATGAACGGCCAGAATATCCGCATCCGCCTCAAGGCGTTTGATCACCGGATCCTCGATGCCTCCACGCGCGAAATCGTGTCGACGGCCAAGCGCACCGGTGCGAGTGTGCGCGGGCCCGTGCCGCTTCCGACCCGGATTGAAAAATTCACGGTCAACCGGTCGCCGCACGTCGACAAGAAGAGCCGCGAACAGTTTGAGATGCGCACGCACAAGCGTCTTCTCGATATCGTTGATCCGACCCCTCAGACGGTTGATGCGCTGATGAAGCTCGATCTGGCCGCTGGCGTCGACGTCGAGATCAAGCTCTAAGGTCCGGCGCAAGCCGAAATAACAAGGAAGGTACGTGGAGTTATCCAACGGCTTCCAGGAACAGGAAACCGGAAGGTGCAAGAGGCACCGGACGGGAACCCTAAACAAGAGGCGTGAACCGATGCGTTCAGGTGTGATTGCACAGAAGGTGGGAATGACCCGCGTCTACAACGACGCCGGTGAGCATATCCCGGTAACAGTATTGCGGCTGGAGAACTGCCAGGTAGTGGCCCACCGCACGGAAGACAAGAACGGCTATACCGCAGTTCAGCTGGGTGCAGGTCGTTCGAAGGTCAAGAATACGCCGAAGGCCATGCGCGGCCATTTTGCTGCTGCGAACGTCGAGCCGAAGGCGAAGCTCGTCGAGTTCCGCGTTTCCGCGGACAACATGATCGATATCGGCTCCGAGCTGACGGCCAGCCACTTCGTCGCAGGCCAGCTCGTCGACGTCACCGGTACGACGATCGGTAAGGGCTTCGCCGGCGCCATCAAGCGCCACAACTTCGGCGGTCTGCGCGCCACGCACGGCGTTTCCGTATCGCACCGCTCGCATGGTTCTACCGGTTCCAACCAGGATCCGGGCCGTGTTTGGAAGGGCAAGCGCATGGCCGGCCACATGGGCCAGACCCGCGTTACCACCCAGAACCTGGAAGTCGTATCGACGGACGAAGACCGTGGCCTGATCTTGGTCAAGGGTGCAGTCCCCGGCTCCAAGGGTGCCTGGATCGTCGTTCGCGACGCCATTAAGTCCGGCACCCCGGAAGGCGCTCCGCGCCCTGCCGGCGTGCGCGCCGAAGCATCGAAGTAAGGGAGCCGAATAATGGATCTCACCGTCAAAACCCTCGAGGGCAAGGACGCGGGAAAGGTTTCCCTTTCTGACGCCATTTTCGGCCTCGAACCCCGTGAAGACATCATCGCCCGCGTCGTTCGCTGGCAGCTCGCCAAGAAGCAGCAGGGCACGCACAAGGCCAAGGGCCGCGCTGAAGTTTCGCGCACCGGCGCCAAGATGTACAAGCAGAAGGGTACGGGCCGCGCCCGCCACCACTCCGCTCGTGCTCCCCAGTTCCGCGGCGGTGGCAAGGCTCATGGCCCGGTTGTCCGCAGCCACGCTCACGACCTTCCCAAGAAGGTCCGCGCGCTCGGTCTGCGCCATGCGCTGTCGGCCAAGCTGAAGGCTGAAGAGATCATCGTCATCGACGATCTCGTTGCCAAGGAAGCAAAGACGAAGGCTCTCGCCGGCGTATTCGCGTCGCTCGGCCTCACCAACGCTCTGATCATCGGCGGTGCCGAAATCGAGAGCAACTTCAAGCTCGCAGCCCAGAACATCCCGAACGTGGACGTTCTGCCGGTTCAGGGCATCAACGTTTACGACATTCTGCGCCGCGGCAAGCTCGTGCTTTCCAAGGCTGCCGTAGAAGCTCTGGAGGAGCGGTTCAAATGACGGATCTTCGCCACTATGACGTGATCGTGTCTCCCTCGATCACCGAAAAGTCGACGCTGGTTTCCGAACAGAACCAAGTCGTCTTCAACGTCGCCAAGGGTGCTTCGAAGCCTGAGATCAAGGCTGCTGTCGAAGCCCTGTTCGGCGTCAAGGTCACGGCCGTGAACACGCTCCTCCGCAAGGGTAAGCTGAAGCGTTTCCGCGGTTTTGCCGGGAAGCAGAAGGACGTGAAGAAGGCGATCGTTACGCTCGCCGAAGGTCAGTCCATCGACGTCTCCACCGGTCTCTAACGGATAGGCCCATTAGGGTAAAAACCCAAAAGGGAACAAGAAAATGGCATTGAAAAGTTTCAATCCGACGACCCCGAGCCAGCGTCAGCTGGTCATCGTAGACCGGGCCGGCCTCCACAAGGGCAAGCCGGTCAAGGCGTTGACCGAGGGCCTGTCCTCCAAGGGCGGTCGCAACAACCTGGGCCGCATCACCGTCCGCTTCCAGGGCGGTGGTCACAAGCGGTCCTACCGTCTGGTCGACTTCAAGCGTCGCAAGTTCGACGTTGAAGGCACGGTCGAGCGTCTGGAATACGACCCGAACCGCACCGCCTTCATCGCGCTTGTCAACTACGCTGACGGCGAACAGGCCTACATCCTGGCGCCGCAGCGTCTGGCTGCCGGCGACAAGATCATCGCCTCGGACAAGGCCGTTGACGTCAAGCCCGGCAATGCGATGCCGCTGCAGTTCATCCCGGTCGGCTCGATCATCCACAATGTGGAGATGAAGCCGGGCAAGGGTGGCCAGATGGCTCGCTCCGCCGGCACCTATGCGCAGCTCGTCGGCCGCGACCAGGGCATGGCGATCCTTCGCCTGAACTCGGGCGAACAGCGCCTCGTGCACGGCTCTTGCCTTGCATCGATCGGTGCTGTATCGAACCCCGATCACGGCAACATCAATGATGGTAAGGCTGGTCGTTCGCGTTGGCGCGGTAAGCGTCCGCACGTTCGCGGTGTCGTCATGAACCCGGTTGACCACCCGCACGGCGGTGGTGAAGGCCGCACGTCCGGTGGCCGTCACCCGGTTACCCCGTGGGGCAAGCCGACGAAGGGCAAGCGCACGCGCTCCAACAAGTCGACCGACAAGTTCATCATGCGCTCGCGTCACCAGCGCAAGAAGTAAGAGAGGAAGTCTCAAGTGGCTCGTTCAGTATGGAAAGGTCCGTTTGTTGACGGCTATCTTCTCAAGAAGGCTGAGAAGGTTCGTGACGGCGGTCGCAACGAAGTGATCAAGATGTGGAGCCGTCGCTCCACGATCCTTCCGCAGTTCGTTGGTCTGACCTTCGGCGTCTACAACGGCAACAAACACGTTCCCGTCTCCGTGTCCGAGGAAATGGTCGGTCACAAGTTCGGTGAATTCGCTCCGACCCGGACCTATTACGGTCATGGCGCGGACAAGAAGGCGAAGAGGAAGTAACAATGGGCAAGGCACAAGCCGAACGCCGGCTGAAGGATAATGAGGCGCAGGCCGTTGCGCGCACGATCCGCGTCAGCCCCCAGAAGCTCAACCTCGTTGCCGCGATGATCCGCGGCAAGAAGGTTGACCGCGCTCTGGCCGAACTCGAGTTCTCGCGCAAGCGCATAGCAGAAACGGTCAAGAAGACCCTTGAATCTGCGATCGCAAATGCTGAGAACAACCACGATCTCGACGTTGATTCGCTCATCGTCGCGGAAGCTTACGTTGGCAAGTCGATTGTGATGAAGCGCTTCCACGCTCGTGGTCGCGGTCGTGCATCGCGTATCGAAAAGCCGTTCGCTCACTTGACGATCGTTGTTCGTGAAGTGGAAGCCAAAGGGGAGGCCGCATAATGGGCCAGAAGATTAATCCGATCGGTTTCCGTCTCGGCATCAACCGGACCTGGGACAGTCGTTGGTTCGCTGACAACGCAGAATACGGTCAGCTTCTTCACGAAGACCTGAAGATCCGTGCATACCTGATGGAAGAGCTGAAGGCAGCCGGTATCGCCAAGGTCGTGATCGAGCGTCCGCACAAGAAGTGCCGCGTGACGATCCACTCTGCACGTCCGGGCCTGATCATCGGCAAGAAGGGCGCCGACATCGAAAAGCTGCGCAGGAAGCTTTCCGAGATGACCAACTCCGAAACGCACCTCAACATCGTCGAAGTGCGCAAGCCGGAAGTTGACGCGACCCTGGTTGCCCAGTCGATCGCTCAGCAGCTCGAGCGCCGCGTAGCGTTCCGCCGTGCGATGAAGCGCGCTGTTCAGTCGGCCATGCGTCTTGGCGCCGAAGGCATCAAGATCACCTGCGCCGGCCGCCTCGGCGGTGCCGAAATCGCCCGTACCGAATGGTATCGTGAAGGCCGCGTTCCGCTGCACACGCTGCGCGCCGACATCGACTACGGCACGGCCGAAGCTGAAACCGCCTTCGGTATCTGCGGCATCAAGGTCTGGATCTTCAAGGGTGAAATCCTCGAGCACGACCCGATGGCTTCCGAGCGTCGCGCGACCGAGAGTGACTCCCAGGGCTCTGGCAGCAGAGACCGTCGTCGTGAAAACGCGTAACATTCGCGCGTGGCAGCCAATATCGGAGAAGTAAAAAAATGTTGCAGCCAAAGCGTACGAAGTATCGCAAGCAATTTAAGGGCCGCATCAAGGGCGTTGCCAAGGGCGGTTCTGATCTCGCCTTCGGCGAATTCGGCCTGAAGGCTCAGGAGCCGAACCGCGTCAACGCCCGTGAGATCGAAGCGGCTCGCCGCGCGATCACCCGCCACATGAAGCGCGCCGGCCGCGTTTGGATCCGTGTGTTCCCGGACGTTCCGGTCACCGCCAAGCCGACCGAAGTCCGCATGGGTAAGGGTAAGGGTTCGGTTGAATACTGGGCATGCAAGGTCAAGCCCGGTCGTATGATGTTCGAGATCGATGGTGTCAGCGAAGAACTCGCCCGTGAGGCACTTCGTCTTGGCGCTGCCAAGCTCTCTGTCAAGACGCGCTTCGTGCAGCGTATCGCAGAGTAAGGAGTGAAGCTCATGAAAGCCGCAGATGTTCGCGCTCTGAGCGCCGATCAACTCAACGAAGAGCTTGCCAAGCTGAAGAAGGAGCAGTTCAACCTGCGCTTCCAGAAGGCAACCGGCCAGCTCGAGAAGTCTTCGCGTATCAACGAAGTCCGCAAGGACATCGCACGCATTAAAACAATTGCCCGCCAGAAGGCGGCAGAAGCCAAGGCCTAAGGACCAGAAAAATATGCCGAAACGCATTCTGCAGGGCACCGTCGTCAGCGACAAGAACGACAAGACCGTCGTCGTCAGGGTCGAGCGCCGCTTTGCGCATCCGATCCTCCAGAAGACCGTCCGTCGTTCCAAGAAGTACAAGGCTCACGACGAGAACAACCAGTACAAGGTCGGTGACGTCGTTTCCATCGAGGAATGCGCGCCGATCTCGAAAGATAAGCGCTGGACGGTCGTTTCCGCCCAGGCTTGATTTCTGCAGGTTTTGACCGCGAGACCCTTGCGTCTCGGGCAAATATCTGTATGAAGCACGCAATTAAAGCTGAGGAACGCTCGAGTCCGGGCGTTCTTTTGCTTTGAGATGAGCACAATAAGCCGGGCGAGGGGGTTCCGACCCAACCGGCCTGGTAACAACAAGAAGGCGACCTGACATGATTCAGATGCAAACAAACCTCGACGTGGCGGATAATTCCGGCGCACGTCGTGTCATGTGCATCAAGGTGCTGGGCGGCTCCAAGCGCAAGTACGCGTCGATCGGCGACATCATCGTCGTTTCGATCAAGGAAGCCATTCCGCGCGGCCGCGTGAAGAAGGGTGACGTCATGAAGGCTGTTGTCGTTCGCACTGCGAAGGACATCCGCCGTCCGGATGGCAGCGTCATCCGCTTCGACACCAACGCAGCCGTTCTTATCGATAACAAGAAAGAGCCGATCGGCACCCGTATCTTCGGACCGGTTCCGCGCGAACTCCGCGCCAAGAACCACATGAAGATCATCTCGCTGGCTCCGGAAGTACTCTAAGGGAGCGTTGAGAGATGCAAAAGATTCGCAAAGGCGACAAGGTCGTCGTTCTCACCGGTAAGGACAAGGGCCGTACCGGCGAAGTAATCCAGGTCATGCCTAAGGAAGACCGGGCTGTCGTGCGTGGCGTTAACATGGTGAAGCGTCACCAGCGCCAGACCCAGAGCCAGGAAGCGGGCATTATCAACAAGGAAGCCCCGATCCATCTTTCGAACATCGCGGTCGCCGATCCCAAGGACGGCAAGCCGACCCGCGTCGGCTTCAAGATCGAAGGTGACAAGAAGGTCCGCGTGGCCAAGCGTTCGGGAGTAGTGATCGATGGCTAAGACCGCTTATGAGCCGCGGCTCAAGAAGGAATATGTAGAGCGCATCCGCAAGGCGATGCAGGAGAAGTTCTCCTACGCCAACGAAATGCAGATCCCGCGTCTCGACAAGATCGTCATCAACATGGGTGTTGGCGAAGCGACCGGCGATTCCAAGAAGCCGTCCGTTGCTGCGGCCGACCTCGCTGCGATTGCTGGCCAGAAGCCGGTGATCACCCGCGCCCGTAACTCCATCGCTGGCTTCAAGCTGCGCGAAGGCATGCCGATTGGCGCCAAGGTTACCCTGCGCGGCATTCGGATGTATGAGTTCCTGGATCGTCTCGTGAACATCGCACTTCCGCGTGTTCGCGACTTCCGTGGCCTCAATCCGAAGTCCTTCGATGGTCGTGGCAACTTCGCCATGGGCGTCAAGGAGCACATTGTGTTCCCTGAGATCAACTACGACAAGGTTGATCAGATGTGGGGCATGGACATCATCGTTTGCACGACGGCAACTAACGACGACGAAGCGCGCGCTCTGCTTACAGAGTTCAACTTCCCGTTCCGTCAGTAATCCGTAACGACAAGCGTAAAGAAGGATAACTGTTATGGCGAAAACGAGCGCAGTTGAAAAGAACAAGCGCCGCCGCAAACTGGTTGCCGGGCAAGCGTCCAAGCGCGCTGCATTGAAGGCAATCATCATGAACCAGTCTCTGCCGATCGAAGAGCGGTTCAAGGCAACCCTCAAGCTGGCAGAACTGCCGCGTGATGGCTCCAAGACCCGCATCCGCAACCGTTGCGAAGTGACCGGCCGTCCGCGTGCCTACTATCGCAAACTTCGTATGTCGCGTATTGCGCTTCGCGAACTGGGCAATCTCGGCAAGGTGCCGGGCATCGTCAAGTCGAGCTGGTAAGGAGACGGGCACATGGCAATGACTGATCCCTTGGGCGATATGCTCACCCGTATCCGCAACGGTGCTGCTCGCCGTAAGTCGAGCGTTTCGACGCCGGCTTCGAAGCTCCGCGCACGCGTTCTGGATGTCCTTCAGTCCGAAGGCTACATCCGCGGTTACTCTGAGGTCGAATTCGGCAACGGCAAGTCCGAGCTGAACATCGAACTGAAATACTACGAAGGCTCGTCCGTGATCCGCGAGATCGCACGCGTCTCCAAGCCGGGCCGCCGAGTTTATGTCTCGGTCAAGTCCATTCCGCAGGTCGCGAACGGCCTCGGCATCACCATCCTTTCGACCCCGAAGGGCGTGATGGCCGATCACCAGGCACGCGAACAGAATGTTGGTGGCGAGGTTCTTTGCTCGGTCTTCTAAGGCCGAGCAGGATCTCCATAGCGAACAGACAGGTATAAAAATGTCTCGTATCGGTAAGAAACCCGTTCAAGTTCCGGCAGGCGTCACGGCTAACGTTGATGGCCAGAAGGTAACGGCGAAGGGTCCGAAGGGCGAACTGTTCTTCGTCGCAAACGACGAAGTTTCGGTGAAGCTCGAAAACAATGCGGTTGTCGTTCAGCCGCTCAATGAGAGCAAGGATGCTCGTTCGAAGTGGGGCATGTCCCGCACGATGATCGAGAACATCTTCAAGGGCGTGAAGGACGGCTACGAGCGCAAGCTCGAGATCAACGGCGTCGGTTACCGCGCGTCCATGCAGGGCAAGAACCTGCAGCTGGCGCTCGGTTTCAGCCACGACGTGGTCTACCAGACGCCGGAAGGCATCACGATCGCTGTGCCGAAGCCGACGGAAATCGTCGTCACCGGCATCAACAAGCAGCAGGTCGGTCAGGTTGCCGCGGAAATCCGCGAATACCGTGGCCCCGAGCCCTACAAGGGCAAGGGCGTCAAGTATGCCGAAGAGCGGATTGTCCGCAAAGAAGGCAAGAAGAAGTAAGGATCACGCGAAATGGCTAGCAGGAAAGATACTCTTGTGCGTCGCGCCAGCCGCGTGCGCCGTCAAATCAAGGCGGTCGCCAATGGCCGCCCGCGCCTGTCGGTTCATCGCTCGTCGAAGAACATCTACGCGCAGATCATCGATGATGTTGCTGGCAAGACCATTGCCTCCGCATCGACTCTCGACACGGATCTGCGGTCTTCGCTGAAGACCGGCGCTGATACCGCGGCCGCTACGGCTGTCGGCAAGCTCCTTGCAGAGCGTGCATCCAAGGCGGGCGTCAAGGACGTTGTCTTTGACCGCGGCGCCTTCATCTACCACGGCCGCATCAAGGCGCTGGCCGAGGCAGCTCGCGAAGGCGGCCTGAACTTCTAAGGTTCATCGCCCGGGCAGCAATGTCCGGGCGGCACCCGACTTCGTAAAATACCCGGCCGCTTCGATTTCCAAGGAAGTGAGGCGGCTTTCGTCAATCTGCCGATTGCACCCGGAAAAGAAAAAGGAAAAGGACAATGGCACAAGAAAGAAGAGGTTCTCGCGAAGATCGCCAGAGCCGCGAAGAGCGCGACAGCGAATTTGTCGATAAGCTCGTCGCCATCAACCGCGTCGCCAAGGTGGTGAAGGGCGGTCGTCGTTTTGGTTTCGCAGCCCTCGTCGTCGTTGGCGACCAGAAGGGCCGTGTTGGCTTCGGTCATGGCAAGGCGCGTGAAGTGCCGGAAGCCATCCGCAAGGCAACGGAAGCTGCAAAGCGCGACCTGATCTTCGTCCCGCTGCGCGGTGGCCGTACCCTGCATCACGACGTCCATGGCCGTCACGGCGCCGGCAAGGTGCTGCTGCGTTCGGCCAAGGCCGGTACCGGTATCATCGCCGGTGGCCCGATGCGTGCCGTCTTTGAAACGCTCGGCGTTCACGACGTCGTCGCGAAGTCGACCGGTTCGTCGAACCCCTACAACATGGTTCGCGCGACGTTCGATGCCCTCAAGAACCAGATGCACCCGAAGGACATCGCGGCACAGCGCGGCATGAAGTATGCCACGCTTCAGGCTCGTCGCGTTTCCGCCGGCGTTGCTTCCGAAGAATAAGGGAGCTGACAGATGGCTAAGAAAGAAGTTGCCAAGAAGACGGTTACCGTCGAGCAGATTGGTAGCCCCATTCGCCGTCCGGCCGTGCAGCGTCAGACGCTCGTCGGCCTGGGCCTCAACAAGATGCACCGGGTTCGCACGCTGGAAGATACTCCGGCCGTTCGCGGCATGATCCGGGCCGTCCAGCACCTCGTTCGCGTCGTCGACGAGAAGTGAGGGGGATCCAGAAATGAAACTGAATGAAATCAAGGACAACGAAGGCGCGACCAAGAACCGCAAGCGTCTTGGCCGCGGTATCGGCTCCGGCTCCGGCAAGACCGCCGGTCGCGGTGTGAAGGGCCAGAAGGCACGTTCGGGCGTTTCCATCAACGGCTTCGAAGGCGGCCAGATGCCGATCTACCGTCGCCTGCCGAAGCGCGGCTTCAACAACATCTTCGCTTCGGAGTTCGTTGTGGTGTCGCTCGGCCGTATCCAGGCTGCTGTCGATGCCAAGAAGCTCGACGCTTCGAAGACGGTCGATGCGGCTGCACTCAAGGCTGCCGGCGTCATCCGCCGCGCCAAGGACGGCGTCCGCGTTCTCGCCGATGGCGAACTGAAGGCCAAGGTCTCGCTCGAAGTCGCCGGCGCGTCCAAGTCGGCGATCGAGAAGATCGAAAAGGCTGGCGGTTCCATCAAGCTGCTTGCAGCGGCCGCGGAATAATGTGACTGATGAACCGCCCGGGGTGCTTCACTCCGGGCGGTTTTGCTCCCATATGTGAGCCTCACGTTCGAGGCGGCGAATCACTCGCTGTATCGGACATAACGGAAACCACGGTGAGGCATCCGATTGCAGCGACAATCGCCTCGCGTCCGGTTTTCAAGAACGAAGACTTTCTCTTTCCGGAACTGACCGGGTTTTCCCGCTGATTCCGAAATTTGGTACGCGGAGAATCGCATGGCTTCTGCAGCGGAACAGCTTGCCTCGAACCTGAATTTTTCAACTTTCGCCAAGGCGGAGGATCTGAAAAAGCGTCTTTGGTTCACCCTTGGCGCGCTTCTGGTTTATCGCCTTGGCACCTATATCCCGCTGCCCGGCCTCAATCCGGAAGCGTTTGCGCAAGCCTTCCAGGGCCAGAGCGGCGGCATTCTTGGCCTCTTCAACATGTTCTCGGGCGGCGCGGTTGAGCGCATGGCGATCTTCGCGCTCGGCATCATGCCCTACATCTCCGCTTCGATCATCGTGCAGCTCATGACTTCGGTCGTGCCGGCGCTCGAGCAGTTGAAGAAGGAAGGCGAGCAGGGCCGCAAGATCATCAACCAGTATACCCGTTACGGCACAGTGCTTCTCGGCGCGATGCAGGCTTACGGTATCGCGATCGGTCTTGAGAGCGGCAGCGGTCTGGTGGGCGATCCGGGCTGGTTCTTCCGAGTTTCCACCGTGATTTCGCTCCTCGGCGGCACCATGTTCCTGATGTGGCTCGGCGAGCAGATTACGTCGCGCGGCATTGGCAACGGCATTTCGCTTATCATCTTTGCCGGCATCGTGGCGGCTCTGCCGTCTGCGCTGGCCGGCACGCTCGAACTCGGCCGCACAGGTGCTCTTTCGACGCCACTCATCCTGGCAATCATCGTCATGGTCGTTGCCGTAATTGCGCTGATCGTCTTTGTCGAGCGTGCTCAGCGCCGCTTGTTGATCCAGTACCCGAAGCGCCAAGTGGGGAACCGCATGTTTCAGGGCGATACGTCGCACCTGCCGCTGAAGCTCAACACCTCGGGCGTCATTCCGGCGATCTTCGCGTCCTCGCTGCTGCTGTTGCCGGCGACGCTGGCTGGTTTCGCTAACACTGCGACAATGCCCGGCTGGGCGACGGCGATCGTCAGCGCGCTCGCTCATGGCCAGCCGCTCTACATGGTGCTCTACGGCGGCATGATCGCCTTCTTCGCCTTCTTCTATACCGCGATCGTGTTCAATCCGAAGGACACCGCGGACAATCTGAAGAAGCATGGCGGCTTTATTCCGGGCATTCGCCCGGGCGAACGGACAGCCGAATACATCGACTTCGTGCTGACGCGTATCACGGTGATCGGCGCGATCTACCTGATCTTCGTATGCATCCTGCCTGAAATCCTCATCTCGCAGACGGGCGTGCCGTTCTACCTTGGTGGTACGTCGCTTTTGATTGTTGTCAGCGTGACCCTTGATACGGTAGCACAGATCCAGGGTCACCTCATTGCTCAGCAATATGAGGGGCTGATCAAGAAGTCGAAGCTGCGCGGAGGAAAGAGGGGACGATGAGACTGATTTTTTTGGGCCCGCCGGGCGCTGGCAAGGGTACACAGGCCAAGCTTCTGACGGAGAGATACGGCATTCCGCAGCTTTCCACAGGCGACATGCTGCGGGCGGCCGTGGCTCAGGCGACCGAAGTGGGGAAGCGGGCGAAGGCCGTTATGGATGCCGGCCAGCTCGTTTCCGACGAGATCGTCAATGAAATCGTCTCTGACCGTATCGACGCGCCGGACTGCGCCAAGGGGTTCATCCTCGACGGTTATCCGCGCACCGTGCCGCAAGCCAAGGCGCTTGACCGGATGCTCGAAAGCAAGGGCCTGAAGCTCGATGCAGTCATCGAGCTTAAAGTCGACGAGGCAGCTCTTGTGCGGCGGATGGAGAATCGCGTAGCGGAAACCGTCGCCGCCGGCGGTACCGTTCGCTCCGACGATAATCCGGAAGCCTTCAAGCGTCGTTTGACGGAATATCGCGAGAAGACGGCTCCGTTGTCGGAATACTATGCCGGCACAGGTCAGTTGAAAACTGTGGACGGCATGGCGGATGTGGACACGGTCACCGCCGATATCGAGAAGATTCTGGCTTAGACATTCGTCTTTGCCAAAATGGAACCACCGGGGGAGTTGACTTTTCCGGCCGATTCCTCCAAAGACAGCGTCAACTCGCGACATGAGAAGCGATCGGCGCGGTCTTCAAAGCAATGAAGTCCGGGTACGGTCGTTTTTGACGTGTCTCGAACCTCAATTAACGTGCGGCTCTTCGAGGTCGCGTAACGAAGCACCTATTGCCGGATGGCAACTGGAACGCAAGGAGAATAGACGTGGCACGTATCGCTGGCGTCAACATCCCGACCGCAAAGCGCGTCGTCATCGCGCTGACGTATATTCACGGGATCGGCACGAAATTCGCACAGGAAATCATCGAGAAGGTCGGCATTCCGGCTGATCGCCGCGTGCATCAGTTGACGGATGCTGAGGTCCTTCAGATCCGTGAAACGATCGACCGTGACTACCAGGTCGAGGGCGATCTGCGTCGCGAAACCTCGATGAACATCAAGCGTCTGATGGATCTCGGCTGCTACCGTGGCCTTCGCCATCGTCGCGGTCTGCCGGTACGCGGCCAGCGCACGCACACCAACGCCCGCACCCGCAAGGGTCCGGCAAAGGCGATCGCCGGCAAAAAGAAGTAATTTCCCGAAAAGGGAAGGCGGGAGGCTGGCGTCGTGCGCCGGCCTCCTTTTGCAGTTTGGGCAGGCGATTTCGCCTGACCGTCGCGGACCGGGACCGGTTCAGCGAAATCTCCGTCGGGCCGGCGTGCTGGCTCGGCAAGAAGTGAAGATGCAGGGCAGGGGACGACCAATCCTTTTCCCGGTGGAGCCGCTGGAATTACGGCGGTGCAGAGATCTAAGAAAGGGATCCAATGGCCAAGGAAGCCACCCGCGTTCGCCGCCGCGAGCGCAAGAACATCACGTCTGGCGTCGCACACGTCAATTCGTCGTTCAACAACACGATGATCACCATCACCGACGCGCAGGGCAATGCAATTGCCTGGTCGTCCGCCGGTGCAAAGGGTTTCAAGGGTTCGCGTAAGTCGACCCCGTTTGCCGCTCAGATCGCCGCTGAAGACTGCGCCAAGAAGGCTCAGGAACACGGCATGAAGTCGCTGGAAGTGGAAGTTTGCGGTCCGGGTTCGGGTCGTGAATCCGCACTTCGCGCGCTGCAGGCTGCGGGCTTCATGATCACCTCGATCCGCGATGTGACCCCGATCCCGCACAACGGCTGCCGCCCGCGCAAGAAGCGCCGCGTCTGATCATATGCACACAACATCCCGGCGAGAGCGTTCAGGCGCTCTCCCGGTCTTCGGGGCTCGGTTGTCACGATTGGATGGTGGCAACGAACGGAAGGCAGAAAACATGATCCAGAAAAATTGGCAGGAATTGATCAAGCCGAACAAGGTGGAGTTCGCCTCCTCCGGCCGCACCAGGGCAACGCTGGTCGCGGAACCGCTTGAACGCGGCTTTGGTCTGACGCTTGGCAACGCGCTTCGCCGCGTGCTTTTGTCGTCGCTGCGCGGTGCTGCCGTCACCGCAGTGCAGATCGACGGCGTGCTGCACGAGTTCTCCTCTATCCCGGGTGTCCGGGAAGACGTGACCGACATCGTGCTCAACATCAAGGAAATCGCCATCAAGATGGATGGCGACGACGCAAAGCGCATGGTCGTGCGCAAGCAGGGCCCGGGCGTTGTAACGGCCGGTGACATCCAGACGGTTGGCGATATCGAAATCCTCAACCCGAACCATGTGATCTGCACGCTCGACGAGGGCGCCGAGATCCGCATGGAGTTCACCGTCAACAACGGCAAGGGTTACGTGCCGGCTGACCGCAATCGCTCGGAAGATGCGCCGATTGGCCTCATTCCGGTCGACAGCCTGTACTCGCCAGTCAAGAAGGTCTCTTACAAGGTGGAAAACACCCGTGAAGGCCAGGTTCTCGACTACGACAAGCTGACGATGTCCATCGAAACCGATGGCTCGGTTACCGGTGAAGATGCGATCGCGTTTGCGGCCCGCATTCTTCAGGACCAGCTCTCGGTCTTCGTCAACTTCGAAGAGCCGCACAAGGAAGCAGAGGAAGAGGCAGTCACCGAACTCGCCTTCAACCCGGCGCTTCTCAAGAAGGTCGACGAACTGGAGCTTTCCGTCCGTTCGGCCAACTGCCTGAAGAACGACAACATCGTCTATATCGGCGACCTCATTCAGAAGACCGAAGCAGAAATGCTCCGCACGCCGAATTTTGGTCGCAAGTCGCTCAACGAAATCAAGGAAGTTCTCGCTTCCATGGGCTTGCACCTCGGCATGGAAGTGCCGTCCTGGCCGCCTGAGAACATCGAAGATCTCGCCAAGCGTTACGAAGACCAATACTAACCATTAGACTGCGGGCGGATGCCTGCAAGTGAAGGAGAATAGCCATGCGCCACGGTAAAGCCGGCCGCAAGCTGAATAGAACCGCCAGCCACCGCAAGGCGATGTTTGCCAACATGGCAGCTTCGCTGATCGAACACGAACAGATCGTGACGACCCTGCCGAAGGCAAAGGAAATTCGTCCGATCGTCGAAAAGCTTGTCACGCTCGGTAAGCGCGGCGACCTGCATGCCCGCCGTCAGGCGATCTCGCAGATCCGCGACGCCGCCGTCGTTTCGAAGCTGTTCGATACGATCGCATCGCGTTATGCCACCCGCAACGGCGGCTACCTGCGCATCATGAAGGCAGGCTTCCGTCACGGCGACAACGCCGCTCTCGCTGTCATCGAGTTCGTTGACCGCGATGTCGATGCCAAGGGTGCGAAGGACCGCGCTCGCGCTGCAGCCGAAGCTGAAGCAGTTGAAGCAGCCTGATCGCCGAAACTACAGCGCCGCGCGTCCAATCGGACGCGCAAGGGTCGCTGTAGCACTTTGGATGCTGCGTGTCTTTCTCCTTAAATCGAGGTCGATTTAAGGAGACACGCAGAAGCGATCAAGAAATTGGAGCGGCCGGGTGATCGTCACCCGGCCGCTTTTTCCGTTGCGGGACGTCCTGAAATTACCTGCTGGCGCCTCCAGCGAAGGAAGTGCGTTCGGACAACTCGCCAGCCAAGGAGCAGGGTGACCAGGCCGAGATAAAGCATCTGTTCCGGCCCCACGACCTTCACTGCCATGGCGAAATGAAGAGCACCGGCGGCCGCGATCACATAGACCAGCCGATGAAGTTTGTTCCATCGCTGTCCGAGCCGGCGGATCGACCAATTGTTCGATGTGATCGCGAGCGGAACCAGCATTGCGAGCGCGGCCATGCCGATGGTTATGAAGGGGCGGCGGGCGATGTCGGCGATGATCGGCTGGATGCGTAGCGTCTGGTCCAGCACCATATAGGCCAGGAAGTGCATCAGCACGTAGTAGAAGGCGAGCAGGCCGAGGGCGCGGCGGTATCTCAGCCAGTTTATCCCGAAAAGATCGCGGATCGGCGTGATCGTCAGCGTCGCGACGAGGAAGCGCAGCGCCCAAAGGCCAAGCAGGTGCTCGAACTCTTTGACGGCGTTGCCCGGCAGTTGTCCGGTTGCGCCAAGATAGAAGGCCGATATTGCCGGGCAGAGACCGAGCGCATAGAGCACCCAGACAGAAGGGCCATGAAAGCGTTTCGGCAGGGTGGGGAGGGCGGCCATCGTCAGAAATTCGCCTTCAGATCCATGCCGGCATAGAGGCTGGCGACCTCGTCTCCATAGCCGTTGAAGGGAAGCGTGTCGCGTCGATTGGCACCGAAGAAGCCGCCTTCGCCAATGCGGTTCTCCGTCGCCTGGCTCCAGCGCGGGTGATCGACGGCCGGGTTTACATTGGCATAGAAGCCGTATTCGTTCGGAGCACTGAGGTTCCAGGTGCACGGCGGGGGCGTCTCGGTCAGCGAAATTCGCACGATCGATTTGATTCCCTTGAAGCCGTATTTCCAGGGCACGACCAACCGAATCGGCGCGCCATTCTGGTTCGGCAGCGTTTTTCCGTAGAGGCCGACTGAAAGGATCGTCAGTGGGTGTAGCGCCTCGTCCAGCCTCAGGCCCTCGCGATAGGGCCATTCCAGCGGCTGGAAATAGCCGGCCTGGCCAGGCATTTCTTCCGGCCTCACCACGGTCTCGAAGGCAACATATTTGGCGCTGCCGAGCGGTTCGACCTTGTCGAGAAGGGCGGCCAGCGGAAAGCCGATCCACGGGATGACCATGGACCAGGCTTCGACGCAGCGCATGCGATAGATCCGCTCTTCGAGCGGGAAGGTCAGAAGTTCCTCAAGCCCGAATTCCTTCGGTTTGCCAACCAGGCCGTCGACCTTTACCGTCCAGGGCGAAGGCTTGAAGCTTCCCGAATTGGCGGAGGGATCGCCTTTGCCTGTGCCGAATTCGTAATAGTTGTTGTAGCTGGTCGCGTCTTCCTCGGGCGTGATGGCGTCATCAAGCTTATAGGGGCTCGGCGATGCCTCGAGCGCGGCCGCACGAGCGGCCGTCGCTCCACCCAAAACCAGACCCCCGACCGCCGTCGCCAGAAATGTTCTTCGATCGAGGAAAAAGCGTTCGGGCGTGATCTCGGACGCAGCAATATGCGGCGGGCGGTAGACGGTCATGGAACTTCCTCGGTAAAGATCGGCGGTTACAAGCGATCAGATGAGCAAAGTTTCAATCACTGGAAAAGGTGCCGGAAACCACGTTTTCGTGTGTCGTCCGTGAGCGTTAGTCCGTTCAGCCGTTTGCCTTTTTTCTTGCGAAATCCTATCTGATCGTAACGGCAACGAAAGGGAGAAATGCTACATGATCTTTGGCCGTCGAGCACTGGTGACACTTGTCCTTGCGATTGCAATGTCCGCCCCGGCGACGGCGCAGAACGCTAGGGTCGTGCCCGAATCGCGCGCCGAGATGCAGCTTTCCTTTGCGCCTCTGGTCAAGCAGACGGCGAATGCCGTGGTGAACGTCTATGCCGAGCGGATGGTCGAACGGCGGTCGATTTTTGCCGGGGATCCCTTTTTCGAAGAGTTCTTCGGCCAACGCATGCCGAACAGAACCGAAAAACAGTCGTCGCTCGGGTCGGGCGTGATCGTCGGCCGGAACGGCGTGGTGGTCACGAACAACCACGTTATCGAGGGAGCCGACGACATCAAGGTCGCGCTTGCCGACGGACGCGAGTACCCCTGCAAGATCGTGCTCAAGGATGACCGCGTGGACCTTGCCGTGCTGAAGATCCAGTCGGAGGGGCCGTTCGACATCATTCCGATCGGCGATTCCGATGCTGTCGAGGTGGGTGATCTGGTGCTGGCGATGGGCAACCCCTTCGGCGTCGGCCAAACCGTGACGAGCGGCATCGTATCGGCGCTCGCCCGCAACCAGATTAGGTCGGGCGACTTCGGCTTCTTCATCCAGACAGACGCCGCCATCAATCCCGGCAATTCCGGCGGCGGCCTGATCGACATGAAGGGGCAGCTGATCGGAATCAATACGGCAATCTTTTCGAGGGGTGGCGGTTCCAACGGCGTTGGCTTCGCGATTCCCGCCAATCTGGTCAAGGTCTTCGTCGCCTCCGCCGAGGGCGGCGGCGGCTCGTTCATCCGTCCCTTCATCGGCGCCACCTTTGAACCGGTCACGTCCGAGGTAGCCGAGGCGCTCGGCCTTGACCGCGCGCGTGGCGCATTGGTGACAGCCGTCGCTGCTGACGGCCCGGCTGCGGCCGCCGGCATCAAGCCGGGGCAGGTGGTTACCGCAGTCAACGGCATTGCCGTCGAACACCCGGACGCGCTCGGCTATCGTCTGACGACCGTCGGCATCGGTCATGAAGCCCGTGTGACGATCTCCGAAAATGGAGAGACGCGCGACGTCGTCCTCAAGCTAGAGCGGGCACCGGAGACTTCGCCGCGCGACGAGCGTCTGATCGAAGGGCGCAATCCCTTCGCCGGCGCGGTCGTGGCAAATCTTTCGCCGCGGCTGGCCGAGGAGTTGCGCATGCCGACGTCGCTGCGCGGTGTCGTCGTGACTGAGATCAACCGAGGCTCGCCGGCAGCCCGCATCGGCCTCGAGCCGAAGGACATTGTCCGGTCGGTCAACGGCACAGAGATCGATACGTCGAAGACGCTCGAAAGCGTCACGGCCGAGGACGCATCGTTGTGGCGAGTCGAGATCGAGCGCGACGGCCAGATCATCAGACAGTTCTTCAAATGAGCGATCTGTTTTCCCCCATCGAACCACCGGAAATGGCATCGGCGAGGCCACTCGCCGACAGGCTCCGGCCGCGCACGCTTGCCGAAGTCACGGGGCAGGAGCATTTGACCGGCGAAGATGGTGCTCTTACCCGCATGATCGCGTCGGGCTCACTTGGATCGATGATTTTCTGGGGGCCGCCAGGGACAGGCAAGACAACGGTAGCCCGCCTGCTCTCCGGAGAGGCCGGCCTTGCCTTCGAGCAGATCTCGGCGATCTTCTCCGGCGTCGCGGACCTCAAGAAAGTGTTCGATTCTGCGCGTGCCAGGCGGATGTCGGGCCGCCAGACTCTGCTGTTCGTAGACGAGATCCATCGCTTCAATCGCGCCCAGCAGGATAGCTTCCTGCCGGTCATGGAAGACGGAACGGTGATTCTCGTCGGCGCGACGACGGAGAATCCGTCTTTCGAGCTCAATGCCGCGCTCCTGTCACGAGCGCGTGTCTTGACCTTCAAGCCGCTTGACGAGGCGAGCCTGGAGGAGCTGCTGCGACGCGCCGAGCAGGCGGAGAGCAAGTCTCTGCCGCTCGACGAGGATGCCCGCGCCAGTCTGCTGCGCATGGCGGACGGCGACGGGCGCGCCGTGCTGACGCTTGCCGAAGAGGTCTGGCGCGCGGCGCGTCGGGATGAAATCTTCGATGCCACAGCCCTGCAGAACGTCGTCCAGCGCCGCGCCCCCGTCTACGACAAGGGGCAGGATGGGCACTACAATCTGATCTCGGCGCTCCACAAGTCCGTTCGCGGTTCGGATCCGGATGCCGCGCTCTATTATCTCTGCCGCATGTTCGATGCCGGTGAAGACCCGCTTTATATCGGCAGGCGGCTGGTCCGCATGGCCGTCGAAGACATCGGTCTTGCCGATCCTCAGGCACTGGTTATCTGCAACGCCGCCAAGGATGCCTATGACTATCTCGGCTCGCCGGAAGGCGAGCTTGCGCTGGCCGAGGCCTGTGTCTATGTCGCGACGGCGCCGAAGTCGAATGCGGTCTACATGGCCTACAAGTCGGCGATGCGCGCGGCGAAGGAAAACGGCTCGCTGCTGCCACCGAAACATATTCTGAACGCTCCGACGAAGCTCATGAAGGGCGAGGGTTACGGCGAGGGATATCATTACGATCACGACGAGCCGGATGCGTTTTCGGGCCAGGATTATTTTCCGGAGAAGATGGGTCGCAAGACGTTTTATGATCCGCCTGAGCGCGGCTTCGAACGCGAGCTTCGCAAGCGGCTCGAATGGTGGGCGAAACTTCGGCGCGAGCGAAACTCTTAGATCTGCCTCCGGTGCAGGGCAGGCTTGCCGGACGGCACCTTGCTGTCGGCACCCTCCCGTGGCATAGGAGTGCACATTGCAGACGGCTGCACGGGTTCGATTTTTGTGGTCCCGAACATCCGCGGGGACGGCCTCGCTCCAGAATAGGAGTTTGAAATGGCCTGGATTACCCTTCTGCTTGCCGGCCTTCTCGAAATCGGCTGGGCGATCGGTCTCAAATATACGGACGGTTTTACGCGCTTCACCCCGACTGTGCTAACGGTCGGATCGATGATCGTCAGCATAGTACTTCTTGGTATTGCGGTCCGTTCGCTGCCTCTCGGCACGGCCTATGCCGTATGGACTGGCATCGGCACTGTCGGCACGGTCGTGCTGGGCATATTCCTTTTTGCCGAGCCAGCGACACTCATTCGCCTCGGCTGCATCGGCTTGATCGTCGCCGGCATCGCCGGTCTAAAGCTTTTCGCCTAGCTTTGCGTGATTGCCTGCCGCAGCGGCAGGCAAATTCATTCTCGACGCTATCTCAGGGCGTCGAGCGCCGCTGCGGCCGCCTGCATTTCCTGCCACCGGTTTTCGCGGCGCCGGAAGGCTTCCTCATCGGTTCCCCAATGCTCGATCTGCCAGTCCTCATCGACATGAGCGGCAGCCCAGGCTTGCTCTACTGTCAGCCTCCCCATGGCGAAGGCGAGCGCAAGCAGCGCCGATCCAGTGAGTGTCGTCAACGTGTGCAAGCAAGTAAGTCCGAGCGGCGTCGCGAAGGCGCGCAGGCCCTCGGCATAGGCCGAGATTGCCTCTCGAGGCTGCTCCTGGTGGATCACGCCTTCGATCAGAATGAAGCGGGCGCCGAGCGATTGCGCAGCCCAGTCGAGGATCGGGTTCCACAGATCGTTCTGGCGTGCGACCAGCCCCTCGGGACTGTCGGCACGATAGCAGAGGAGGTCACTGCCGGCAAAACGCAGGATATCATCGAACACTGCGCGGTGGTCGAGCGCCACGCCATCGATCGCGGTGTTGACGATGCGTGTGATCGGCATCGCCGCCGGATCAATGACGTCGGACTGCGCATCCCACTCGGCAGCCAACAGCTCCGCAAGTTTGCGGGTCGGAACCGCAAGCTGATGTTTTGCCGGCGTACGCACCCTGCGGCCGTCAAGAAGCACGGTCTGACCGCCGTCTTCCGCGGTACCGATGCTCACTTCCTTGTAGAAGCGCTTTGCCAGCGGCTTTTGCATCTGGATTTGTGCACGCCGCACCGGATCTTCATGGCTCAAGGCGCCGCTCAACTCATCGCGTATATCAGGCATGGTTGCGCTCCATCCATTCGATTATGTCTTCCGGTGTACGGGCGATGTGGTCGGCGCCGGCTTTGATCAGATCCGGCACGCTTGCGTAACCCCACGCGACTCCGAGAGCATCGGCACCGGCCGCCTTCGCCATCTGCATATCGTAGATGGCGTCGCCGATGACGATCGTGTCCTTCGCGTCTACGCCTGCCTCCGCATAGCATTCCATGACCATAGCCGGGTGCGGTTTGGAGGGGCAGTCGTCGGCGGTCCGGGAAACGAAGAAGATCTTGTCGAAGCCATGCGTAGCCGAAATGTGTGTGAGGCCCCGCCGTGATTTTCCGGTAACGGCACCGATCAGCAATTCATCGCGTGCGGCGAGCGTCTGCAACATCTCGGCAATGCCGGGAAACAGCTGCTCTTGAAAGCCCGCTTCAGCCCGCACCGAAGCGAAGATCTCCTTGTAATGTGCCGTCATTGTGACGGCATGGCCATCGACATGTTCACGGCCCAACAGGCGCGCGATCGCGATGTCAAGCGTCAAACCGATGATCGCCTTGGTCGCTTCGGTCGTCGGGCGAGGACGGTCAAAGGCTTCGAAAGTGCGGGCCATCACTTCATGGATCAACCCGACGCTGTCGACCAGCGTCCCGTCGCAATCGAAAAGCACGAGTTTCATCAATCTTCCTCGTCGGCGGCGTTCTCGTCGAAGCCGAGCAGGTTCCAGCTCTGCACCATGTGGGGGGGCAGGGGGGCCGTGACCTTCAGTCGCCCGCCGTTCGGATGCGGAATGTCGATATGCCGGGCGTGCAAATGCAGCCGATTCTGGATGCCGCCGGGGAAGTTCCAGTTAATGTCCGCCTCGAAGTATTTCGGGTCCCCGATGATCGGGTGGCCGATGTGGGCGGCGTGGACGCGGAGTTGATGCGTGCGGCCGGTATAGGGCTCCATCTCGAGCCAGGCCAAATTTTGCCCGGCCTGCTCGACGATACGGTAATAGGAAATCGCATGGTCGGCGCCCTCGTCGCCGTGTTTGGCGATCCGCATGCGATCGCCGTCCGGGGTTTGCTCCTTGACGAGCCAGGTGGAGATACGGTCCTCGCGTTTGCGCGGCACGCCTTTGACCAGGGCCCAATAGGTCTTCTTGGTGTCACGTTCGCGGAAGGCGGCGGTCAACTGTTGTGCAGCGCCGCGCGTACGGGCGATGACGAGGACGCCCGACGTGTCGCGGTCGAGACGGTGCACCAATCGCGGCTTTTCGCCCTTCTGGCTCGTCCACGCTTCAAGCATCTTGTCGATATGGCGGCTGACGCCGGAGCCGCCCTGCACGGCAATGCCGGCGGGCTTGTTGAGCACGATGACTTTGGCGTCTTCGTGGAGCACCATGCGCGACAGCAGTTCGCCATCAGGCGAATGGCGCAGGTCCCGACCGCCGATCGGGCCTGTCTTGGTGTCCTTGGCATCGGCGCCCAGAGGTGGAATGCGGATCGTCTGGCCCGGCTGCACGCGCGTATCGGATTTCGCGCGGGCACCATCCACGCGGATCTGGCCGGAGCGCAGCAGCTTCTGCAGCGGTCCGAAGCCGAGCCCGGGAAAATGCACCTTGAACCAGCGGTCAAGGCGCATTCCCGCCTCGTCACCGTCCACCTGCCTGTGTTCTATGCCTGCCATCTGCAAAAATCCTGTTCTTCTACGGCGCCGCGCGTCTTATCAGACGCGCAAAGGACGCTGCAGCACTTTGAATTGCTGGCTTTAGACCATTGCGCGCATCAGGGCCAGTCCGGTGAAGACCGCAAGAATGGAAAGAACGACGCTTGCCAGAATATAGGCGATGCCGAGCGCCGGCTGCCCGTGCTCCAGCAGCGTTATCGCGTCCAGCGAGAAGGCGGAGAATGTGGTGTAGCCGCCAAGCACGCCCGTGATCAGAAACACGCGCATTTCCGGAGATGCTCCCATCTTGTGCATGATCAACTCCGCCAGGAAACCGATCAGGAACGAGCCGCTGACGTTCACGCACAAGGTGCCCCAGGGAAAGGCGGGACCGAACCGATGGAGCGTCCAGAGGCCAACGAGATAACGTAGCACGGAGCCCAGCGCGCCACCGGCGCCGACGAGCAGGATATGGAACATGAAGCCGATTTCCGTTGGGGAAAGGAAGATGGTGGTTGCGATGGCGCTACGCGACCGGCGCAAAACTATTCGTTAAGCGGCGCTCGCTAGCATCGTGAGAAATGTCTTACGTGAGTTTCCGGTCCAGGTGGCGATGACAAAAAGAGCATTGAACTATACCCATTACGACCTCAAGGAACAAAGGGCCGGCACGACGATCGAAGTGACGCTGTCCGCCGTCGCCAACGTCCGGCTGATGACCGCCGACAACTTTACCCGCTACACGGAGACACTGAAGCATCAGTTTGTCGGCGGCATCGCGCGAAAATCGCCGCTGCGCCTGATCATCCCGGCAACCGCCCATTGGCATCTCGTCATCGACATGGAAGGTCACCACGGGCTTGCTCAGTCGAGCGTCCGCCTGGTCGAGACGGCTGGACAGCCACGCTTCCAATCCATGTCGTGACGCTCGGTTCGGATCCCATACGATCTTTTCTCAGCTGAGCCGCTCGGCATGCCACTTCAGATGATCGTCCATGAAGGTCGATATGAAGTAGTAGGAATGGTCGTATCGCTCATGCATCCGGAGCGTCAGCTCGATTCCGGTTCCTTGTACCGCCTCCTCGAACAGCCAGGGGCGCAAGCCGTTCTCAAGAAAGCCGTCCGCCTTGCCCTGGTCGATCAGGAACTCCGGGAAGCGTGCGCCGTCCTTGACCAATGCACAGGCATCGTACTGACGCCAGGCGGCTTTGTCGGAGCCAAGGTACTTCTCGAAGGCACCGACCGACCAGTCGGCCGTGGAGGGCTCCACGATCGGCGCGAAGGCCGAGCAGCTCTTGAACCGCTCCGGGTTCTTGAGAGCGATCGTCATCGCCCCGTGCCCGCCCATCGAATGGCCGAAAATGCCCTGGCGGCTCATGTCCATGCGGAAATGCTGGCTGGCAAAGGCGGGTAGCTCCTCCGTGATGTATGTGTACATCTGATAATGTTCGGCCCAGGGCGTTTGCGTTGCGTCGAGATAGAATCCGGCGCCCTTGCCCATTTGCCAATTGGTGAGTTCATCCGGCACATCGCTGCCGCGCGGACTTGTATCCGGGCAGACGACGATGAGGCCCAGCTCCGAGGCCATGCGGCGATATTCTCCCTTTTCCATCACGTTTGCGTGGGTGCAGGTGAGGCCGGACAGGTACCATAGAACAGGGCGCGGCTCGCTGATCGCCTGCGGCGGCACATAGACGGCGAAGGTCATTTCGCCCTTGCAGGCGGCCGAATCGTGGGAAAAGACGCCCTGCATGCCGCCAAAGGCAGTATTTTGCGAGATAACTTTCATGAGACTCTCCTTGAGATGGATGAGGCGTCAGCCGGCCAGTTGGACCGCCGCGTTGACGACCGCGGCGACCAGCACGGTGTTGAAGAAGAACGAAACGACGGCATGCGCCAGATTGATCCGGCGCATCGTCGTAGTGGTGATTGCCACATCCGATGTTTGCGCCGTCATGCCGATGACGAATGCGAAATAGAGAAAGTCATAACCGCCGGGTGTGTCCGTTTCCGGAAACATCAATCCGCGTGCCGGCTCGATCGGATCACGGTTCTCATCGGCCACCCAATAGACGTGCGCGTAATGCATTGCCGCCATGGTGTGGATCGTTGCCCAGCCGAGCCCCACGGAGGCAAAGGCGAGGGGAAGCTCGAAGCCATAGCCCTGTTCCTGCCGATTGAGCGCCAGGAAAAGCGAGAGCAGCGAGACGGCAGCCGCAGCAAGCGTAACCAGAAAAATGACCGCTTCAGGTTCGTCGGTGCTAAGCGCATGATGTTCGAGATAGCTGCCGGTCAAGCGCCTGAGCCGCATGGCCGCCTTGATGAGATAAACGCAGAAGAACGTGATGGCGGTGATCTCCAGGGTAAAGCGTGGAGCAAGGACCAGGGAGATCGGTAGGCTCAGCAAGGCGCAGCCAAGCGCAGCATAGAATGGCCAGTGTCGCAGCCTTGTTGTCCGTTTCATCGCGCGGCCCAGCGTCCTTTTCCGGTTCATCTTTTGGCTTGGCGACAGAGCCGGTCAAGCGTCTCCAGGAACGCTGAGCGGTCCCTTGCCGTGAAGGCTGCATTGTAGCCTTTGCTTTCGCCGGTTTCCCGTAAGTGTGCGCCGAGGTCGCGCATGGCCGAAGCCATGCCGATGTTGCTCTTGTCGAAGAGCCTGCCGGACGGCCCGGTGACGAGGGCACCAGTCGCGACACAGCGTGCGGCGAGCGGAACATCCGCCGTAACCACGATGTCGCCTTCTCCTGCGCGTTCGGCAATCCAATTGTCAGCTGCGTCGAAGCCTGCCGAAACGATGACGTTGTGCACCATCGGGTCTCGTGACGGGCGCAGCCCGGAATTGGCGACGAACGTCACCTCGAAGCCGTGACGTTCCGCTACCTTGAGAATTTCCGCCTTTACAGGGCAGGCGTCGGCATCGACGAAGATCATCTTGTACACATTTCCTAACAGTCAAAAAGCACCGGAATTCAATCGATTCCGGTGCTTTGTTGATTCAGGCCGTCAGCTCAGTAGATCACGACGCTGCGGATGCTCTCGCCGGAATGCATCAGCTCGAAGCCCTTGTTGATGTCGTCGAGCGGCAACGTGTGGGTGATCATCGGGTCGATCTCGATCTTGCCCTCCATGTACCAGTCGACGATCTTCGGCACGTCGGTGCGCCCGCGCGCGCCGCCAAAGGCGGTGCCCATCCAGGTGCGGCCGGTGACCAGCTGGAACGGCCTCGTCGCGATCTCCTGGCCGGCGCCGGCGACCCCGATGATCACCGACTTGCCCCAGCCGCGGTGCGAGGCTTCGAGCGCCTGGCGCATCACTTTCACATTGCCGGTGCAGTCGAAGGTATAGTCGGCGCCGCCGATCTGGTCGGCACCGCGCTTGGTCAGGTTGACGAGATAGGGCACGATGTCGTCGCCGACCTCCTTCGGATTGACGAAGTGGGTCATGCCGAACTTCTCGCCCCAGGGCCTCTTGTCGTTGTTCAAATCGACGCCGATGATCGTGTCGGCACCGGCGAGTCTCAGGCCTTGAATGACGTTGAGGCCGATGCCGCCGAGGCCGAAGACGATTGCCGTCGACCCCATTTCGACTCGTGCCGTGTTGATCACCGCGCCGATGCCGGTGGTGACCCCGCAGCCGATGTAGCAGATCTTGTCGAACGGCGCGTCCGGGTTGACCTTGGCCACGGCAATCTCCGGCAGCACGGTGAAGTTCGCAAAGGTCGAGCAGCCCATGTAGTGGTGCAGCTTCCCGCCGTTGACCGAAAACCGCGAGGTGCCGTCCGGCATCACGCCCTGGCCCTGGGTGGCGCGAATGGCGGTGCAGAGATTGGTTTTGCGCGAGAGGCACGACGGGCAGGAACGGCATTCCGGCGTATAGAGCGGGATGACGTGGTCGCCCTTCTTCACCGAGGTGACGCCGGGACCGACGTCGATGACGATGCCGGCACCCTCGTGGCCGAGGATCGCCGGGAACAGCCCTTCCGGGTCGGCACCGGACAGGGTGAAATCGTCGGTGTGGCAGATGCCGGTCGCCTTCACCTCGACCAGCACTTCACCGGCCTTCGGTCCATCGAGCTGAACCGTCATGATTTCCAGGGGTTTGCCGGCCTCAGTGGCGACGGCGGCGCGTACGTCCATGTCACTTCTCCCTTGAATTGCAAATGGTTGCTGGTGCTGGATTGCTCTCGTTATGACGCGGCAATCGGTGCGGTCAGCTTGAATCGGCGATAAACTATTCTACTACGTTAACGGAAATGCGGGCGGAAAACGCGCTTCAGCCTGGCTCATCGTCTTGGACGAATGGTCTGCTGGATGCGATCGAGTTCCGCTTCGAGCGCGGCGATGGCCTCGCCGGTCTGAGCGTGCAATTTCTTGACAAGATCGAGCTGCTCCCGGAGTGCCTCCTTCGAGCCGAGGGCGGCATCGTCGTCAGGAGCGCGGCCGATGCCGGCTATCAGCCAGGCCGGAGTGACGCCTAGCACGCCAGCCAGCATGAAGAGGCGGTTGGTGCGGGGCTCGGCACGGTCACGTTCCCATGCAGCAATGGTTTCGCAGCGCACGCCAAGCCGATCCGCTAGTTCCGTCATGGAAAGATTCGCGGCGTCACGCGCTCTCCAGATGCGTCCTCCAAGCGTGTCGCCGTCTCCTGTTTCGCGAAGACGCGCGATCATGGTTTCGGTGGACAAGCGCATGGCTTTCTCCTTTGGCGCGGTTGCGTTCAAGGGGGCCGGGATGGTTACCGGAAGCGCCCCTAGCTTCCAGCTGTGGGCGAGGTGAAAATCAGCTTATAGGCATTGCGGTGTCGACGGACCACCTCGGAACGTCAAAAACGCAGTCAAATGCGGCTCACCATCAGTCGCACGTTGAAACCTAGACGAAACAAGCTAAGTTTCGGCACCGACATCGGAAATCTGCCCGTGAACGAATATTATCCAACGGCCGTCGCGCCGCATAACCCCATCATGCGCGGCGTAGCGATCATGCTCTTCGCCATGCTCATCCTGCCCTGCATGGATGCGATTGCGAAATACATGGCGGTCTATGAGGGTATGTCGCCCGGTCAAGTGACCTTTTACCGCTTCTTCTTTCAACTCGTATCGACGGCGCCGTTGTTATTTTCGGCGGGCGGGCTGCGGGCGTTTTATCCGAAGCGGCTCTGGCCGAACATTCTTCGCGGCATACTGCTCGCGGCGGCGGCGCTTTTCTTCTTCGTTTCAGTGAAATACATGCCGCTCGCGGATGTGTTCGCCATCTACTTCGTGGAGCCCTTCATTCTGACATGCCTTTCGGCGCTGATTCTGCGCGAGAAAGTGGGTTGGCGTCGATGGTCGGCGATCGCAGTCGGCTTCGGCGGCGCGATGGTTGTTATCCAGCCGAGCTTTGCGGCCTTCGGCGTAACGTCGTTGCTGCCGGTCGCCTGCGCCTTCCTGTTTGCCTGCTACCTCTTCCTGAACCGCGCTGTTGGCAGCGCCGATCCGCCGCTGACGATGCAGACGATCGCCGGCATAGGCGGGACGCTGTTCATGGCGGCAGTGATCGCGGTCGGCCATGGATTCGGTGCCGTCGACTTCGAACCGTCGCTGCCGCAATCGGCGCTCGGCTGGGTGCTCGTCGTTGCGCTCGGGACTATTTCCGGCTGGGGCCATCTCCTTGTCGTCAAGGCTTTTCAGGCCGCGCCAATATCGCTTCTGGCACCATTCCATTATTTCGAGATCGTCTCGGCTACGGCACTCGGCTACATCGTGTTCGGGGACTTTCCGACGCCGTCGAAGTGGCTCGGCATTCTCGTGATCGTCGCATCCGGGCTGTACATCATCTGGCGGGAGCGGCAGATGCAGAAGCGAAAGCGGGCGTAGGTTTCGCGGCCACCATTACCGCATCATGCCGCCGGTGGCCGGATTCAAGCCGGCGGAGCCAATCGTTTGGAGACAGTCGCTTTCGGCGCATGTCGGCCCAAAGACCGTTTCGAATGCCTCCCTCAGCCGGGTGTCGACGTCGGGCATCATGACCGGCAGGCCAAGATCGACCAGACTGGTGACACCGTAGCCGCGGATGCCGCAGGGCACGATGCCGCCGAAGTGATCGAGGTCCGGATCGACATTCAGCGCGAAGCCATGAAAGCTCACCCACTTGCGCAGACGGATCCCGATCGCGGCGATCTTGTCTTCGGCCGCCGACCCGTCAGGCAGTGGCGGCTTTTCCGGACGACGCACCCATACGCCCACCCGGTCTTCGCGGCGTTCGCCTTTGACGTTCATCGAATCGAGCGTGGTGATAATCACTGCCTCGAGTGCTGCGACAAAGGCGCGCACATCCTGGCGGCGGCGCTTTAGGTCAAGCATGACATAGACGACCCTTTGACCCGGACCGTGATAGGTATATTCGCCGCCACGGCCGGTCGCAAAGACCGGGAAACGGTCAGGCGTCACCAGGTCCGAGGCGTCGGCACTTGTGCCCGCAGTATAGAGAGGCGGGTGCTCGACCAGCCAGACCAGTTCGTCCGCGGTGCCGGCGGCAATGGCCGCGGCTTCTCGTTCCATGGTTTCGACCGCCTGTGTATAGTCGACGAGGGAAGGGGCAATGCGCCAGCGCACCGCAGGTGATCCGGGCGGAGCAAACATGGTTTGGTCGAGATTATCGCGCTGCATGAGGCCGTATTCCTGGTTTTTCCGCCTCCGTAAATGGGATGGCGCGCGCTAAGAGTCCAGCATTTCCAGCGCTTCGCGAGCGTGCCGTTGAAATAGTTTCCATTCTCGTCAAATTTCTGTCGTCTTGCCCTTGTGCACCCCAAATGCTTTTGCTACATGCAGCCCCGCCGACGCAATCGGCACCTACCACGATGCGGTCGTGGCGGAATTGGTAGACGCGCAGCGTTGAGGTCGCTGTGGGGCAACCCGTGGAAGTTCGAGTCTTCTCGACCGCACCAAATTGAACTTAAAGAGCCCCCGTAACCGTCCGGTCCTACGGGGTTTTTTATTTTCGGGCGTCGAGTTGCGTAAGCTTCCGGCACCACCGCGCGCCGCTGCATGTGCAGGACGTTCGCGTACTCCGACACCAGAAGCTCAAAACGAACGCCTTCGGTAGCACCCGCGACCAAAATGCCATATTGTGTTGCTAAGGAGAGCCATCAGGCGGCGTCGCCGACGCAAGTCTATGAGCAAGCGAGTGGGGCCGCCGCCGCGCTGTGCCAGATCTGGCCGGGGGTCTCTGCAGCATTTTCCGCCCGGCCCGAGTTCGGGCCACGGAGACGAAGGCGAGTTTTGTTTCGCCCGCGCACCGGTTCTGCGGGACCCCTGCCGCGGTGGAAATAGCCGTTCGTCGAAAAATCGGAAAAAGGGACAGAGACTGGACGCGAAACCGCTTGCTATCGCGGAATTGTGAAAAGCGGCCAATATGATGGGGTGACAGAGCGGCGAACCTGCTGCATGATTTCTAATATCCGATTCGACTACGGATAAGACCTGTAGCAATTCAAAGCATTACGGTGCTCGCTGCGCCTCTGTAAAGTGCCGCGCGCCGTAGAGAAGATGCGGATGCTCACCGTTGGCCACTGCTTCGGCATCCGCTAGCTAAACCGCAACGTGTTGAGGAACTTTGGAGGCAGGAAACAGTTCACTGTAAGCAGGGGGCCAACAGGCAGCGAACCCGTCTCGGTTTAACCGGCCTCCCGCGGGAGAGCATGATGACAAGGAGTGAATCTGACGTCTTCGATCTCTTTTCAGAGATCTATACGAGCGCAGCGCAGGAAGAGATAAGTCTGCAAGAATATCTCCTCGCCTGCCGCGACGATAAGAGTATGTATGCCACTGCGCAGGAGCGCATGGTGGAAGCCATTGGAGAGCCGACCCTCGTCGACACGAGCGCGGACGAGCGTCTCGGGCGAATCTTCGCCAATCGAACCATCAAGATCTATCCCTCATTCTCCGACTTCTATGGCATGGAGGATACGATCGAGCGGATTGTCGGCTATTTCCGCTATGCCGCGCAGGGCCTGGAAGAACGTAAGCAAATTCTCTACCTCCTCGGGCCGGTTGGCGGCGGCAAATCTTCGTTGGCCGAGCGACTCAAGAAGCTGATGGAGGCGCGACCCATCTATACTTTGATGGTCAACGGCAAGATCAGCCCCGTGTTCGAATCCCCGCTCGGTCTGTTCCACCCGGAACGCATGGCCGATCTTCTCGAGGATAAGTATGGAATCGCCAGGCGGCGGCTCACCGGCCTGATCTCGCCTTGGGCGGCCAAGCGGCTGGACGAAGTCGGCGGCGACATTTCGAAATTCAGCGTCGTCAAACTGATACCATCCCGCTTGCGCCAGATCGGCATCGCGAAGACCGAGCCCGGCGACGAAAACAACCAGGACGTCTCCTCGCTCGTCGGCAAGGTCGATATCCGCCAGCTTGAAAACTACAGCCAGGCCGATCCGGACGCCTATTCCTACAGCGGCGGGCTGAACCGCACGACGCAAGGGCTGCTTGAATTCGTTGAGATGTTCAAGGCACCGATCAAGGTCCTCCACCCGCTGCTCACGGCGACCCAGGAGGGCAATTACAACGGCACCGAGAATTTCGGCGCGTTTCCCTACCAGGGCACCGTTCTCGCGCATTCCAACGAATCCGAGTGGCTTCAGTTCAAGAACAACAAGAACAATGAGGCGTTCCTCGACCGCATTCTGGTCGTCAAGGTGCCCTATTGCTTGCGCGTCACCGAAGAGAAGCTGATCTACGAGAAGCTCCTTCGTGAAAGTGAGCTGGTCGACAATCCTTGCGCGCCGGAAGTTCTGGAGTGCTTGAGCCGCTTCACGGTGTCGACCCGCCTTGCTCCGCATGAGAACTCGCCGCTTTACACGAAGATGCGGGTCTATGACGGCGAGAACCTGAAAGACACCGATCCGAAGGCAAAATCGGTACAGGAATATCGTGACGCTGCCGGCGTCGACGAGGGCATGACGGGTGTCAGCACCCGCTTTGCCTTCAAGGTGCTGTCGGAGACCTTCAACTATGACACCAAGGAGGTCGCCGCCGATCCCGTGCATCTGATGTACATCATGGAGCAGGCGATCAAACGCGAACAGTTTCCCAAGGAAATCGAGGCAGCCTATCTCGACTTCATCAAGTCGGAACTGGCTACGCGCTATGCCGAGTTCATCGGTCATGAGATCCAGAAAGCTTATCTGGAATCCTATAGCGAATACGGTCAGAACCTGTTCGACCGGTATATCGCCTACGCTGACGCATGGCTTGAGGACCAGGACTTCAAGGATCCCGACACCGGACAGATCCTCAATCGGAAGGTACTCGACAGCGAGCTTTCGCAGATCGAAAAGCCAGCAGGCATCGCCAATCCGAAGGACTTCCGCAACGAGGTCGTGAAGTTCACGTTGCGTGCCCGCGCCAAGAACAGCGGCCGCAATCCCTCCTGGACGAGCTATGAAAAGCTGCGCGAAGTCATCGAAAAGCGTATGTTCGGTCAGGTCGAGGATCTGCTGCCAGTCATCAGTTTTGGCTCCAAGAAAGACAGCGCCACCGAGAAGCAGCATGCCGAGTTCGTCCAGCGCATGATTGAGCGCGGATACACCGAACGCCAGGTTCGGCGGCTCGTCGATTGGTACATGCGAGTGAACAAGGCGGGCTAATGATGCGTACGTTGGGGGTTTGCCAATGCCGAATTTCATCGACCGTCGACTTAATCCGAAGGACAAGAGCCTCGGCAACCGGCGGCGTTTTCTGAAACGGGCGCGGGAAGAGCTGAAACGCACGATCAAGGAGCAGATCAAAGCAGGCAAGATCGCGGACGTGGATGCGGAGCACCGTGTGCCCATGCCCGAGCGTGGCGTCGGTGAACCATCCTTCCAGCCATCCCCGACCACCGGCGAGAGACAGTATGTTCTGCCCGGCAATCATGAATTCTCGCCGGGCGATCGCCTCCCGAAACCAAGCGCGCGTGGCGGCGCCTCAGGCAAGGGCGCAGGAACTGGTGAGAGCGAAGACGACTTCCAGTTCGTGCTGTCGCGCGACGAAGTCCTTGACCTCTTTTTCGAGGATCTTGAGCTTCCCGATATGGTGAAGCTCAATCTCAAGGAGTCGGTCGCGTTCAAGCCGCGTCGGGCCGGCTTTGCGACGTCGGGATCCCCCACGAACATCAATGTGGGGCGTACGATGCGCAACAGTTATGGCCGCCGCATCGCGCTGCGGCGGCCTAGCCGCGCGGACGTGGCCGCGATCGCCGAGGAAATTGCCAAGCTGGAGGCGGAATCAAATGCCAGTGGCGCCCACCAGAAACGCATCGAGGCGTTGCGCGAGGAACTGGACAAGCTGGAGCGCCGCCGCCGCCGCATTGCCTATGTCGACCCGGTCGACATCCGCTTCAATCGCTTCGAGCCCCAGCCGCTGCCGAATGCAAGCGCGGTGATGTTTTGCCTCATGGATGTCTCTGCCTCGATGGGCGAGCGGGAGAAGGATCTGGCCAAGCGCTTCTTCGTCCTGCTGCATCTCTTCCTCAAGCGGCGCTACAAGCGAATAGACATCGTCTTCATTCGCCACACGGATGAGGCAGGTGAGGTCGACGAAAATACCTTTTTCTACAGCAAGCAGAGCGGCGGCACGGTTGTTTCCACGGCCATCGAGGAGATGCTCCGCATCATTGAGGAGCGTTATCCGGCGCGTGAATGGAACATTTACGCTGCCCAGGCTTCCGACGGGGAAAACAGCGCCGGAGATTCGGACCTTTGCGTTTCGCTTCTCCATCGGCAGGTGATGCGCCTTTGCCAATATTATGCCTATGTTGAAATCATAGATGAGCGCGAGACCGAGATTTTCGGTACGACCGACAACGGCACGTCCCTCTGGCGCGCCTATCGCACGGTCGACAGCGAATGGTCGAATTTCCAGATGACCCGGATAGCCAGGCCGTCGGACATCTATCCGGTTTTCCGGAAGCTTTTCGCAAGGCAGCCAACCATGCAACTGCGCACTGAAAGGCGATAGGAATGCCCAAGGGCGCGGCCTCAAACCTTCTGTTTCACGATTCGGATTGGAACTTCGAGACGCTGTCGCGCACCTATGATGCGATTGAAACGATCGCACTCGATGAACTGCAGCTCGATGTCTATCCGAACCAGCTCGAGATCATCTCCTCCGAGCAAATGCTCGACGCCTATTCCTCGGTAGGAATGCCGCTGATGTACCAGCACTGGTCCTTCGGCAAGCGTTTCGTTTTCGAGGAGCATCTCTATCGCAAGGGACGCCGTGGCCTTGCCTATGAACTGGTCATCAACTCCAACCCCTGCATCACCTATCTGATGGAGGAGAACACCATGGCCATGCAGGCCCTGGTGACGGCGCACGCAGCATTTGGCCACAACCACTTTTTCAAGAACAACTACCTGTTCCAGCAGTGGACCGACGCCAGCGCCATCTTGAGCTATATGGAGTTTGCCAAGAAATATATCGCCAAATGCGAGGAACGCTACGGAACATCCGAAGTCGAGGTCATTCTCGATTCCGCCCACGCTCTTATGGACCAAGGCGTCTTCCGATATCGTCGTCCACCGCGGCTTTCGTCCGAGAAGGAGCGGGAGCGCACCCGCGAGCGGCTCGAATACGAAGAGCAGACCTATAGCGATCTCTGGAGAACGCTCCCGCCCTCACCGGACGGGCCCAGCTCCAAGGATGCCGAGCGTGATGCCTCCGAGCGGAAGAAGGCGCTCAACCTTCCAGAAGAAAATCTGCTCTACTTCCTGGAAAAGACCAGCCTGATCCTGGAGCCCTGGCAGCGGGAACTTCTGCGTATCGTGCGCGTCATCGCCCAATACTTCTATCCGCAGCGGCAGACAAAGGTGATGAACGAGGGATGTGCGACCTTCGTGCACTACACGATCATGAACAGGCTTTTCGATCAGGGCAGGATCAGCGAAGGCTCCATGCTGGAGATGCTCCACAGCCACTCCAACGTGGTCTTTCAGCCGTCCTTCGACGACCCGCGCTTTCCGGGCATCAATCCCTACGCGCTGGGGTTTGCCATGATGCAGGATATCCAGCGCATCTGCACTGATCCGACAGCGGAAGATCGTGATTGGTTTCCCGAGATCGCCGGCAGCGGCAAATGGCGCGAGACGCTGATCGACGCATGGGCGAACCACCGGGACGAATCCTTCATCCTGCAATATTTGAGCCCTGCATTGATCCGCAAATTCAGGCTGTTCCTGCTGACGGACGAGGCCGGCGACAACTACTTGGAGGTTGCCTCGATCCATAATGAGCGCGGCTACGAGACCATACGCAGTGCGCTTGCACGCACCTATGATGTTGCGGCGAACCAGTCGGACATCCAGGTCGTGGACGTCGATCTCCTGGGCGATCGCCACCTACGCCTGCAGCACAACGTGAAGAACGGCATCCTCCTGGACGAAGCGAGCCGCGATGCAACGCTTCGTCACGTGCGCCATCTTTGGGGGTACGACGTCAGCCTCGCTGGCGTCGATGCGGAAACGGATGACGTGCTCTATGAGTGCTCGACGGCGCCGACTTTCGAATAAATGAACGTGCCATTCGCACGTGAGGATGCGGAAAGGTTTATGCCGGCGCCATCGGGCCGGATGGACCGCTATTTCTCCGTGCCGTCAGGCGAGGTTTGCTGCGACGGTCCGCCAGTTCCCGACGGGGCGGTAGGATCCCTGTCGGTCGGGGAGGGCTGTTGGCCATCGGCGGGTGCGGGTGTTTGGTTGCCGACGCTGCCGGTCTGTTCGGACGAGGGAGCAGGCTGAGTTTGCTCAGTTTGCGTTGCCTGATCGCTGTCGTTCATTTCACCCCAGAGTTCGACGGCGCCCCAGGCAAGCAAGGCAAGAAACAGTCCGCCTGTGAGTACGGCCAGAACACGGAGGCCGAGGCCGCCCGGCCTGGTTTCCCGGGCCGAGAATTCTTCCCTGTCCGCGTCATGCGTTTTCGAGACCGGATCGCCGCGTTCATCGAGGTACTTGGCCATCAGATAATCTCCATTGATCTCTACCAATGGAGAACGAGGCGGCAATCACAATGTTCCGGGCGTGGGCGACGTCGTGGCAGATTCGTCCTACAGCGCCGCGCGTCTTATCAGACGCGCTTAGGACGCTGCAGCACCTTGAATTGCTGCATGTTTTTATCCCTAAATCATGCAGTAGAATGGCGGGCGTCAGGGCGCCCAGCTGTCCTGGACGCTGCGGCGAACGAGCTTGTAGGAATGGTCCGGCTGGACCTCGTATGTTTCGAAAACCATGGTCCCCTGATGCAGGAAACGGTGCTGTATCATTGTTCCGGGCGCTGCTTGTGTTCTGCGCTCCGCCGCCTTCTCGCCGTAGGTGAAGCTGCCGGGGAGGGGCTCGAGATCAGGTGAGGCCGTCGTACATCCGGCCAGAGCAAACGCAAACACAGGTATCAGGCGCAAGGCTTTCATTTTGTATCCTTTGATGAATTGTATTTTGATGAATCATATTGTCGGTGATCCCAACTGAAACATTGTTTCAGCTGGTTGGACTGGGTTCACCGCTCGCTACTGGTCATTTTTTCGAACCGTTTGACGGCGCGTTCGCGTTTTAGCCGGGAAAGGCGTTGCGTCCAGAAAATCCCGGAAAGCTGGTCGATCTCGTGCTGCAGGCAGATCGCCATCAGTCCCTCCGCATATTCCTCCAACGTCTCACCGGATAGCGATTGATACTGCACGCGCACCGCGCACGGTCGTTCGACTTCCTCTGAAATACCCGGCATCGAGACGCTGCCTTCCGCATGCCGCATCAGGTTATCGGATTGCCAGATAATCTCCGGATTGGCGAACACCCGCGAGCCGCTTGTCCGATCCAACTCGATCACTGTCAGCCGTCGCAGAACGCCTACATGATTCGCGGTAATGCCGATCCCGGGGGCAGCGTGCATCGTGTCAAGAAGGTCGGTAGCGAGTTGCCGAAGATCGTCGTCGAAATGTTCGATCGTTTCGGCCGCGGTGGTGAGCGCCGGGTGCGGAAAGCGTACGATGGGGAGAATAGCCATACCTGGCCCCTTGTCTCGGCAGGCATCTGCCCTTGCGGCTCCTTGATCTACGGCTTTCATATGCGTTTGCAACAGCTTGCGCAAAACTTTCGCCGGTTCTTTATTCGCACCCTCTGCCCAGTGGACCTTGCGGGAGCTTTGCGCTACTGCATGAGTTCCGGGGTCGGAATCGATCCGAGGATAAAATCACGCAGCAATTCAAAGTGTTACAGTGTCCCTGCGGGGAGGAATGCGGGGGGCGCTGTAGCAAGGCAAGACGCCGTTTTCTCTCGAGGGCACGGCGGTCGTTTGGAATGGCACGCTCGCCTTTCGGGATCTTCGACCCATTTGATTCGGGCGGCTTAGTTTTTCGAGGGCGGCTCCATGAGCAATATCGGCGACGACGACCGTTCGGAAGAAACCACCGCTTATGACGGTTCGGATATCTATGCCGACGACGGCTCAGTGCGCTCCGACTTCCTGATGCATGTCGGCGCCGCGATTGCCGATCGCGACACGATCTATCTGCGCCAGCACGTTGCCGGCCTTCACGCCTCCGAACTCGGCGATCTTCTCGAGGCTATCCAGCCGGAACAACGGCTGGCGCTCGTCTCGCTGCTCGGCAAGGAGTTCGATCTTGCCGCGCTGACCGAGGTCGACGAGGCCATCCGTCTCGACATCGTCGAACATCTGCCCAACGAGCAGATCGCCGAGGCGATCGGAGAGATGGACTCCGACGATGCGGTCTACATTCTGGAGGACCTGGATCAGGAGGATCAGGAAGAGATCCTCGCCAAGCTGCCCTTCACCGAACGCGTGCGTCTGCGTCGCTCGCTCGACTATCCGGAAAGCACCGCCGGCCGGCGCATGCAGACGGAATTCGTCGCGGTGCCGCCGTTCTGGACCGTCGGCCAGACGATCGACTACATGCGCGAGGACGAGGATCTTCCCGACAGTTTCACGCAGATCTTCGTCATCGATCCAACGTTCAAACTTCTCGGAACCGTCGATCTCGACCGTGTGCTCCGCACCAAGCGGTCGATCAAAGTCGATGCCATCATGCGCGACACGAGCCATGCCGTTCCCGCCGAGATGGACCAGGAAGAAGCGGCTCAGCTCTTCGAACAGTACGACCTCTTGTCGGCCGCCGTCGTCGACGACAATGGCCGTCTCGTGGGCGTGCTGACCATCGACGATGTGGTCGATGTGATCCAGGAAGAGGCGGAGGAGGATCTGCTGCGCCTGAGCGGCGTCGGCGACGAGGAATTGTCGGACTCCGTTGCCGAAGCCTCGCGCTCGCGGGTGCCATGGCTCTTCATCAACTCTATAACGGCCTGCATAGCCGCCTCGGTGATCGGCCTTTTTGACGCGACCATCCAGCAGATTGTAGCCTTGGCCATCCTGATGCCGATCGTGGCCGGCATGGGCGGCAATGCGGGTTCGCAGACCATGACCGTGACCGTCCGTGCGCTCGCGACCCGCGGCCTTGACATTCACAATGCGCCGCGGATCATCCGCCGCGAAGCCGGGGTAGGGCTGCTGAACGGCATGATTTTCGGCACGTTCATCGGCCTCGTGGCAGGCCTGTGGTTTCAGGATCCCAACATCGGCGGCATTATCGCCACGGCAATGCTGATCAACATGATGGCCGCAGCGCTCGCCGGCATCATGATTCCGCTTCTCCTGGAAAAGTCCGGTGCCGATCCGGCCGTTTCCTCTGCCGTCTTCGTCACTGCGGTTACTGACATAACCGGCTTCTTCAGCTTTCTCGGTATCGCCACCTGGTGGTTCCACGTCACGTGAGAGCTGTGCGCGTTGTTTGACTTTTACGTCAAAGTCAACGATAGTGATGCCTCGGAATTTGATGGGACAGCGGCGTGAATAAATACTATAGCATCACTGAGCTAACACGGGAATTCGGCATCTCGACCAGAACGCTCCGCTTCTACGAGGATGAAGGTCTTATTCATCCGGAGCGTCGCGGCCGCACGCGACTGTTTCGGCAGGCTGACCGTCATCTCATCAAGGAAATCCTGCGCGGCCGGCGCATCGGCTTCACCATTGCCGAAATTCGCGAGATCATACAGGTCTACAAGGATCCGCCGGGCGAGATGGGCCAGCTGCAGCTTCTGATGACTCGCGTCGAGGAAAAGCGCGAGGAATTGCGGCAGAAACGCAAGGATATCGATGACACGCTCGCCGAGCTCGACAACGTCGAGGAGGCCTGCTTGACGCGTCTTGCGGAGATCGGCGTCGGCACTTAAGGCGTTCGAAAGGGTTCAAAGGGTGGCTACTGCATGTTTCCTTAAATCGTAGCCGATTTAAGGAAATATGCGCCAATTCCACGTGTTGCAGCGACCTTTGCGCGTCTGATTAGACGCACGGCGCTGTAGGCGCCACCTTTTCGCTTTCCGCGTTAGATCCACCGCGTGGTGCGACGGCAATAGCGCTCGAATTCGAAGCCGGAGCGCGACAGCAGATGTCTCTCTTCATTGCGGATGACAAAGGCGGTCGTCAACGCGACAGCCGCCATCGCCGCGATGAAGAGCCACGGGTTGGCCGTTATCAGTCCAGTGCCGATCATCAGCAGCGTGTAGCCGAGATAAATCGGATTGCGGGTGAAGCGAAAAGGGCCGCAGGTAACGAGGCAGGTGGCGCAACGGGTCGGCAGGATCGCGGTGTGCCGGTCGAGCAGCGTCTTGACGGCCCACAGGTCGATGGAGATCGCCGCAAGGATCAGTGCGCATCCGGCGAGCCACGCAAACCAGCCGTGTCCGTTCGCTACGGGAATCGGGAACAAACGGTTGAAAATCAGTGCAGTCAGAACGGCCGTGCCATAGAGCACGACGGGCCAAGGGAAATTCAGCGGCTTGGCACGATAGGCATTCATGTCCTAGTCCCCTGATTGCACGTCGATTGTGCACTGACGGGCGGTTCGCGCAATGCGCTCATCCGTGTTCACGTCGATCTTGCCCATGTTTAAGTCCTCGAAAAGGCTTTGTTCTTTCAGCCGGTCGAGCGTGCAGCCGCAGAAGGCTTCGCACGGCGCGGCGGGATCTGCGCGGTTGCAAGCCGCCACGCAGTTTGCGCGGTAAGCTTGTTCCGGGTCTGGCGCCGCGGCGGGTGCGATCTGGGCAAAGAGATAGACGAGGCCGATGAGCAGCGGTTGGTGTACGAGGTATATGGCCAGACTGTGACGACCGCCGAAGGCGAGCGGCTTGATCCACAGCTTGCTGCGGCTCTCCGTGGACGCTCCCCGGCTGACGAGCAGTGGGTGAAGCAGCTTTGCCGTTCCGAGCCCGACCAGGAAGGGGGCAAGCCAGGGAAGGAGAGGCACGTAGTCGTTCGAACGGGGAAGCGTCTGGGAAAGTCCAACCCACCAGAGCAGGGGCGTATCGAAGATGGCCGAGCGCAGGTAGAGCGGCGCGGCGAAGGCAGCCGCGGCGGCAACAAAGGAGACGATCGCGGGTAGTGGTAGGAACAGGAGGCCGACAAGGCTTGCCGCCGCGATCGAATGAAGGATGCCGAAGAAGACAAAAGAATCCGGGAAGACGAACCAAGTCGCGACGCTGATCAGCAGGGCTGCGCCGGCGATCTTCACGAAGCGGCAGGCGAAGGCGCGCGGGCGAAAATTCGGCCGCTGGCCGAGCACGAGGCTGTAGCCAGCCAGAAACAGGAAACTGCTCGCTATGAGCCGGGCGAAAAGCCGCCAGCCGCCCGTCCCCGCAGTGCCCACCGCCACATAGCCGAAGAATTCGAGATCCCAGACGAAGTGATAGATCGCCATGGCGACCAGCGCCAAGCCCCTGAGCGCGTCCAGAAGGGCGATCCGACGACGCTTTTCGATGTCAGGTGACGCGCGTCGCGTCTCGGTAATCGTAGTTGCTGTGTTTTCGGACATCGGCTGTTGCCATCCTGTTTTCGCGATACGTTCGCATGTCTGGCTTGCGCCGGCCACGCGTGGATGTTCTTCGAATGAGGAGCAGCGCGTGTTTCCTTGGCGCAGATCTTAGTGCATGTCGCCCAAAAGTGCGCAGCGGTTTTGGGGTAACGACATGCATGAAAACAAAAAGATAAAGCGCGTTGCGTGAATAGGTTTGAACGCGACGCGCTTTAGTGCTTGAGAGCATCCTCGACGAGAGCTTCTCTCGCCTCGGAAAAGAACTGCCGCCGGATCAGCACGAAGATGACGAAGCTGGTGAGAACGATGAAAACATAGGGGCTGATGAACCAGCCGAGATAACCGATCGACAGGAAGATCGCTCTCAATCCCGCATTGAAATGCTTGGCCGCCAGAATGTTCATGCGGATTGCGCGCTCGGCGGCCTGCTCGGCGGCCTGCCGGTCGCGCATCATGTCCGCCGTCATCGGTATGCCGCCCATCAGGATGGAGCAGTAGTTGAAAAGGCGATAGGACCAGCCGAATTTGAAGAAGGAGTAGCCGAAGAGGCAGGTGAGGCCGCCGACCTTCAGCTCGAAGCCTGTCCGTCCGCCCCGAAAAACCTGCGGAAGGTCGTTGAAGATCATCTGCACCTGGTCGGTCGCTCCGAGCAGCGCGAAACAGCCGCCGAGCGCGAAGATCGTGGTCGAGGCAAAAAAGGCGGTGCCGGCCTGCAGCCCGGCGATGATCTGCGTGTCGATCATCTTCAGGTCGCGGTTAAGCGAATTGCGAATCCATCGCCGGCGGTTTTCGTTCATCAGCCGGGTCAGGCTGACACGCTTGAAATTGCGCCGGCCGTCGGTCGCCCAGTTGAAGGCGCCCCAAAGCAGGACAAAGATGCCGAGTGCGATGTAATCTTCGAGGGTCATGCAGGCGTTTTTGGCATGGCTGTTTGAAAATGCAAGATCGGCGCGAGCCCGCTGTCGCCTTGACACGATTTTGCCATATTTCGAAGTTGCGGCTTAACACATTCTTCAGTATGCATGGCGCATGCGCGGGCAGCGAATGCTGTGCCCGCCGACCGCTGGGTACTCGGAGACATCATGGACAATACAATACAGAAGTCGTGCTGGGGCGTGACTGTTCGCGCCGTGGCTGGTTTCGCAGGCGTTCTGGTCCTGGCCCATCTTTTCGGCGGCCTTTGAGATCGAAGCATACCATCAGGGCGACGCGGTTTCCCAAGACCGCGTCGTTTTGATTCGATGGCGGCCATTTCTCACAACTCGCTTTCGCATCATGTCGCACGAACAGAATCCGATGTCGGTTGATCGCCTGATCGATGGGGATGGGATGGCTTATGGTTTGATCCTATATATTTAGGAAAACCGACACCGCTGGCGCCTAAAGGGGAGCCAAGCGGGCGTTGGCGTTGCAACGTTTCCGTGCTCCGGGGCAGGCAGTTTATGTTTCTTTCCGTCTTTGACGTTTTCAAGATCGGTATCGGTCCTTCGAGTTCGCACACGATGGGACCGATGTCGGCGGCAAACAGGTTCCTCGACCTCATCCTTTCCGATGACTGGCCGCGACCGACACATGCGAGCGTCGCCGCCATCAAGGTCAGCCTGCACGGTTCGCTTGCGCACACGGGCATCGGCCACGGCACGGGTCGTGCGGTTATCCTCGGACTGATGGGCGAGCGTCCGGATCTCGTCGATCCCGACAGCATGGATGCAATCATCGACGAGGTGGAACGCACGGGCCGCATTACGCCCGCCGGACATCCGCCCTACGCGTTCCAGCCGGAAACGGACCTCGTCTTTGACAAGAAAGTGCCTTTGCCCGGCCATGCCAACGGCATGTCCTTCTCGGCCCTCGATCGCGACGGACGGCTACTATTGAAGCGGATCTATTATTCGATCGGCGGCGGCTTCGTCGTGACCGACACGGAGCTTGAGGCGATGCGCGCCGCCAAGAACAAGCCCGCGGGCGTAAAGGTGCCTTATCCTTTCGCGACGGCGCAGCAGATGCTCGAGATGGCCGCTCGTTCGGGGCTCACCATTGCCCAGATGAAGAGGGCAAACGAGGAGTGTACGATGTCGAGGGAAGAGCTCGACGCCGGCCTCGACCGCATCTGGGAAGCGATGAAGAGCTGTATCGACCGGGGCTTGAGCCAGGACGGCATCATGCCGGGCGGACTGAAGGTTCGCCGGCGTGCGCGTTCGATTCACGACAAGCTTCAGGAGGAGTGGCGATCCAACAAGACCAACCCGCTGCTCGCAAACGATTGGTTGAGCGTCTACGCGATGGCGGTCAACGAGGAGAATGCGGCCGGCGGCCGGGTTGTCACCTCGCCGACGAATGGCGCCGCCGGCGTCGTCCCGGCGACCATCCGCTATTACATGCATTTCCATGACGATGCCGACCAGGAGGGCATTCGCGATTACCTGCTGACCGCCGCAGCCGTTGGCGGCATCATAAAGCACAATGCTTCGATCTCCGGCGCGGAGGTCGGCTGTCAAGGCGAGGTCGGCTCGGCCTCGGCGATGGCGGCTGCAGGCCTTGCCGCCGTGATGGGAGGCACGCCAGAGCAGATCGAGAACGCCGCTGAGATCGCGCTCGAACACCACCTTGGCATGACCTGCGATCCTGTCGCCGGGCTCGTGCAGGTGCCGTGCATCGAGCGCAACGCCCTTGGCGCCGTCAAGGCGGTTACCGCGGCCTCGCTCGCCCTCAAGGGCGATGGCAAGCACTTCGTACCGCTCGACGCCTGCATCGAGACCATGCGGCAGACCGGCGTAGACATGAATGAGAAATACAAGGAAACCTCCACTGGCGGGCTCGCGGTGAACGTCGTCGAGTGCTGACACTTTCGGCGGGAGCCGTCGGCGCGATCCACGCAGTTTTCTGCCCCAATCCTGCTATAGGATCATGAGGTCGGCTGAGGGGCTCTTGTGGACGAACAGGTTCAACACGCTTGACCGCGGCCGGCGGACAGGTGTTCAAGGTCTCTCATGGCGTTGCATCTCATAAAGCTCTGCGTCGGCGCAGAATCGGTCGAGGACTTGCGTGAGTGGGTGTCGCGCAAGGCGCTCGCTGCGATCGCGGCCGGGCAGGAGCCCCACTCGTTCCATACGACCCGGATGGTTCCGAAACGTACCGAGGAACTCCTTGCCGGCGGTTCACTCTATTGGGTGATCAAGGGGCATGTGCAGGCGCGGCAGTCTTTGATTGGTATCGAAACCTTCACCGACAGCGAGGGCATCGGCCGCTGCAATCTCATCCTCGGACCGGAAGTGGTCGAAACCGAACTCCAGCCACGCCGTGCTTTCCAGGGATGGCGCTATCTGCAGGACAAGGAGGCGCCGCGCGATCTCGCTTCGCTTTCCTCCGGCGAGGCGGATATGCCGCTGGAACTGCGGCGCGAACTGGCGGAACTCGGCCTTCTGTAAGCAATCCGGGAAGAGTGTGTAGCGGTTTTCCCCGCCCGAAATTGCGGGGGACGGCCCCCGGACAATTCCTGGAAATCAGTGGATGCGCAATCGGAGCGGATAGCGACGGCCGGGCGCAGTCACATGCAGGTGGATGCCGGCGCGGGGCTGGGTCGAGCGCCAGGCGCGCGCGCCATGCGTCAAAAGCATGCCGACGAGATCACGCGTCTTCGCTTTCGAGCGGTTCAAGCCGATGTCGGCGATGCGCATGGCGGCCTCATGCAAGGGATGCAGACCGATGCGCGTGGATCTCGTTCTCTTTCCCGGCATCACGGTAACACCGGGAACATTTTCGTTCACTGCCATGACCAACCTCGTTACGCTGTACAAATCCGAGGAAGACGGCCGGGCAAAACGCACCCGGCCGTCAGAAAGTCGTGTTTGTCACTGCTGGCTCGCCCAGCAAGAGAAACCCTTCTTCTTCAATACTTTGCATGCATTGACGGCCTTGTCCTGGTCGTCGAAGCCGCCGAAACGTGCGCGGTAGACTTGGCCACCGCCGTTCGAGAAGGCGACGGTAAACGGTGTCGCATTGCGTAATGTCTTGCCGCCCTTCTCCTTGGCGTTGCCGAGAAGCGTCATCGCCTGCGCCTTGTCGGGCGTCGCACCAATCTGGATGACCCAGCCCTGCGGTTGGGCCTGTTCTTCCGGCTGGGCCTCAACCTTGGCGGCAACCGAGTTGGTGATCTGTGTATCGACATCCTCGGCCGCCGGCTGCGCGGCGAGCTTGGCGCTCTGGGCTTCAAGTGTGTTCGGCGCGATCTTGCCCGTAAGCACGGGATTGTCGGACGCCGGCTTCGTTGCCGCGTAGGCCATTTCCATGCGGCTCGAGCTTTCGCCGCTGTAGCGGAAATCCGGAACCGGGCCGGTGTTGGGCAGATCCATGGCAGCGGAAGCGACGGCGACGGGCGCTGCCGCAGGCTTCACTTCAGCCTGCGCGACGGCGGCGACGGGCGGTTCGGCGGTCGGCGTTTGGGCGATCAGGTTGCCGCCTCCACGCCGCGAAGCGGCCGGCATGTATTTGGCGACGAGCTTACGCATCTGGGCGTCGCGGGAACCACCGGACGTTCCGCCCAGCACGACGGCGACAATGCTGCGTCCGTCAAGCTGTGCCGAGGTCACCAGGTTGAAACCCGAGGCGCGGGTGTAACCGGTTTTGATGCCGTCGACACCGCGGACATTGCCAAGCAGCCGGTTATGGTTGCCGATCGTCTGCTTACCGAAACGGAAGCTCCGCGTAGAGAAATAGTCATAATATTGGGGAAAGTGCTGCCGCAGCGCGATGCCGAGCCGCGCCTGGTCACGGGCGGTCGTCTTCTGCTCCGGGTTCGGCAGGCCGTTGGCATTGCGATAGGTCGTGTGCGTCATGCCGAGCGCGCGTGCCTTGTTGGTCATCATCCGGGCAAAACGCTGTTCGGAACCGCCCAGGAGTTCGCCCAGCGCCGTGGCGGCGTCGTTGGCAGAGCGCGTCACGAGCGAAAGGATCGCCTGCTCGACGGTGATCGACTTGCCGGCTCGCACACCCAGCTTCGACGGAGGTTCTGCCGAAGCGTTCTTGGAGAACGGAACCGGCGTGGACTTGCTGATCCGTCCGGCTTCCAGCGCTTCGAACGCCAGATACAGCGTCATCATCTTGGTGAGAGAGGCCGGATAGCGCAACTCGTCTGCATCCTCGCCGTAAAGCACCTTGCCGGTCTTCGCATCGACGACGATGCCGGCGTATTTCGGATTGGCGTTTGCCGGTGCGGCGAGGGCCAATACGGCAATGGCGCCGGCGAGGACAATCCGTCCTGCGATTTTTGAAAAGGCCCCAAACGGGCGTTTCGCGATATCAAAAAAAACGGATCGAGACACTACGCTGCTCTTTATTCTCATTTCATGGATGCCGTCCGGACGCGTCGTCGGAACGATCGTTCCTGCGACAGTATCGGGATAGCGTTACCAATCGGTTTATGATGAATGATTGGTTTCCTGGGGCGGGCCGCTTGTTCGGGAACGGCACCGGTCGACCCAAGCGGGTCGGCACTTCGCCTGCACCACGACTCTTGGACAAAATCAGGGCGCCAGCCGGCTGCGGACAAAGGTTTCCACGGAATCGTCGATCAATCGCCATTGCGGCAGCAGCTTGCTCGAAAAACGGTAGAGAGCGGTGAGATCCTTGCCGACGTGCACGTCGCGCTGGCAGTCGGCGCTCGTCGATGCTTCGGCATCCGCGGGCAGGGTGCAGCGCAGGACGTAAGGCGGTCGCCCGGCACGGTCCGCGGTGAAGAAAACTTCACCAGCGTAGCTTGTGTTGGACTTGGCGTCGTGCCGAACCAACCCGGCGGGGCCGGGCAGCACCTCATTGCTCAGGACATGGCGATAGATAGGCTCCAGTCGTCCTGACATGTCTTGCGACATCGTACTCTGCGAGAGTTGCAGAAAGATCAGGTTTTCCGGTCGATTGATGTCATCAAACAGGTTCCGGGTATTCTCGCCATAGCCTTCGAGCGCCGGCCAGGTCAGGTAAAGGTCGATGCGCTCGGCAATGCTGGTCCCGCGCTGGCTTTCGAAGCGGATCATGTTGGCCGGTAGCCGCAAGTGATCCTGTCCGATGAAGATGTCGTAGATCTCTTGACTGGAGGTGTGTCCAGCGAGCGCGAGCTTTTCTCCAAGCCGGTGTCCGGAAAGCGAGACGATCGTGGTCAGAGCCGCCAGCAGGGCGACAACCGCGGTAACCTTGTAGAGGAGGCGTGGCGAGAGGAGTGGCGAAAGTTCCGGTTCGGGGCCACTGGATGGCGCATTCATGCAGGATCGTCCGTCGCGGTGGCTTGTTGTTGTGCGCTTGATCCGGTCTCGGGGACAAGGAAGTGATCGGGCCGGATGTCGCCTTCGACGGTCGACGAAGATGGTTAATTTTCGGTGAAATGCTTCTTGGGTGAGGACCGGCCCGGCCGGCTCCTCCGAAAAAGAAGCGCCGGTCCCGGGGACAACGGAACCGGCTACTGCATGATTCCTAAAATCGGAATCGATTTAAGGAGAAAATCATGCAGCAATTCAAAGTACTACAGCGACCTTTGCGCGTCCGATTGCACGCGCGGCTGTGGAGGCTTGGTCGACACGGGGAACGCGGAACTGACCGAAGCCCGATAGATGTCATCAGTGGACGGGTTTCTCGATAAAGCGCCTCTACTGCGTCTTTACGCTGCCGACTGCAACGGCGCGGCCGTCCTGCAGTTTCACCCAGCGCCCGGCATTTTCGGAGGACTGCCGCTTCAGGAAGGTGTATTCGGTCTCCGACCAGCTAAGTATCTTGCTGCGCATGTTGTCGAGTATGAAGTCGCCGCGGTCGGTGCGTACCGTCAGAACCGCATGGCCGTCGCCGTTCGGCTGCAGCACGACGGTTATCAACAGATCGGCGGGAGAAAAGCCGCGCTCGATCAACTTGCGACGCTTGAGGAGCACATAGTCCTCGCAGTCGCCGATGGTGTCCGGATAGGACCATTCTTCCTCGACGCCATGGATCTCCATATCCGTCATCGGGGTCACGGCCTGGTTGACCTCATAGTTGATCTCGAGAATTTTCTGCCATCCCTCGCGGGTCAGAACCATCGGGCCGCCATCGGTTCCATTGGCGGTGCATTCGGACGGATTGCGCTTGCAAAATTCGTAGTGACCGATCGGCGGATTGGTGGTGCCGCCCACCGCGATGTTCGCCGGAAGGGCGAGGGCTGCCTCGGTCAGGAAACCGACGAAAAGGGCTGCGACCGCAATCGTCTTGGTGATGGCTTTGTGCATTTTTGTCTCCCCGTTATGGTTCGACAATGGCACAGAGTTTTTTATCCGCGGCGAAGAAGCGAGGTAAAAACAAGTACAAATAAGAATAGTATGCGCAGAAAATAAGAATAAAAAGCAGATCAAATAAGAATAAAATTTGATTCAAATTTTAATGAAATTTCACCGTGCGGAGACCAGAAGGGAGCGATGCAAGATTGTTATCGTTCTGAAAAACAACGGTAATTTAAAGCGAAAAGCCAGATCGTGGCTGGAGCGGTTGTGTCAATGACCTGGGCGAGTTGCGGAAATCTGAGATCGTGGATAGCGACTGTTAGAACCGGGATTTACGCCAAATTCTGAGCTCGGAGGGGCATGGCGCGGGAAATTCCTCCGAAAATATTTCAGAAGCGCTCGACGGTCATGCCAGGGGCGCCGTGCTAGCGCCGGCTCATCGTGTTCACGATGGCTCGTCTCGGCCGCAAGCGACGCCTACAAGGATGCGCGCCTTAGTCGCCGGTGAATGATTGTGATCGCATGAAAAGGCTATTCGCCGGCCGCCGCCGCCCTTGATGCGCATGGCGGAGTCGGAGTGAATCCGGGGCAATATCAAAAGATTGGGCGCGGGCAGTCGTCGGGCTTACGGGCGACGGCTCAAAGGAATTCGGCCAGTGTTTCGCGAGACTGAATGCCGGAGAATTCGACCGCCACGCCTTCCTGGAAGTGCCGGACGATCCTGCCCTTCATGTTGCCGAGTTTGACGGGGGTTCCGATCGCGGGCCGGGTTTCGATGTCGATCGCGGCGCCGGAGAGGGAGAGGTCGATAATGCGACAAGCGTATTTGTCGCCCGTGCCGAGCGTGAGCTCCGTCAGAGCCTTGCGCGGTATGAGGCGGTCATGGCGCCGGTCCTCCGGCAGTCCGAGCTCGTGCTTGTTGGCGATCCAGGTGAGCTGCGCCGCCAGCTTCTCGCGCTTTCGCTCGGTCGCGTTGAGCTGGATGACGAATGCGTGCTCCGCGAGCCGCGACACGGTGCCCTCGAGACGTCCGACGTGCTCTACATAGGCGACGATCCGCTCGCCGGCCCGTGGGCGGGCGGGCGAGGAAAAGAGCACGTCTCCTGGCGACATGTCGACTGCGGTGCAATCAAATTCATCGCGATTGGCAAGCATCAGCCGTCCCGAAAGGTTTACCGAAACGCGCTGAAAGGCACTTTCCTGGTGCGGCTTCGGGCCGGTGTTTTGTGCGTGCTGAAACGAGAACATGGTCACTCTGCGATCGAAGTATCCTTGCCTGTGAAAGTATAGGCGGTCTCGGTTAATAGAAGGTTCGCCAGCGGCTGGCTGCCTCCTCCGGGCTCAGCGTTCCCTTCCGCCTTCGAAGATGCGCAGGTGCTGGATCTTGCGGCCGATTTCTTCACGATGCGTTTTGGCATCGACTGCATGGGAAGCCTCAGCCATGTCCGAACGACCGCCGCGCCCGCTGCCTAGAATTTGTAGGCCTTGTGCGACAAGGCATTCAACGGGCGTCATATGCAGCCAAGAAGGGCGTGACAGTGGTGCAAGGGAACCGAGGATGCGGTCGCTGTCACCCTGCGGCGACCCGAGCGGCGTGAGCAGCAACTCGGTCTCCAGTCGATCGCCGCCTGCCGTCAGACCACAGGCGGAAAGCGCGGCAAGCGAGCGTTGTGTCATTACCTGATCAGCGATCCGAATGGCTTCGCCCGCTTCGCCGGCGGACCACAGCGCGCCAAATGGCTGGCCACGCAATTCTCGACCGAAAAGAGCGCAGACATGGGTGCCGGCGAGCCGGAAGCGGATGTCGCCGCTTGGCTGCTGTTCAAGGATGAACAGGCTTGGCAGCAGCGCACAAATTTCTTGAGGTTCGATCTCGTCGCGGCGGGGGAGGTCCCGTTCACCCCGCAATGCGTTCCAATATTGGAACAGCTCTGTCGTTGTTTTGCTGCGCATGATGGCCCATTCATTCCGTCGATCCGGCTCCCACTGCTCCTTATTGGCACAGCGGCGCGGCTTCTTCGATTTCAGGAATTGCGGAGCGATTTTCGTGCCACGCCGATATTAAGGTTAACAGTCGGTTTCGATTGCGTTCGGCGCCACCTGCTGGCACTTAAATGACATCACTTCACGAAGGTTTGCCTTCAGCACGCAATTGGAGCTCGGTATAAGGGCTCACCGGCCGTTCAGTTTTTACTGGACGGTCTTTTTTTGTTTGCTTATGCCTTCGCGCTATCCGGTGGCGGTACCTCCGTAAAACCTGATCGCGAACGCGCAGCAGCGATGGAAGAGAGCAGGCATGGAACGAGATCAGGCAGTGACACCAGCGGAAACGGATGCCGACAGCGACACGGCCCGCGGCCGCGAACCTGCCTTCAATCTGCCGGCGGGGCTAACTGGTATCCTCTTTTTTCTCATCGCCGTTCACGCATTGAGAACCTATCTCCTGTCGGCGGCTGCAGATCAGGAGCTGATCCTGAATTTCGCCTTCCTGCCTGTTCGTTACACCCTCCCGCTTTCGGAACAAGGACTGGTTTGGCTCTGGACGCCGGTCACCTATTCGTTTCTGCACGGGAGTTGGGACCATCTCATCTTCAACATCTTCTGGATGGTCGCTTTCGGGGCGCCGGTCGTGCGGCGCATCGGCATGGTGCGTCTGGCCGTGTTCTGGTGCCTTTCGGCTGCCGCCGCCGTCGCCTTGCACACGGTATTTCATTGGGGTGAGATCGTCGTCGTGGTCGGGGCCTCGGGGGTCGTTTCCGGTTTCATGGGGGCGGCCGCGCGGTTCGTCTTCTCGCCAAGCGGCCGCATCAGCCGCCAGTTCGCGCATCTCAACCGGCGGCTTTCGCTAACCGAAACGCTTGCCAATCGCTCGGTGCTGGTCTTCACCGGCATCTGGTTCCTGACCAATTTTCTGGTCGGGCTCGGCATGTTTTCCGTTGGCAGCGCGGGAACTGTCGCCTGGGAAGCGCATATCGGCGGCTTCCTCTTCGGCTTTCTCCTGTTCGGGTTCTTTGATCCGCGCGACCAAGGGTAGGGAACTCCGACCTTACCGAGTCTGGGCCGGGAGGAACGAGACAAAGCGGGTCACGCCTTCCGCCCGCATGCCGCGACGTATCGAACAGGATAAGGAAATAGGTGCCAGTTTCTCGCTGATGTCCTAACCCACGAAAAGCAGTCACATTTATGATCCCGAATTGTTTCAAAGCGGATTCACAAATGTGATACCTGACGGACCCTGTCCGCCGAGTGACAAGGCTTGATTTCAAAAAGTCGCTGGAGCACCATTCCCTGCGGTCGCCTTGAGGGCGAGCGTGCAAGGCTGGGTGTCGGCCTGGTCTCGTGCGGGAGAGGCGCGAGCGCTAGTGGCCGACATCGGATATTGGGGCGGGTTCCTGCGGCAACTCTGCATAGATCCTTGTCTGTGCAGAGGCTCGGGGTGTTACAGCGACCATCAAGCAATCTGAAGTGACGCGCGGCGCTGCAAGCACAAGAGACGGCCAGAGCCTTTTCCCACCGGCCCGGCGTAGTGTAACGGGAGATGTGTGGATGTCAGTAAGAGCGATTCTCAACGAAAAAGGCCACAACGTCGTGACTGTCACGCCGAATGTGACAGTTCATCAGGCTGCGACCTTTCTACATGACAATCGTATCGGGGCGGTCGTCGTTGTCGATCCGGACGATCAAATCGTCGGCATTCTGACGGAGCGTGATATCGTGGCTTCGATCGCCAAACACGGTGCCACCTGTCTCGACAGTCCAGTTTCCTCCGTGATGTGGCAGAACGTCTATTGCTGCCGCGAGGAAATGTCCATTGCTACGCTGATGGAAATGATGAGCAAGCTGCGTGCACGCCACTTGCCGGTGGAGAAGGAAGGTCGTCTGGCCGGCATCGTTTCCATCGGTGACGTGGTGAAGCACCATATCCGCGCAATGGAGCACGAGACCGAACAGATCAAGGCTTATATCGCAGGCTAAAGGGGAAGGGCGGTGCGATGCCGCCCTTCACATGCAGCAGGGCGCAACTTCCGCAATCAAGCCCGTTGGTCCCCGCACCCCTGTCCTTAATGACTTGAGACGCTCCGCAGCAATCAAGATAAAAGGATCGGCCTGCATGCTCCATGCATTTAACGCACCAGCACTTCCTGCATGCGGCGGATTTCTGCGAGCTTCGCCTTCGCTTCGTGATAGCCACGGTCGATCGCTTCGCCGGCGCGATGAAATTCTGAAAGACCTATGTCATTGAGCTTTGGATGAAGGGCGAGATCCGGTGGATCGCCGGCAAGCCGGGCGCGTGAAATTCGGTCCTGGATGATATTGAAGGCCTGCACCATGACGCTGGTCATGCCGAGCCGCGCAGAATAGCCATCCTTGATTTGCGCATCCACTGCTTCCACGCCGGCGCTGTGCTTGACGACGGCCGAGCGTCCATAGAGATCGTAGTTGAGGTTGACCGCGACGACGAGTTGCTGCTCGTAAGCGCGACAAACCGAAACCGGAACCGGGTTGACCAAAGCGCCATCGACGAGGACCCTACCATTGGCGCTGATCGGCTCGAAAATGCCGGGAAGCGCATAGGACGCGCGGATAGCGGTTATAAGTGAACCCTTCTCGATCCAAACCTCATGGCCGCTGTGTACCTCGGTGGCGACCGCAATGAAGGGGCGATCGAGTTCCTCGATGTTGATGCCCTTTAGGTGTTCCTGCATGCGTTTGGTCAGTCGCAGACCGCCGAACAGACCGCCGCCGCCGATTGCAAAATCGAGCAGGCCGGCAATGCGCCGCATGGTGAGAGAGCGGGCGAAGGCCTCCAGTTCGTCCAGTTTGCCGGCGAGGTAACAGCCGCCCACGAGGGCGCCGATCGACGTGCCGGCAATCATGCCCACTTCGATACCTTCCTCATCGAGTGCGCGCAGCACTCCGATATGCGCCCAGCCGCGCGCTGCGCCACCGCCCAAGGCTATGGCGATCTTCGGTCTCGGGGGTTGGGGAGTTGGCGCTGGGGGAGCAGTCGTGAGCGAAGATCCATCCGGGCCGGATAGGTCGGTAATCTGGTTGCTACGCGTGAATGTCCAGTTCAACATCCGGCACCTCCAACATCGCCGAATAAACTACCAAGTGCGCGCGTCTGGTGGGAGGCCCCTGCCAAGCCGGCGATGGTGCCGTCTTGTTCGAATTCATCGCTGAAAGACTGGCACCCAAATTGAGATATACCACCGTTCCCGTCATCAATTTCGGCGGGAGCGATAAAAATTAGATACAGCCTGCAACACTTTTCGCTCAGCCGCAGTTTCGACGGTAACCGCTTTCTTAATTAATGATTAGGCGCCCGTTTGGTTGCCAAAAAATAAATATAGCACGTGGTTAAACCAAGAAAACGCAGATGCTTAATTTTTGCTGTAAACCGTTGCCGGATCGAAGTGTCGTTGGTTGTCCGTGATCGTCACTGTGGCTTTGCCCTCTTCGACGCCGACCGTGCGGTAAAAGCAAGAGCGGCGGCCTGTGTGGCATGTGGCGTCGTGGCCGGCCACCGACACCTTCAGCCAAATGGCGTCCTGATCGCAATCGGTGCGTATTTCCTGGACGGTCTGCAGGTTGCCGGAACTCTCGCCTTTCTTCCACAGTCCCTTGCGCGAGCGGCTGTAATAGTGCGCAACGCCGGTTTCAATGGTCAGTGCCAGCGCCTCGGCGTTCATATGGGCGACCATCAACAACTCGCCGTCGCGCGCATCGGTGACGACCGCGGTAACGAGTCCTTTCTCGTCGAAGCGGGGGGTAAAGGCCGGCCCGGTCTCCAACACGGCCTTGTCTTCCGAGGGGGCGTCGAAGGTGAGCGTCACAATTTAAGCTCCTTGGCTACAGCGCCGCGCGTCTTATCAGACGCGCAAAGGACGCTGTAGCACTTTGATTGCTGCATGTTTTATCCTTATCTCGACTGCGATTAAGGAAACATGCAGCAGAGCTTACTTGAAGCCCCGCAGCAT